>DASXKQ010000034.1:0-3401 GCA_036496745.1 Polyangiaceae bacterium
TGACGCCCTTTTCGGGCATCGGCGGCACCGTCACCGCGCTCTTCTTCCAGAATGACTACGCGCTCGGCTCGGTGCGCATGAACGTCACCACCGTGAACGGCCAGTTCGAGTTCGACAGCAACGGGGTCGTCACGCTCGACCTGCCGAACCTCACCTCGCTCGGCAACAGCTCGGTCGTCACGTCGAATTTTTCCCTCGTGTGTCTGCGCTTGCCGCTGCTCACCAAAGTGGGGACCCTCTCGATCGGCGGGGACCCTAGCTTGCCCACGTGCCAAGCCACCGCGATCATCGCAAGGATCACGAGCGGCCAGGCAGGCTCGTACTCTCTGCTCGACTCGGGCACGTGCCCGTCGGCCGCTTGTCCGTAGCAGTATCGCGCGTAGCGCGCGCGGAATCGCGCAGGACCTACCTACGGTGCGCCCGGCGGTGCGCCGCGTGGGTCTCGGACCATGGGTTGGCCCATCGGCTGTCCCATGGGAGCGCCGCCTGGCGGAGCCGCACCCATTTGCTGGTCCATCGTCTTGAGTTCGCCGATCACGGCGTCGTAGTTCTGCAGCATTTCCGTGCAACGCTCGCTCGGAAAGCTGGGCGTGCGCTCCTTCACGAGCGCGCACGCTTGAGAGCCGGGCGGCAGATCAGCGCACAGTTTGCCAACCAGCGTGTCGCACGGCACGCGCGCCGCCTTCAACTTCGCGAGCGTCGCGGGCATAGTCTCGAGCGCGCGCTCGCAGGTGCCCGAGGTCAATAGCTCGGTCGCGCTCTTGGCTTGGTGGCAGGCCGCCGACTGATCGCCGCTACCGGCACAGATCTTCTGCTCCCAGGCGGCGCACGGCCCGCTCGCCGCCCCGCTGCCCGCCGTCGCCGGCGCAGAGTCCGCGCGCAGCTTGGCTTTCGCTTGCGCCTCATGGCCGAACCAACCTCCCGCCGCGCCAAAGGCCAACGCGACCACGCCGACGAGCACGACGCGCGCAGGATTCTGCGCGGGCTTCGACGCGCTCACGCGCTCTTCGCGCAGCCGCGCTTTGTTGCGCGCGCTCGAGCGCTTCTTGCGCGGCGCGGCTTCTTCGCTGCTGCTCGTCTCTTGCTCGTCGTTCGCGTCGTTCGCGTCGTCCGGGTCACTCATGGCGCACACCGTAGGTGCAGATCGCATCGTATGGCCAGCAAAAGGACTCGGATTTTACGAAAGCCGATGAAATTACGGGCTTGGAAAGCACTCGAATACGGTAATTGCCTTGGCGAACTCAGATGTCAGCGCCATTATTGGACCCTCTGTGTTTCTTTTTTGGATGGGAGCAGCATGTCAATCTCACCATGGACTGCGGGCTTGAAGTACGGCGCTCTGGGTGCATGGTTTGCCCTCAGCGCGCTCGCGAGCAGCTGTGGCGGCAAGGGCTTCACTGGAGGCACCACCGATGCCGGAACCGGCGGACAGAGCGCGGGCAACGGCGGACAGAGCGCCGGAGCGAGTGGACAGAGCGCGGGCAACGGCGGACAAAGCGCGGGCGCGAGCGGACAGAGCGCGGGCAGCGGCGGACAAAGCGCGGGCGCGAGCGGACAGAGCGCGGGCAGCGCAGGGCAGAGTGGCAGCACTGGTAACGGAGGACAGAGCGGGAGCAGCGCGGGACAAGGCGGCAGCGCCGGACAGGTCGCAGGCAATGGTGGGCAAAGCGGTAACGCCGGGCAGAGCGGTATCGGCGGGCAGAGCGGTGGCGGGCAAGCCGGGAGCGGCGGCAAGGGTGGCAGCGCCGGTCTCGGCGGCGTTACCCAGGGAGGCAGCGGCGGCATCTCCACCAACGCGTGCAAGTTCGTTGCTGGAGCGAACTCGTGTCCCGCCGACGAATACTGTCAGGCCCCGACGTGCGGGGATGGCATGTGCGTTCCGCGGGGAAAGACCGTGACTACGGATCTCACGCCCGTCTGCGGCTGTGACGGCCTCACGTATTGGAACGCGAGCCTCGCGGCGCAAGCGGGCATGTCCGTGGCGAGCGCGGGCGCCTGCGAGAAAGGCCTGACCTGCGGCGGCTTCGCAGCGATGTATTGTCCGGCCACGTCCTTTTGCAACTACCAGATCCCCGACAAGAATAGTTGCGGCGGGGCGGACCTCTCCGGAACCTGCTGGGTGCTGCCCACCGTGTGTCCCGTCGCCGTCGGATTCGGACCCCAAACGCGAGCGTGTAACGCCGCGACCTGCGTCGATCAATGCACTCTAATCCGCCAGCAAACGCTGTGGTACGCGGACGGGAGTTGTCCGAAATAGGCCGCTAGGCGGAGCTTCCGGGGCGCGGTCGCAAGATCGCTGCAAGCGCCGCGGTGAGGCGTTGCTCGGCCTTGCCTCGACGCTCGGGCGCGGCCTTGCGCGCTTCGCGCAAAAGAGTGCGCAGGTGATTGCGTTCGGCGCCCGGCTGCTCTTCCAGAAAAGCGTCGAGCGCGTAGTCACCTTCCGAGAGGAGCCGCACAGTCCACGCTGCCTCGGGTTTCGGCCGCGAGCCGCTGAGCAGAGGCTCGCTCCCCGCGGGCGCCGTACCGTGCAACTTGAGCTGCTGGACCCGCGTGCGGATCGAAAACCAATCGCACTCCCGGAGCTCGCGACGGACCAGACGCAATTGCCGATTGCGCGCCGCCCCGACCTTCATAGCCCGCGCGTCTTCCACGACGTCGAGCACGGGCTCGGGCAACCCGAGTTCGTGAAGCCTGCCCTCGGCGAGTTCGATCAGCTCGCTGGCGAGCCTGGCCAGCAGCTCTTCCACCACGGCGCGCGAACGCTTGTTGTCGCCGCGCGAACGCGTGTCGCGCTCGTCCGCAAGCGCGCGCGCTTGTTCGTCGTTGAGCGAGCTGAGACTGCGGACCACGGTTTAGGCTCTTAGCACTGCTTTTGCCGACTGGAGATGGCGATCCGCGCTACTCTCGCGGCGCCATGACGCTTTGTCGCAAGCTCGAGCTACTCGGCCTCGTTCTCTCGTGCGGAGCGAGTGCCTGTACCGGCAAGAGCGGCCCGGCAAACGCCCCCGCGCCCGCTTACTACTCGACCAACCGCGACGAGTTCTTCGGTGCGTCTCGCTGCGCCGGACTCGGCCTCACACTCTGTGAGGACTTCGAAGCGTCGAGCTTCGACGCCAGCACGTGGACACTCGTCGGGCAGGTCGCACCGGTGCTCGACACGAGCCTCGCCGCGCGCGGCGCGCAGTCCGCCCACTTCCACGCGGACGGCAACGGCCACAGCTACCTGCAAGAGACGCGGACCTTCCCCGCCCCGAACAACAGCTTTTGGGGGCGGATGTTCGTGTACATCGACGCGCTGCCGGTCACGCCGGACGACGCGCATTTCACGTTGGTCGAGGCCGCCGGCACGGGCAACGGCTCGCTGGTGCGCGAGGGCGGCCAATATCGCAAGTTTGGCGCAG
>DASXKQ010000035.1:0-84148 GCA_036496745.1 Polyangiaceae bacterium
TCTTATGGTGCAGAGATTGAAGAGCCGGTTCCAGCCACCGGTCCAACTGGCGCTCCCAGCTCGTGCGTGTCGTTTCCACGCCCGCTTACAAAACTCATTTCGCGGCGGATGGAAAGAAAAAAATGTGGCGGAGTAGTGCTAAACGTAGTCGCATGTAACGCGTGTTACTTGCGAGGCCGTTTTGGAGGGGCATACCCGCCCGGAAATCGCGTGGATGTTGAGGTGATGCGCCTTGCGCGAGGCGATTGCGAGTATCAGGTTCTACTTGGATCGTGGGGTCGAAAGGGTGAGCAGCGCAGAAACGCGAGTGCGGCGTAGGAAGGCGCGGGGCCGGGCACGAATGCAGGTGACGGAAAGCGAATGCACGTGAGCAGGTGACGGAATCGAGCAGGTGACGGAATCGAGTGCAGGTGTGACGGATGCGAGTGCCGGTGACGCGCAGGCGGCAAGGTGAACGGCTGTGCGCGGCTTTGGGGTTTTCGAAACGCGGGTCTAGGAATTGCGAAGGAGTCAAAGATGATGGGGCGAAGAGGGGTTCGATCGGGCCAGTTGTTGGTGGGTAGGGCGGTCTGGCGCGCGGCGGTGCGCTGGCGTGCGGCAGTGACACGTGAGTTGTCGCAGCTGGGGCTGAGTTTTTCCGAATGGCTCGTGCTCGACGCTACCTGGCAGCTCATGCTGGAGCTCGACGACGCGGTGAATCAGGCGATGGTCGTCGTACGCAGCGGTCTCGACAAGATGACGGTTTCGCGTGCGATGCGCGCGCTCGAGGCCAGCGGCTCCGTCACTCGCGGCCCCGACCTGAGCGGTCCGGCGTACCGCATTTTCGTGACCAAGCGCGGGGAGCACCTGGCGCGTCACGCGGAGCAGTGCGTCAACCGGTTGAGCGCGCAGGGAGTGTCCCTGGCCTAGAGCGCGTCGTGCTGCCGCGCGGCTAAGCGCGGTACGAGGTCAAATCGGCGTTGCGCGCTGGCGATGGCTCGAAATACGAGTACTCGCCAGCTCACGTCGAAACGATCGATGCCGAAGCCGGCGAGCAGCGAGGTCACCGCGGCGCGCAGATCGAGCCAATCGCTGGGAGACATCAGTACCTCCACGAATCCCGGTGTGTAGAAGCCTTTGACGAAGCGACGATAGGTGGTGACGTTTTTTTGGGCCCAGCGCTCGTATGCGACGAAACGGTCGCGCTCGAAGCGCCGAGCGCGCAGCGCGGCCTCGACGCATTCGGCTGCTCGGAATGCGCTCGTCATGCCCAGGTAGACACCGGTCGAGAACACGGGGTCGATGAACGCGGCGGCGTCGCCCACGAGCACGAAGCGATCGCCAGCGAGCTTTCGGCTGACGTACGAATAGTCGGAGATGCGGTGGACGGGCGCGACGCGGCGCGCATTCGCCAAGCGCTCGCGCAAAAAGGGGGTTTCGGCAATGCGCTCTTGAAAGAAGGCCTCGTCGGGTTTGCGGCCGTTCAGCGAGTGGGAGGGGGCGACGAGCCCGACGCTGGTGCGGTCGTTGCGCAGCGGGATAACCCACCACCAGCCGCCCGGTATGAGCACGACGCTGATGTCGCCCTCGCGCTCACCGGTGTAGCGCGAGGCGCCTTCGAAGTGCGAGAAGACCGCGAAGTTTTTGAGGTCTTGGTCCATCTCACGCAAACCCAGGCGACCGGCGACCAGCGAACTCTGTCCGCTCGCATCAATCAGCACCTCGGCGCGAAATTCGTGGGAGTCGCCCGCTTCGTCGCGTGCCACGACCGTGACGCCCCGCGCGAGATCGATCTCGAATTTCACGACTTGCATGCCCTCGCGCACGTCGACCGTTCGTTCGCGCGCGTTGTCGAGCAGGACTTTGTCGAACGCGGAGCGATCCACTTCGTACGCCGAGGGAGCGCCGGGCACGAGCCCGTCTGCGAACGAGTAGCGGCGCGTGAACGAGCCGTCCGCGGTGACGAACTCAGCGGCGTACTTCGGTAGAAAATTAGCCTGTTGGAGGCGCGGCATGGCGCCCAGCGCCTCGATCAGCGGCATCGCGCACGGCAACAACGACTCACCGATGTGAAATCGTGGAAAGCGCTCCTTCTCGAGCAGGAGCACGCGCCGACCCTGCTGCGCGAGTCGCGTCGCGACGCTGGAGCCGGCGGGTCCGCCACCGATCACGATCACTTCCTGGCTGGGGTTCATCTGGGATTCCCGCCTAGCTCGCGAAAAATTCACGGATTTTGTCGGCCTGTGCGCGCGCGTCGTTGCGGCCGATTTCGATCAACTCGTGCGCGAAACCACCGTCGAAGAGCAGGTACGACGCCCAGTCCGCCTCGGGGTCCGGTGTCTCGCCTGCGGAGCGCTGAATGAGGTAGCGAGCGAGCGGGCGCAGGTTGGACGTGCGGAGGGAGGTCTTGATGTACTCGCCCGCGATACGGCCGAGATCTCGAGACGGCGTGAAGATCAACGTGTTGAGGCGGCGGTACGGCGCGCCACGATGCTTGGTCCAGACGCGTTGAACTCGCTCGAGATCGTCGGCGTCGAGGGTCTCCTCGAGCACCGCCATCACTTGGTTGAGCCGCTCGAGTACTTGAAGATCGTACGCAACCGGATCGAGCAAGAGCGCGTTGAGCAATTTGCCGATCAAGAAAATCGGTCCGAGCACGCGCCCCGAGCCGGCGTCCGCCGCCTCGACCGCTGCGACCTCGCGCGGCGTGCGCTCGCGCCGCACCGAGATGATCACGATGCGCTCGGCGCCAGCGCGGATCGCGGGCGCGATCGGCGTGTTGAAGCGCAAACCGCCGTCGCAATAGTAGTGATCACCGACGCGCCGCGTGGGAAAGAGCAGCGGAATGGCGGCTGAAGCGAGCACGTGATCGGAAGTAATGCGCTCGAACGCGGTAGTGCGACGCTCGTCGCGCGTCTCATGAATGCGGCAGTTCGGTGCGTGCTCGGTGAACATAGTCGTGCGACCGGAGACGACGTGCAGCGCCGCGACCATCAGTGCGTCGATCAGCCCGCTTTGCACGTTCTCGTGCAGCTTGACCCAATTGATGGTGCGTCGGACCAGGATCTCGAGCGCGCGCGTGTCGACCAGCGAGGTGCACAACGGATCTTCGGCGAACGACTTGAAGCGAGCGCGGATGCTGTGAGGCAGGCGCGCGAGGCCGAGCGGTCGCACGCGCGCGTGGTCCTCGAGTCGCAGGCTCTCCCAGACCTCCGCCAAACGTTCGACCCCGTGATCTCGTTCATGGGCGTTGGACGCGAGGTACGCGGCGTTGATCGCGCCAACCGACGTGCCGGACAACACGTGAAATAAGGGGCCCGCGCGCGTATCGCGATCGAGCACCTCGTGCATGCCAGACACCACTCCGACTTCGTACGCGCCGCGCACGCCACCGCCGGAGAGCACCAGCCCGGTTCTCGGCGTCCGACGTGGGAGTTCGGGCGTCACTTTTCGAACGATCGGGTCCAGGGTCCGATGCGGTCAAGCGAAACTCGGCGAAGTCTCCCGGTAAACGCTGGCGGCAAAGGTCCACCGGCTGGCCGGATTCAAGAGTGAGTTCGAAGGGTTGTGTGCCCGGTCAAGTGCCGCCCCGCTAGGCGAGCGCAGCCGATCCTGCGACAATGCTCGCTGGTCGAGATGAGCACCGAGCTCGTTCTGCGCGCGGCTGCCGCGACGGATACCGGCAAGCGCCGCAATCACAACGAAGACGCCGTGCTCGTGCGCGACGACCTCGGCTTGTTCGTGGTCGCGGACGGCGCAGGTGGTCACAACGCGGGCGACGTAGCGAGCGCTCTGTGCGTTCGCTCGATGTCGAACTACTTCGGCGCGACGATTCGAGTCAGCCACGAGAGCCCGGAGTTCAATCGCTTCGGCGTGCCGCACGGCGCGCGGCGCTTGTCCGCGTCGGTGCAAAAAGCCAATCGCGACATCGTCGAAATCTCGCGCAGCTCCCAAGCGCATCGCGGCATGGGCACGACCGTGGTGGCAGCCTGCTTCTCGCCGCGCTCCGGCCTGATGCACGTCGCGCACGTCGGCGACAGCCGCTGCTATCGCTTGCGCGCGGGACACCTGGAGCTCTTGACCAAGGACCATTCGCTGATCACGGACGTCATCGAGCAGCGGCCGGATCTGGACGATCAAGTGCTGGCGCGCTTACCGAAAAATGTCGTCACCCGTGCGCTCGGCATGGACAATCAGCTGCGCGTCTCGGTGCGTTCGCACGCGGTGGTCGAGGGCGATCGCTATCTGCTCTGCAGCGATGGGCTGAGCGGTCCGGTGTCCGCGCCGGAGCTCGCCACGACGCTCGCGCGAGACGACGCTCCGGAGGCGATCGTGGCGCGCCTCGTGGAGCTGGCGAACGCCGCGGGTGGCCCAGACAACATCGCCGCGTTGATGGTGAGCTGCCAGGGCGGGCACCAGCGCGCCATGCCGGCGGACAGCGTGCCGCCGCCACCGCCCGAGCTCTTCAGGTTGCCCGGGGATTTCGATCCCGACAAGAGCGATCCGGAGCTCTTGATCTTGGGCATCGAGGACTTCGAGCTCGGTCAGGGCACTCAATCGGCGAGCGACGACCTGCTGAAGGCCCTCGGTGAGCTGATCGGGCCCAAGCGTTGACGCAGGGCAGCGGCGCCGGCACCGCTCAGGACGCAGCGCTTCGCCCGCACGAGCCGGCCATTTTGGCCCACGGTCTGCCGCTGCTCGACGCGAAGCTCGGGCCCAAACTCGAGGATTTCGTGGTGGAGGAGCTCCCGCTCTATCCCGCCAGCGGCAGCGGCGAGCACCTGTACGCGCAGGTCGAGAAGCGCGGCATGACCACGCCACAGATGGTGCGGGCCGTCTCGCGTGCAGCGGGCGTCGAGGAGCGCGATGTCGGCTACGCGGGGCTCAAGGACAAGCACGCGGTCACGACGCAGTGGCTCAGCTTGCCGGTCAAAGCGCGCCCGCTCTCGGAGTGGCGTCTGCCGGAGGGTGTGCGCGTGCTCGAGAGCACACGTCACGGTAACAAGCTTCGCACCGGGCACCTGCTCGGCAATCGCTTTCGCATTCGTCTCATTTCGCTCGAGCCGGACGGCCTCGAACGCGCGCGAGCGATCGCGGCGTTCATCGCCGAGCAAGGTCTGCTCAACTATTTCGGCGGTCAGCGCTTTGGCCGTGATGGCGACAGCTTGCGACAAGCCTTGGACTGGTTGCGCGCGGGTGCGTGCTTACACGGCGCGCCGCGCTTCTTGCTCAAGCTGTATCCGAGCGTGCTGCAAGCCGAGGTGTTCAATCGCTATTTGTCGCTGCGCCGCGCGCGCGAGCTCGCGCGCCTGATCCCCGGCGAGGTCGTGCGGCTGGAGGGGACCGGTTCGATGTTCGTCGTCGAAGACGTGACGCGCGAGCAGCCGCGCTATGACGCCGGCGATCTGCATCTGACCGGACCCATCTTCGGTCCCAAGACGCGTCCGGCGGCGGCCGAGGGAGCCGAGCTCGAGGCCGCCGCGCGCGCGGCCCTCGCGCTTTCCGACGAGCAGGCCCAGACGCTCGCGCGGCAGGCCCCGGGCACGCGCCGCGATCTGCGCGTCAAAGTCGGCGAAATCTCGGTGGAGCGCGTCGAAGTCGATCGTCTGGAGCTGGCGTTCGCGCTGCCGTCGGGCAGCTACGCGACCGAGGTCGTCCGGCAGTTCACCGGCGGCGCGTTTTTAATCGAAGATCGCGAGCGAGGCGGCGAAGCTTAAGGTCCGAGAGCGGGCTGAGCATCGTCACATTTCAAAACTCAAAAAGAGCACCCTCCTGGGGCGCCGGGGCAAAGCCCCGCCAAACGGCGTTTCAGTTTAAGAACGGCGGATCACGGAGTGGAACTGGGACCCGAACCAAACATGAACCGGCGAACCCAGTGCATGCTTTGCTGCAGGTTGGCGAAAGCGCGCGAGGTTTCAGGTCGGAACTTCGCAGGAAAAGAAAATATCAAATCGCAAAACACGAAACTTCCGCGGTGGTAGAAATAGATCGTGAGCGCGGCGACCGAAACCCTCGGCCAAGAGTTGGAACGCGCCGCGCTGCACGCCATTCGACGTGCCTGGGAGGACTTGAACGGCACGCTCTTCAAGTGGCAGCTCGTGCCGCCGCGCTTCGAGCTCGTCGACGCGCGCGCGCGGCTCGGCCGATTTCGTAGCGCCGAGCGCGTGCTCGAACTGTCGCGCGTGCTGCTGCTCGAGCACGGCTGGGGCGAGCTCGTGGAGGTCCTCAAACACGAGATGGCTCACCAGTACGTGGCGGAACTCTTGCTCGTTTCGGAAGAGGCCACGCACGGTCCTCTATTTCGCAAAGTTTGCGAGGAGCGCGGCATCGACGCGCGCCCGACGGGGATACCGGCTACGCCGGAGCAGGGCCCCGCGCACGCACACGTGCTCGAACGGATCGCGAAGTTGCTCGCGCTCGCCGAGAGCTCGAACGAGCACGAAGCCGCTGCCGCGATGAGCGCCGCGCAGCGGATGATGCTCAAGTACAATCTCGATCTGGCGCTGAGCGGCGGCGCGCCGAGCTACGGCTTTCGCCATCTGGGCACGCCCACCGGGCGCGTTTCGGAAGCCCAGCGCATTTTGGCCGGCATTCTCAGCGACCATTTCTTCGTGGAGACGATTTGGGTGCCGGTCTGGCGCCCGCGCGAGGGCAAACGCGGCAGCGTACTCGAGGTGTGCGGCGCGCCCGAAAACCTGGAGCTCGCCGAATACGTGCATGCCTTCCTGCTGCACACGGCCGAGCGGCTATTGCGCGACTACCGGCGCGCGAGCGGCGGCCGGGCGGGTAAGCGCAGCACGTTCGTCGCGGGCGTGATGACGGGCTTTCGTGATCGCCTAGAGCGCGAGCGCAAGAAGTCGCAGCGCGAGGGGCTCGTGTGGGTGGGTGACGCACAGCTTGCCTCGTTCTTCAAAGCGCGCCATCCGCGCGTACGTTGGACGCGGCACGCGGTCGGCCACGGATCCGAGGCCTACGCGCGCGGTCGCGAGGCCGGAGAAAAGATCATTTTCCATCGCGGAATTCGCGCAAAAACAGGACAAGGCGCGGTGCGTCTCTTACCACCGGCCAAGAGCTGACGTCTGGGCAGCCAGGAAGCCGACGCAAGGCCTCGACTCTTGGCACAAAGCTTCCCAGAATACCGCCCCGTGAGCGCATCCGATCCCGAATCCGACCGAGGAGATACCTTGATCGGAACGACTTTGGCCGGGCGCTACCGCGTCGAGCGGCTGCTCGGCTCGGGTGGCATGGGCGCGGTGTATCAGGCCGAGCACGTGCACATGCGCAAAGCCGTCGCGGTCAAAGTGCTCCACCGCGAGATGATGATCGTCCCCGAGATCGTGGCGCGCTTCGAACGCGAGGCAGTTGCCGCGGGGCGGATTCAACACCCGAACGTGGCCTCTGCCACGGATTTCGGGCGCCTCGACGACGGCGCGTTCTACTTGGTGCTCGAGTTCGTCGAAGGTCACAGCCTGACCAAGCTGCTTTCGACAGAGGGCGTGCTGTCGCCCGAGCGCGCTCTGCGCATCACGCGGCAAATCGTGGACGCCTTGGCGGCGGCGCACGCGGCGAACGTCGTGCATCGCGACCTGAAGCCCGACAACGTGATGCTCGTCAGCAAGGAGGGCGAGGGGGATTTCGTCAAGGTCTTGGATTTCGGCATCGCCAAGGTGAGCGGCGAGGGCTCCGGCGATCAACCAGCGCTCACCAAGATCGGTACGGTGTTCGGCACTCCGGAGTACATGTCGCCCGAGCAAGCGCGCGGTGAGGCCGTCGACGCGCGGGCCGATCTCTATACCGTCGGGGTGATTCTGTACGAGATGTTGAGCGGTGTCTCGCCGTTCCACGACGATGATCTGGTGGTCACGCTGACCAAGCAGCTCACCGCCGATCCGCCGCCGCTGTCCGAGCAGATCGAGCCGATGATCCGCGATCTGGTGACGCTGCTGCTCAAGAAGAACCCGAACGAGCGGGTGCAGACTGCGCGCGAGCTGCTGGAGCGGATCGACGTCATCTTCGGCGCGCCGCCCTCGTCGCTCGGTCTGGCCGGCACACCGCCGGGTGGTCCGGTCAGTCGCTCGCCCGCGGTCTACGCGCCGACGATGCAGGGGCTCAGCGCGCTCGGCGCCCCGACTGCGCCGGCGCCCGCGACGACTCTCGGCTCGCTGAGCGAACGTCGCGTAAAGCTCGCCGGCCGCTCGGTGCCGCTGGTTGCCTTGCTCGGCGGCATGCTGTTCGCGACGCTCGCGATCGCGGCACTGACGGTGGGCGCATCGCTGATCTTCGGACACCACGCCGAGACGCCGGCGCCGCCTGCGTCCGTCGAGTCGACCGCTGCCGTCAAGCGCAAGGATCCCGCGCTCGCCGAATTGATCTTGCGCGCCGAGTCGGGCGATCCCACGGGTCTCGCGGAGCTCACCGCGCGCAACGAGAAAAAGCCGACCGCGCCGGCGATGCGCGCGCTGGGCCACGGCTATTTCAAGCTCGGTCAGCTCACTGCCGGGCTCGCCGCGTACGAGAAAGGCGCCGCGGAGTTCCCGGCCCTGGCCAAAGAAAACACGCTGCTCGCGGACGTGCGCAGGGCGGCGGACGATGCGGACGTCTCCGATGAAGCCTTGAAATTCTCGGCGGACGCGCTGGGCGCCGACGGCATGGACCTGATCTACGACGTATGGGACACGTCGCGCACGAACCCCGCCAAGGCGGCGATCAGCAAGCGTTCGCGCGCTTACCTGGACGACGACGCGCAGCGCGGCAAGGCCTCGCCCGCGCTCAAGATTTTGCTCGACGTTTCCAAAGCTCAGCGTGAAGGCTGTGCGAGCGCCAAGCGCTGGGTCGCGCGCGTGGAGACCGAAGGCGATCTGCGCTCGTTGCCCTTGCTCAAGCGCTTCGACGACCGCCGCGGTTGCGGCTTCCTCGGCCTCGGCGATTGTTACGGCTGCTTGCGAGCCGGCAAGGAGCTGAGCACCGCCGCCAAAGACGCGGGCGGTCGCCCGGGTCCGACGTTCCTGCTCCCTTAGCGAACGCGAGCGCGAACGCGAGCGCGAACGCGAGCGCGCCGAGGCCGCGCCGGCCTCGCTCGCGCGCTGGAACCGCCGTTGCAATCGCGACGATCTTGCGCGTCGAGGCCGTCGAAGATCGTGAGCTCGACCCCCGCGGGGACCTGGCTCTGCGCGACGTGAAGCAACGACAGATTGCTGGACTTGGCCTGCAGGCTGCCGCACACGCCGAGAATGCGCATGCCGAGGAGCATACGCATTGGCGGACCGTGGTGCTACGCTGCGAGCAGCATGAGGCTCATCCGCGTCGCGGCCGCGACCCTGAATCAGACTCCGCTCGATTGGGACGGAAACGCGGCCAATATTGCCGGGGCGCTGACGGACGCGCGCGCCGCACGTGTGAGCATTTTGTGTCTACCCGAGCTGTGCATCTCCGGGTACGGCTGTGAGGACGCCTTTCTATCGCCAGGCACCTTGAGCCAAGCCGAGCGCGTGCTCGCCGAGCTCGTACGGCAGACGCACGGGCTCATCGCCTGCTTCGGGCTGCCCGTCTTGTACCAAAAGGCTGCATACAACGCGTGCGCGCTCGCCGTGGACGGCAAGCTCGTCGGGCTAGTGGCCAAGCGCACGCTGGCGGGTGAGGGCATTCACTACGAACCGCGTTGGTTCACGCCCTGGCCAGCGGGTACGCGCGCGCTGATTCGCTTGGCCGGAGCCACGGTGCCGCTCGGGGATTTGTACTTCGAGTGCTCGGGTGTACGGATCGGTTTCGAGATCTGCGAGGACGCCTGGACCGCTCAGCGTCGCGGAGCCGAGCTCGCGCTCGAAGCGGTGGACGTGATCTTGAACCCGAGCGCGAGTCACTTCGCGTTCGGCAAGCACGAGATCCGGCGACGGCTGGTGCTGGAGGGCTCGCGCGCGTTCGGCGTCAGCTACCTGTACGCGAACTTGCTCGGCAACGAAGCCGGGCGCGCCATCTACGACGGCGACGCGCTGATCGCGAGCGGCGGAGAAATCGTGGCGTCTTCGCGGCGCTTCAGCTTCAAGAGCCGGGAGCTGACCAGCGCTCTGCTCGACATCGATCTGCTGCGCGTGCGCCGTGGTTGGCCGTCGACCGTCGCGCGCACTCCCGAGCACGTGGCGCACGAGTGCGTGCTGGCGGATTTCCCATTTCCCGCGCTCCTGCCGGAAGCGACGCCCGCCGGACCCGAGCCGGAACCTTGGGCAGCCCACCTGAAAGAAGAGGAGTTCGCGCGCGCCATCGCGCTCGGGCTGTTCGACTACGCGCGTAAGAGCCGCTCGCGAGGCTTCGTCGTGTCACTGAGCGGAGGCGCGGACTCCGCGGCGGTGGCGAGCTTGGTGTTCTTGATGACGCGCCTTGCGCTCGCCGATCTCGGCTTGCACGGTCTGACGGCCGCGCTGCAGCTGGACGGCGTGAGTACGGAAAAAGCATTGCTCTCGGCGCTCCTAACGACCGTGTATCAAGCGACGGGCAATAGCTCGAGCGTCACGCGCAACGCCGCGGCCGCGGTAGCCAACGCTATCGGTTCGCACCACCTCGAGCTCGAGGTCGAGACGCTGGTGCAAGGTTACGTGTCGCTGATCGAGCAGGCCATCGGCCGCAAGCTCGAGTGGAGCCGCGATGATCTGGCGCTGCAAAACGTGCAGGCGCGCACGCGTGCGCCGTCCGTATGGCTGCTCGCCAACTTGAAATCGGCTCTGCTGCTGTCGACCAGTAACCGCTCGGAGGCGGCGGTAGGCTACGCCACGATGGACGGCGATACCGCGGGCGGGCTCGCGCCGATCGCCGGTATCGACAAGGTGTTCGTGCGAAAATGGCTGCTCTGGCTCGAGCAGCGTGGACCCGTCTCCGTGGGCCCGCTGCCGGCGCTGTCCGCCGTCAACGCGCAAGCGCCCACGGCCGAGTTACGTCCGCCCTCCGCCACACAGACGGACGAGGCGGATCTGATGCCGTACGAGGTGCTCGACGCCATCGAGCGCTCGGTGGTGCGTGACAAGCGCACGCCGCGCGAAACCTGGCTCGTGCTGTGCGCCGAATTCGCTCGCTACCCGCAAGCCGAGCTGCGCACCTGGCTCGAGCGCTTCTTTCGACTATGGAGCCGCAATCAGTGGAAGCGCGAGCGCTACGCTCCGAGCTTTCACCTGGACGACGAGAGCCTGGACCCGAAAACCTGGTGCCGCTTTCCGATTCTATCGGGTGGGTTCGAGCGGGAACTGGCGGAGCTCGGCGAGTAGCGCGGCTACTTGTGCACGACGACCAACGTCGACGCGCCGAGCCACGGCAACCAGCGCACGCCGTGCCAACCGGGAGGCAGCGCGGGCTCCGTGAATTCGAACAGCGTGCGGCCGTCGATCGGCGACACGTTGACGCAACCGCCGCTCTTGAGCGTGCCCCAGTCGTCGTGCCAGTAGGCGGCGTGGACGGCGTACGGGCCGGAGAAATTCTGAGTCCAGGGCACGTCGGAGTGAATGAACTCGCCGGGGGCTTCCATGGTGGCGGTCGCGAATTTGCCGGAAATGGGGAAGGTGCCGAGCGGCGTGAGCGCGTGCGGGATCAGGTCTTCGTCCGGCAAGCCCCCGCCGCCCCGCCCTGGCGCGATCAGGGTCGTGAACACGGGCGTGGTGTCCTCGTAGGCGATCAGCGTGCCTTGACCGACCGAGATTTCGAGCCAAGTCGCGCGTCCCTTGGGCGCTCTGCCCGAGGTGTCCGGCTCACCAACGGCCGCACCCCAGGGAGTCGCGACGGCCGGAGTCGGCATGACGGCGTCGCTCTGTTTGAGCCAGCGCTGGCCGTCGCGCGTCCTGAAATAGCGGTCCTTGCCGGATAGCGCGGACTCGCCGCTCAGCTCGACGAAGCCGAGGCGTGGGAACGTGCCGTCGCCTTGCACGAACTCGCCGGCGTCGTCGCGCGTATAGACGGGACGATCCTTGCCGCGAAAGAAGGCGAGCGGGAGCTTCGCCTCGGAGCCGAGTTTCACGCCGTGAAACGTGATCTCCGGATACGGCTTGACGCTCGCTTTCGGAATCCAGGTAAAATCGGCGCTGAGTAGGTACGGCTGCGCATCGAACATGAGCTCGCGGCTGTAGGCGACGGTCGAGCGGCGCGGCAGGTGCGGATGCGGCTCATGCACGCCGAGCGCCATGGCCGGAAACGCGGGCGGCGAGTGCAACTCGAGCGGTTCGCGATCGAGGCCGAGCGATTCGGCGTACAGATGCGGCCAGGGCGACGACAGGTTCGGCGCGTACGGCAAGAGAGCGCGATACGTCGCGTCGTTCGGGTCGAGCGTGGCGTGCATGCCGTCGACGCACACGAAGCCACGCGGCTCGACGGCGTACCACTCCATGCAGCCTGGGCCGTAGACCGGCTTCTTGTGGCGGAGCTTGACCGAGCCGCCCGTCCACAAGTAGCCGATCCACTCCTTCGAACCGTCGGGCTCTGGGCGGATCCAAACGAAACGCGATTTCGCGTACACGCGCGGCGCGTCGGCGTCGTGCGTTTGTCCCGCTGGGTCTATCGGGTGAGCGGAGGCAGCGGCGGCAGCGCTCGCGACCAAGGGGGCGACCGCTGCGGTCGCGGACGCGATCGGCGTCGTGCCGTCGGGCGCGCTGGCTCGCGGGAGATCTGCGCGGCTTTGCGCGGCTTGCGCGGCTCGCTCATCCAGCGAGCCAGCCGGCCGCGCGCCAGCCGGCTCATTTTTCGAGAGTGAACAGCCCGCGCAGCTCAGCAGCAGACCCCAGCCGAGAGCGCTCGCTTCTGCGGTCAAACTCGACACCGCGAGAACCTATCACTCTTCATCGCCCGCTCGCGAGCGCCGCGCGCGAGAAAAGCTTGCTATGCTTCCATGAATGCCCGACCCGCCCGGGCGACTAGGCGGTAGTAGGATGGAAGCTTCCCGATCTCGTCCCAGACTCGGCTTGCTGCTCGACGCGCTCTTCAACGAGTACTCGAGCATGCTGGTGGCTGCGTTCGACGCGGAGTGCGCGCGCCGCAACTGCGATCTGATCTGTTTCGCGGGAGGCCTCTTGCATTCGTTAGCGGGCTACGAGCGGCAGCGCAACCGTTGCTTCGAGCTGGCAAGCCGCGAGTCGGTGGACGGTCTGATCGTGCTCAACCTGAGCTCGGCGGCGACGGTCCTGGCTCAGTTGCTCGAGGGCTATCGCGGACTACCAATCTGCACCGTGGCGGTGGGCGTACCAGGCTATCCGCTGGTCCAGGCCGACAACGCCGCCGGCATGCGCTCGGCGATCGCGCACCTGATCTCGACGCACGGTCGACGCAAGATTGCGTTTTTGCGCGGCACGATCGAAAACCAAGAAGCCGAAACGCGCTTCCGCGCCTACCGCGAGACACTCGAGGATTTCGGGATCGAGTTCGAGACCGGGCGCGTGATCTTGGCGAACTTCGACGGCGCGCTCGGGCGCGCCGCGACGGCCGAGCTCTTGGACCGCGGCGTTGTGTTCGACGCGCTGGTCGGAGCGAACGACCAGTCGGCGTTGGGCGGCATGAGCCTGCTGCGCGATCGCGGCGTACACGTCCCGGACGACGTTTCCGTGATCGGCTTCGACGACAGCGAGGAGGCCCGCGGCGCGTCGCCGACGCTAGCCACGGTTTCTCAGCCGTACTGGGAGATCGCCGAATACGCGGTGGTGGCCGTGCTCGACCAGCTCGCTGGCAAGTCGGTGGCGGAACGTATGCTCTTGCCTTCGCAGTTCGTGCGCCGTCGTTCGTGCGGCTGTCTGTCGGAAGGCGCGCCGTCCGAGTTGCCCCCGGTGCCCGACGTGAACGAGCTGCCTTTTCCGGAGGCGTTTGCCAAATTGCGCTCCGGGCTGCGTGGCGAACTGGCGCGCGCCGAGCATGCGGCACGCGTGCAAAGCACCGAAGGCTGGATCGAACCAGCGCTGGACGCGCTGCTCGCCGCGCTGATGGGCGGCGCCGATCGCGAGCTGATGAGTGTGCTCGACGCGGTATTTTCGCGCACGTCCGCGGTGGACGGCGACCTCAGTGCCTGGCAGCACGCTGTCTCGCTGCTGCGTCGGCGTTTGCTGCCGGCGGTGATGCGGGACCCGTCGCGCTGGCTACGGATGGAAGACGTGTGGCAGCGCATTCGCGTGCTGATCGCGGATGCAATCGAGCGCGAGCAGCGCACGCTGCGCCGTCAAGCCGAAGTTTCCGCGGGCATCCTCACGGACACGAGTGAATCCCTGATCACGTCGTTCGACGTCGAATCGATGCCGCGCGCGCTGGCCGACCGCTTGCCTGCGCTGGAAATTGGCTCGGCCTTCGTCGCGCTCTACGACAGCTACGGCAAGCTACCCGCCGCGTCACGCATGATCGTTGCCTACGACGAGCGGCATTTGCTCGACTTGCCGAGCGGCGGGCTCACCTTTCCGACGCTGCAGCTGATTCCGTCGGTGTTTCCGGCGGCCCGTCGCCGCTCGCTGGTGGTTCAACCGCTGTTCTTCGAGAACAACCAGCTCGGCTTCGCGGTGCTCGAGCTCGGCCCCAAGCGGCGAGTCGTGTACGAATTGTTGCGCGAGCTGATCAGCGCGGCGCTGAAGGGAGCCGAGCTCGCGCATCGCGTCGTGGAAGAGGCCGCGCAGCGCGAAAAGGCCGAGAAAGAGCGGCTCGAACAAGAGCTCGAGATCGCCACGCACATCCAAACTTCGATTCTGCCGCGCAACCTGTGCGTGCAGGGGCTCGAGATCGCCGCCACCATGTTGCCCGCGAGCGAGGTTGGTGGCGACTACTACGACGTGCTGCCGGGGGCAGGAGGCTGCTGGCTCGGGATAGGCGACGTCGCGGGTCACGGCCTGCGTCCGGGTCTGGTGATGATGATGTTGCAGAGCGTGGTCGCCGCGCTGGGTCGCAGCGATTTCAACGCCGCGCCGCACCACGTCCTCAACGTCGTGAACGAGGTCTTGTACGAAAACGTACGCGAGCGCCTGCACCAAGACGAACATGCGACGCTCACGCTCCTCCGCTACTTCGCGAACGGCGAGGTCGTGTTCGCCGGCGCGCACGAGGACATCGTGATTTTACGAGCCGCGAGCGGCAAATGCGAGCTCATCCCGACCGTCGGTACCTGGGTCGGCGCGGTGCGCGACATCAGCCAGGTGACGCCGGACCAGCGCTTTCTCCTGCTAGAAGGGGATCTGCTGCTGCTCTACACCGACGGCGTGATCGAAGCGACGGCCGCGAGTGGCGAACAATTCGGTATCGAGCGCGTCTGTCGTGCGCTCGAGCGCGTGCGCTCCGAGTCGGTGGAGGTGATCCGCGATCGGCTGCTCGCCGAGACACGCGCGTTCCTATCCGTGCAGCACGATGACATCGCGCTGCTCGTCGCGCGCTATCGGAAAGAAGCGGGATGAAGGAGCGCGCCGACGCGCCCAAAACCGTCGAGGAGCTCTTGGCGAGAGCCCGCGCGCTTGCCGGGCGCAGCGTGGGTGAGCTCGCCCGCGAGCGCGGCCTGAGCGCGCCGCCGGACCTACGCCGCGCGAAGGGCTTCGTCGGCGAGCTCCTGGAGCGCGCGCTCGGCGCCACCGCGGCCTCGCGCGCACAGCCGGACTTCGAGACACTTGGCGTCGAGTTGAAGACGCTGCCAGTCGATCCTTCGGGCAAACCGCTGGAGTCGACGTTCGTGTGCACGATTCCCCTGACGGAGATCGGTGAAGTGGAGTGGGCGCGCTCGCGGGTGCGACGCAAGCTCGAGCGCGTGTTGTGGGTGCCCGTCGAGGGCATGCGCGACAAGCCCGTGCCGGAACGGCGCCTGGGCGAACCGCTTTTGTGGTCGCTCGATACCGCCTCGGAGGCCGCGCTGCGCTTCGATTGGGAGGAGCTCGCGGGGCTGATTGGCCGCGGCGACGTCGAAGCGATCACCGGGCACATTGGACGCTATTTGCAGATTCGTCCCAAGGCGCGCAACGGCCAAGCGCGCCGTCGTGGCATCGACGTGGACGGCGCGCCGTTCGCGGCGTTGCCGCGAGGATTCTACCTGCGTCCTAGCTTCACGCGTGAGATCCTACGCGCGCACTACGCGCTCGGGGGCTGAGCGCTCGTTCTTGCGCGAACGCGAGCTCGCGGCTAACGTTCGCACCCGGTGAAGCGCCGCTATCTACCGCTCCTCATCGTTGCCGTGTCTGCGTGTAGCAACGACGACTTGCCGCCCCGCATTCTGGACGCGGTGTGGTGTGACGTGACGGCGATCCCGTGCGTCAAGATCGACGATCCGGGCAACGGTCTGCGCCCGACGTGTTCGGCGGCAGGGCTCGCCAACGTGCCCGCGACTGCGCCCGGCGGCGAACGCTTGTGCATGGATGCCAGCGGCATTTCGGCGAGCGACGCATGCGCCCAGTTGTGCGCGCCGAACGGTCGAAATTTTACCTTGTTTCCAGGGAACGACGCGGGTTGCGTGGCGACCGTCAACACCGATGTAACGCACCCGGGCCTCAGCGCGAGCGGCTACCTCGCCGATGCCTGCACGGGCTACTCGAACGGCCAGGGCGCGTATCTAGCGGGCGCGGGCACGAACACGCTCGCGCTCAGCGGCACGCTGACGGCGTCTTACGGCGGAGCGAACCAGAGCGTCACGGTGAAGTCCGGGCAGTTCAACTTGTGGGCCCCGAAAACAGACTGCAACACCTACGACTCGTCGTGCCTGGTGCAGCTCAATCAGCTCGAGCTCGTGCTGGCGGACGTTTCGCTGCCGGGTCTCGCGCTGGCTGGTTGGTCGCTGATCCTCGACGGTCCCATGCTCACGCCCTCCGGAGAGATCGCTGTGACCGAGCCGCCCGAGCCCGACCCGACGTTCCTGTTCAGGCTACCTCCCGGAATGCTCTTCGATGCAATCGGTGACATTCACTCTGCGCACGGAGCACTACCGGGCTTCGCGCTCGTATCCGACACCGAAAAAAACGCCGTGCTGGATTTGACCACGAACGAGGCTAGCATCGACCTCTCGCTGACCTCGACCGTCGACGGTCAGCCCTTCACGCTGAGCGGGGCTCTGACGACCGAGACCGTCGTGGACGCAGCGCCCGTGATCACGCCGCCCGTGCCGCTCGCGCTCAACGGGAGCGGCGGTCCGCCGTGCCGAGCGGCCGTCGACTTGACGGCCGACGTGGCGTCTCCCGTCGGCTTGCCGGTCACGCTCACGTTCGCGCTCGACGATGAATCAGACGCGTTGCCCGGCCCGAGCGCGACCGGGGCTTTGATCGGAGCGGGTGCTCACGTCGTCACCGTCTTCGCGACGGATTCGCTGGGCGCGGCCTCGCGCGTGAGCCAAGCGGCGACCGTGATGTGTCCTTGACGTGCTCCCGCGTGACCCACGACCGCCCTGCACTCTGCGCACGCGGGCTGCTCTCGAGGCGACCCCTAAATCCTGAAAAATTCTAGCAAACCGCAGCTAAACAAGGCCGTTGGGCGGCGCAGACAGCGGCCCGGAGCACGTGTATAGTCGGCGGCATGAGTGGGAGCGAAAGCGCCGTGAAAGGCCTGCCGGAAGCCAAACTCGAGGCCATGGTGGAGATGATGTTCCTAGCGGCGGCTGCCGACGGGGAGTTCAGCGACGTGGAGCGGGCGCACTTCCTGAAGAGCGTCGAGTCGCTCACGGACGGGCGGCTGGCAAAGCCCAAGCTCGAGGCGCTGCTCGACCAGGCCGCCACCGCGCTCGACAAGGACGGCCGCGACGCGCGCTTGCAGAGCGTGAAATCGCGCTTGCCCGACGCCGGCGCGCGCAAGGCGGCGCTATCGCTCGCGATTCAAGTCGCGGCGGCCGACGGCATCATTCGCACGAGCGAGCGTGAATTGATTCTCGAAACCGCCGAAGCGCTCGACGTCGACCGCGACGACGCAGCGAACATGGTCCGCGACGCGACCAAGTAGAGGTCGCGCGGGCTGGTGTCTGCGACTACACGGACAAAACCAACCTAGAAAATTGCCCGCGGCTGGCCGAGTCCGGCAGCATTTCGTCCGTGAAACTCGGGCTCGCTTTGTTCGTCGCTTTGGCTGCACCGCTGTTTGGCGGCTGCGCCCACGACGCGCCGGAGGTGAGCTATCCGCGGGCCAATGACGGCGGTTGGGTCGTGCCGGCGAGCTACCAGTGGCCGCCCGCGTCGGTCGCTGCTGCGTCACTAAGTAATTCGCTAAGTGTCCGGGCCGCGAAGAGCCCGCCCCCGATGGGCGCGCCGCCGACCTCGCGCAACCCGAAGCCGATCTCCAGCGTGGTGCCGCGTCCGCGGGCGCGCAGTGAGCTGCGCAGCGTTCTCCCGGGTAGCAGCGCCTGCCTTTCGGCGCTCGCCGAGCGCGGTGTGCCGTTCCACACGCTCGAGCATGAAATCGGTGTCAAGACGCCCATCGTCGTCGACGGACCGATCGCCGGGATACGCTTTTATAGTTCCGGCACGGGCCCGCTGGTGGCCGATTGCCGGCTGGTGCTCGCGCTCGACCGCGTGGCACCGGAGCTCGTGGCGTACGGCGTGAGCGCGGTGCGATTCTCCGGTGCCTATGTGTACCGCTTGAGCAACAAGGGTCGCGTCAGCTTGCATGCGTACGGCCTGGCCATCGATCTGCACGGCTTTACCCGCTTTGGCACGAACTACGAAGTCGAACACGACTTCCGCAAACACCTGGAAGGCGCCTGCAGCCCCGATGCGCCGGCCGCCAACGGCTTTGCTTGCCGCCTGCACGGCAGCGGACTCTTCCACGAATTCCTCACGCCCGACGACAACGCCGATCACCACGACCACGTGCACGTCGGAGTTTCGCCGTTGCCGGAAGAAGTCGAATAGAGTCGGGTAGACGCGCTGGGCCCCGCAGCGCCTAGAGCTTGGCGATCACGGCATCGCCCATGCCGCTCGTCGAGAGCGGCTTGTCGCCGCCGAGATCCTTGGTGCGCGCGCCTGCCGCGAGCGCGGCCTGCACGGCGCGTTCGATCGAGGCAGCTTCGCTCTCGAGTCCGAGGCTATGACGAAGCAGCATCGCCGCGCTCAGGATGGTGCCGACGGGGTTGGCGATGCCCTTGCCGGCGATGTCCGGCGCGGAGCCGTGAATGGGTTCGTACAAGCCGAGCTTGCCGTCGCCCAGCGAAGCACTCGGCAGCATGCCGAGCGACCCGGTGAGCACGGCGGCTTCGTCGGACAAGATATCGCCGAACATGTTCTCGGTCACGATCACGTCGAAGCTGTTCGGCGCCGTGACCAGCCGCATCGCGCACGAGTCGACCAGCTGATGTTCGAGTGTGACGTCCGAGAAATCCGCGTGCGCCGCGGTTGCGACCTGACGCCAAACGCGCGACGACTCGAGCACGTTTGCCTTGTCGACGGAGGTGAGCTTCTTTTTGCGGCCGCGCGCGAGCTGAAACGCCAGCTTGACGATGCGCGCGATCTCGACGTCCGTGTACTCGAGCGTATCGACGACCTTGAGGCCGCGCTCCGTTTGCTCGCGGTATTGTTTGCCGAAATAGAGGCCACCCGTGAGCTCGCGCAGCATCAGCAAATCGCAGCCGGCGATGCGCTCTGGTTTGAGGGGCGACGAGTCGATCAGCTCCGGGTAGCTCTTGACGGGGCGCAGGTTCGCGTAGAGGCCGAGCCCTTTGCGGATCGCGAGCAGGCCCTTTTCCGGGCGCGTCTTGGCGTTCGGGTCGTCCCACTTGGGGCCGCCGACCGCGCCGAGCAACACCGCGTCCGCCTTCTGGCATGCAGTGAGCGTCGCGGGCGGCAGCGGATCGCCCGTTTCGTCGATGGCGATGCCGCCGATCAACTGCGTCTCGAACGAAAACTCGTGACCGTGCTTTTTGGCGATCGCTTCCAGCACACCGCGCGCTTGGCCCGTGACTTCGGGGCCCACGCCGTCACCGGGCAACAGGACGATTTTGGCTTTCATCGAGCCCTCGCGTAGCACAGGTGGGGCAGGGGAGTCAGCTGGGCGCGTTCGCGAGCCGCTGATTCAGGCGGGAGGCGAGCTGCAGCCAGGGTTGCACACAAAGTGCCCGAGCGAGCTGTCGAAGTTGCAGCCGACGGGATCGACGATGCTGGGATTTGGGCAGTCGCTGTCGTCGATGCAGGTGTCGGCAGACGTATGGCAATGATACGTCGCGCCACACGACTGATTGAGCATACTGGGCGAGCAAAAGCCGCCGGGGCCGCAGTCGGTGTCCACAGCGCAGTCCGCGGCGAGCGCGCAGGAGTTCGCAGCTGAGCTTGCGCTCGACTCTCGGCACAGACAAGGCGTGCGGCTTGGACAATCTGCGTCGGTCGCGCACTCGTCATAGGAGCACTCCACGACCGGCGCGGGCCCGCGGATCCCGCAGCGGCCGTTCACGCCCTGAGTGCAGTCGGAATCTTGCTCGCAGGGGTCCATACAGCCGGGCGTCTGCGTGCAGTTGCTGATGGGTGTGGGACTCTGCGCGGCGCGCTCCTTGGGGCATGCTTCGCCGGAGGCGCGGTGATTGAGGGGGATACGGTTCGCGCCAGCATCTGCGCCGATGGGGTGCGCGCAAGCGCAGCTCCCCGTGCTTGTGCCAAAGGGCATTTGCGGACATTCGATGCGCCAGACGCCTCCTGTGCAGCGCGCGGTCTCCGGGCACGACAGCGAGCCAAAACCCGAGCATGTGAGGCCTGCGGCCGTGCACGATTCCCCCTCAGCCGGTTCGGCAGTGGGACAGCTGCTCTGATCAGGTTGGCCGCCCGTGCCAGCCGCGGAGACGCCGTCGGCCTGTCGAGATTTGCCGCCGCAAGCGAGCGCCAAGCACAGGCATCCGAGGCGGATCTTGGCGTACATCGCGGCTCGCATGGTCGTGTTGAGGGGAGTTTAACACGGAGTAACGTTGGGATCAGACCGGCGGTGGGCCGCACAGTGCACAGATGAAACCCTGGATCGTTGTGTCGAAATTGCAGCCTGCCGGCTCCGTGCAGTCGCTGTCGTCGGTGCATGCGTCAGCGGGCGAGTGACAGTGGTAGCTGAGGTCGCAGTAGCTTGGTGAGCAATAGCCGCCGGGTCCGCAATCCGCGTCGATACGGCAATTGCTGTTCGTCGCGCAATAATCGGCCTCCCAGCTCGCGGCGGATGAACGACAGTGACACGGTGTTGCATTCGGACAGTCGTCGTCGCTCGCGCAGCCGTCATAGGTGCACCAGACTCCAGCGATCGGCTCAGGGATTCCGCAGCGGCCGTTCGTGCCTTGCGTACAATCCGAGTCTTGACGGCACTCGCACGTGTCGGATGCGCACGGGCCGCTGTTCTGCGGCGTCGGGGTCACGGCCGCGCGCTGCTCTGGGCAGAGGGTGCTCGCGGGGCGATGGTTTTTCGGCACGCGGGCCATGTCGGCAAGCCCGCCTGAGCCTGCTTGAGCGCCCGCGCTACCGCCTGCCGCGCCACCACCCTCCTCGTTTCGCTGGGCTCTGCCGCCGCAACCGAGCGCTGCCACCAGCGTCAGCAGGAGCAGCGCGCGTCGAATCATCGTAAACCTAGCGTGCTTCGACGGTTCTGCGCGCGGCGCGCTCGCTCTGCGGGCGCGCGTCGCCCAGGCTCTCTGGGAGTTTCGCGCCGCTCTGGATCAAGCCGTATTCGATGGAGTCGACCAGCGCGTGCATGGACGCTTCGATGATGTTGGCCGAGGCTCCCACCGTGCTCCAGGAATGCTGGCCATTGCGGCTGTCGATCAACACGCGCGTGATGGCTTGGGTGCCATCGCTGCCGTCCAAGATACGCACTTTGTAGTCGGCGAGGTGAATCTCGTCGACCGCCGGGTACGCGGGAGCGAGCGCCTTGCGCAACGCGACGTCGAGCGCGCTCACCGGACCGTTACCTTCGGCAGCGGTGTGCAAGATGTCCGCGCCGACGCGCACCTTGACCATCGCCTCGGCGAACGTCTCGCTGTCGCGGCGCTTGCCGACCTGGATCTGATAGTCGACGACCTCGAACAGTGGGACGTAGTCGTCGGCCTTGCGCTGGAGCAAGAGTGCGACGCTCGCCTCGGCGCTCTCGTACGAGAGCCCGCGCGCTTCAGCCTCTTTGATCTCGCGCAACGTCGCGAGCTCCGCGCCCTGGCTCACGGTCACGCCGAGCTCTTCGGCCTTCGACAGCACGTTGCCGCGCCCGGAGAGCTCACTCACCACGACGCGCATCTGATTGCCCACGAGCTCCGGCGCGACGTGCTGATACGAGTCGGCGTTGCGGCGCATGGCAGCCACGTGCACGCCACCCTTGTGAGCGAAGGCGCTCTTGCCGACGTAGGCCATGTGCGAATCCGGCGACAAATTCGCGACTTCGGCCACGAAATGCGACAGCTCGCTGATCTCGGTGAGCCGCCCGGCCGCGAGCGCGCGCAACCCGAGCTTGAGCTCGAGGTTCGGGATGATCACGCTCAAGTTGGCGTTGCCGCAGCGCTCGCCGTAGCCGTTGATGGTACCCTGAACGTGTCGCGCGCCTCCGCGTACCGCGGCAACGCTGTTGGCGACGCCGCAGCCGGTGTCGTCGTGGGCGTGAATGCCGAGCGGATGGCCCACGGCCTCAGCCACCGTGCGCACGACTTGCTCGACGTCCCACGGTAAACTGCCGCCGTTCGTGTCGCACAACACGACCACCTCGGCGCCGCCGCGGATGGCCGCGCGCAGCGTCTCTAGGGCGTACGCGGGATCCGCGCGGTAGCCGTCGAAGAAGTGCTCCGCGTCGTAGATCGCGCGACGGCCCTCGCTGCGCAGAAAGGCGACCGAGTCCTCGATCATGCGCAGGTTCTCGTCGAGCGTCGTTCGCAGGACTTCGCTCACGTGGAGCGTCCAGCTCTTGCCGAACAGCGTGCAGACCTCGGTGCCTGCCGCGATCAACGCGCGCATGCTCGGGTCGTCTCCCGGGGCGATTCCGGCTCGGCGCGTCGAGCCGAAGGCCGTTATTTTGGCGTGTTTCCAGCTGTGCTCGCGGGCGCGCGCAAAGAACTCCTCGTCCTTCGGGTTCGAGCCGGGCCAGCCGCCCTCGATGAAGGCGACGCCGAAGGCATCCAGGCGCTCGGCGATGCGGAACTTGTCGTCGAGGGTGTACGAGATCCCTTCGCGCTGCGTGCCGTCGCGCAGCGTCGTGTCGTAGATTTGAACGAGTGGGCTTGCGTCAGCCATAGGCGTGCGCGGCCTCGTGCGCCTTGATCTTGTCCTCGAACGACAAGATGTAGCCGAGCTGATCGATGCCGTTCAGCAAGCAATGCTGCGCGAAGGCGTCGATCGGGAAATTCACCTTGGAGCCGTCGGGGAGCGTGAGCTCGCGCGTGTTCAGATCGACCGCGATTTGCGCCTTCGGGTCCGCGCGCACGGCACTCAGCAACTTCTGGTGTGTCTCGGCGCTGACGGCTACCGGCAATAGCCCGTTCTTGAGCGAGTTACCGCGAAAGATGTCGGCGAACGAGGTCGAAATCACCGCGCGGATACCCCAGCCGAGCAGCGCCCAAGGCGCGTGTTCACGCGACGACCCGCAACCGAAATTGTCGCCCGCGAGCAGCACTTGCGCGCCCTGCGCTTCCGGTCGATTGAGCGGAAAATCCGGGTTGTCCTTGCCGTCCGGCAAATAGCGCCAATCGCAGAACAAGCTCTTACCAAGACCGTTTTTGTCGATCACTTTCAAGAAGCGGGCCGGGATGATCTGGTCCGTGTCTACGTTTTCAGCCGGAAGAAGGACAACGTGCGATTTGACTTGAGTGAAGCTTGGCATCGGATTTGGGCTTAATTTTTTGTTTGTTGGGGTGACCGGATATGTCTCGCGTCATTCGCTACTAGAAGTAAGTCGGCGCCGGGTCCGCCGGTTCTTGTCTTGGGTAGTTCTTACTTCGCTCGATCGTGATCTGTTCTTCCAAGACTCAGAGGGCGATCCGGCTGCGGCTTCGCCGCAGCGGGTTCCGCGCATTCATGTTGGAGAGTTCCGCGCATTCAGGTTTTCGAGAGTTCCGTGTGTCAGGTCTTCGAGATTCCATGCATTCAGGCTTAAACCCAGATCACAGACTACGCACGTCCGTCACTTTGCCGGTTAGAGCTGACGCCGCGGCAGTCAGGGGCGACGCTAGAAACGTTCTTCCGCCCTTGCCCTGCCGGCCTTCGAAATTCCGGTTGGAGGTGCTGACGGCGTATTCGCCGGGTTTGAGCTGATCGCCGTTCATGGCGATGCACATCGAGCAGCCGGCTTCACGCCACTCCGCGCCGGCGTCGGTGAACACGCGGTCGAGACCTTCGGCCTCGGCTTGGCGCTTCACTTCTTGTGAGCCCGGGACGATCAAGGTGCGCACCCCGGGGGCGACCTTCTTGCCCTTCATGATGGCGGCGGCCTGGCGCAGATCGGTGATGCGCGAGTTCGTGCAGGAGCCGACGAACACGACGTTCACCGGTTGACCGAGCAGTGAACGCCCGGGCTCGAGGCCCATGTAGACCATGGCTTTTTCGAAGGCCGTCCGCTCGGAGCCGGCGCTGAAATCTTCCGGCTTGGGCAAAGGCTTCGTGATGGGCACGGCCATGCCTGGATTCGTCCCGTACGTGATCATCGGCTCGAGCGAGGCGGCGTCGAGCGTAACGAGGCGATCGTACTTGGCGCCCTCGTCGCTCGGCAGCTTCTGCCAGCGCGCGACCGCGGCGTCCCAAGCGGCGCCCTTGGGCGCGAACTCACGCCCCTTCAAATACTCGAAGGTCTTGTCGTCGGGCGCGATCATGCCGGCGCGCGCGCCGCCCTCGATGCTCATGTTGCACACGGTCATGCGCGCTTCCATGTCGAGCGCGCGGATGGCGCTACCCGTGTACTCGATCACGTAGCCCGTGCCACCGGCCGTGCCGATCTTCGCGATCAGCGCGAGGATGATGTCCTTGGCGGTGACCGACGGCGGCAGCGCGCCGTCCACGCGCACCTCCATGGTTTTCGGCCGTGTTTGCAGGAGGCACTGCGATGCGAGCACGTGCTCGACTTCGCTCGTGCCGATGCCGAACGCGAGCGAGCCGAACGCGCCGTGCGTCGAGGTGTGGCTGTCACCGCAGACGATGGTCATGCCCGGCTGCGTGAAGCCGCGCTCCGGGCCGACCACGTGCACGATGCCGTTTTTCGCGTCGCCCAGCGCGAACAGGCGGACGCCGAACTCGGCGCAGTTCTTCTCGAGCTGCGAAAGCTGGGCGCGTGCCTGGTCGTCGATCACGGCGAGCGCTTTGGGCAGGGTCGGCGTCGAGTGATCCATGGTGGCCACCGTGCGATCCGGACGACGCAGCTTGAGACCACGTGTACGAAGGCCGGCGAACGCCTGCGGTGAGGTGACCTCGTGGATCAAGTGCAGATCGATGTAGAGCACCGCCGGGCGCTCGGCCTCCTCGGCCACCACGTGATCATCCCAAACTTTTTGGAAAAGCGTCTTCGACATACTCACTCTGCAGCCCCGTGGGCTTGCTTCAAGATTGACGTTTGTGGGTTCGATTTCTCTTCATACGTGCCAAGCGTCGCCAGGACGCGGTTCAAAGCGCCGAGATAGGCCTTGGTGCTCGCGACGATCACGTCGGAGTCGGCGGCCTGCCCGTGCAGGATCGGCGCGCTACCGCTGCCGTGCTGCGGATTGACGCGGCCGTCAGCCGTACCCGCCGCGCGCACGCGCACGCTGGCGTGTCCGAGCGCGTCGATGCCCTCGGTTACGGCGTTGATGCTGTATTCGAGCAGCTCCGCCGGCGCCTGCACGATCTCGTCCACGGCCGTGAAGGCCGCGTGCACCGGCCCGGTGCCAACCGCGGCGCGGATGCGTGTTTCGCCGTCGGGACAGCGCAGCTTGACCGTCGCGGTGGGCATGCCGTTCGAGCCACAGCTGACCTGCACGGCCTCGAGTGAAAAATACTCGCGGCCGCGACCGACCTCGGACGCCGCGAGCGCCTCCAGATCCGCGTCAGTGATGTACTTCTTCTTGTCGGCGAGCGTCTTGAAGCGCTGGAAGGCGGTCTCCAGCGCCTCGGCCTCCAGCCCGTGACCGAGCTCGCGCAGCCGCACGCCGAAGGCGTGGCGACCGGAGTGTTTGCCGAGCACCAGCAGGGTCTTGCTCGCGCCGACCGTCTCCGGCCGGATGATCTCGTAGGTTTCCTCGTGCTTGAGCATGCCGTCTTGGTGGATACCCGACTCGTGCGCGAAGGCGTTCGCGCCGACGATGGCCTTGTTCGCCTGCACGGTCATGCCCGTGCGCAGGCTGACCAAGCGGCTCGTGCGCGTGAGTTGCGTGGTGTCGATGCCGGTCTTCAGGCCCAGCATCGCCTCGCGCGTGTGCAGAATCATCACGATCTCCTCGAGCGCCGTGTTGCCCGCGCGCTCGCCGATGCCGTTGATCGTCACCTCGGCTTGGCGCGCGCCGTTGCGGATGCCGGCCAGCGTATTGGCCGTGGCGAGCCCGAGATCGTTGTGACAATGTACGGAGACGACGGCTTTTTCGATGCCGGCCGTGTTTTTGACGATGCCGGCGATCAATTTGCCGAACTCGTCCGGCACCGTGTAGCCGACGGTGTCGGGGATGTTGAGGGTGGTCGCGCCCGCTTGGATCACCTCGGCGAGCACCTCGTACAAGAACTCGGGTTCGGTGCGGCCGGCGTCCTCCGGGCTGAATTCGACGTCGTCACACAGCTTCTTGGCGAACGCGACCATCGTGCGCGCGCGCTCGACGACCTGCTCCTTGCTCATGCGCAGCTTGTGCTCGCGATGAATGGGGGAGGTGGCGAGGAAGATGTGAATGCGCGGATACTTTGCGACCTTGATCGCGTCGTACGCCGTCTGAATGTCCTTTTCCATCGCGCGCGCCAGGCCGCAGATGATCGGCGGCTCGCTCGAGGGACGGCCCGCGACGGCCTCTTTGCCGATCTGCTCGGCGATCGTGCGCACGGCCTGAAAATCGTCCGGCGAGGCCGAGGGGAAACCCGCTTCGATCACGTCGATGCCCAAGCGTGCAAGCGCTCGCGCCACCTCGAGCTTCTCTTGCGACGTGAGCGTCGCGCCGGGCGATTGCTCGCCGTCACGAAGCGTCGTGTCGAAGATTCGCACGTAGCCTTCAGGTGGTTTCGAATGCTTGGGGGCCTGGGTCGTCATGATGATTGCTCCTTACGGGATTTCCTTTCGAGAACGAGAGCTGGAGATCGCTGAAAGCTGGGGGCTTGAGCTTCGAAAGCCTTTCAAGCAGCGCTTATTCCTCGCAGATTGGGCACAGTCGCCGAAACAGCCGCCGCGCCCTTTTCTCCACGCGTCATCGCTACGGTGCCCGTTTGCACCATTTCGGCGACACCGAAGGGCGCGAGGATCGTGAGCATGCCGTCGATCTTCGCCTGGTCACCGGAGACTTCGATGATCAACGTGTCTGGACCGACGTCGACGGCCCGCGCGCGGAAGACCTCGCACAGTTGCAGCACCTCCGAGCGCTTGTCGGGGCCGACCGTGACTTTGATCAAGGCTAGGCAACGCGAAACGGACTCCTTGCCGGTGATGTCCTCGACGCTGAGCACGTTGACGAGCTTATACAGGTTGGCCTCGATGCGCCGCGCGCTGTCGTCGTCGGCTTCGACCACGAACGTCATGCGCGAGATGCCGGGCTCGTGCGTGCGCCCGACGTTGAGCGACACGATGTTGTAGCAGCGGCGGCGAAACAGCGACGTGACGCGGCTCAGGACACCAGGCTGATCCTCCACGTAGGCCACGAAACTATGCAATGTCGGGGAATTATTGGCGGCCATCGCTTACTCGTCCTTGCCGGTTTCGAAGAGCGGATTGTGTGGGTAGGGGCGGCGGATCATCTTGTCGAGATCGGCGCCCGCGGGGACCATCGGGTACACGCTGTCCTCCTGCTCGACGCGGAAGTCGATGATGCAGGTTTCGGCGAAGCTGCGGGCCTGCTCGACGGCGGCTTGCACTTCACTGCGCTGGGTGACTCGCAGACCCTTGAGGCCGTGAGCGTCCGCCAGCTTCACGTAGTCCGGGCTCTTGATCGGCGTCGCCACGTAGCGCCCGCCGTAGAAGAACTGCTGCCACTGGCGAACCATGCCGAGGTAGCCGTTGTTGATGATGGCCACGTTCACCTTGATGTTCTCCTGCGCGCAGGTCGCGAGCTCACAGGCCGTCATCTGAAAGCCGCCGTCGCCCACCACGACCCAGACCTCGTCGTCCGGGCAAGCCATGCGCGCGCCCATCGCGGCTGGCAGCGCGAAGCCCATCGTGCCCGCGCCGCCCGAGGTGATCAGCTTCCGCGCGTGATCGTGCTTGTAGTACTGGGCTTCCCACATCTGATGCTGGCCTACGTCGGTGACGACCAGCGCCTTGCCCTGCGTATGGCGCCACAGATCGTGGATCACGTGCGCCGCGAACAAGCGGCCGTTGTCCGGCAAGGATTGAATTTCACGGACGGCGCTGTCGCCCTTGAGTTCCGTGATGTGCGCGTTCCATTCGTCGCAGCTCCGCTTCTGCACGTGGGGCGCGAGCAAGCGCAGGATTTCACGAACGTCGCCCAGCAGCGGCAAGTCGACCTTGACGTTCTTGTTGATCTCGGCCGGATCGAGCTCGACGTGAATCTTCTTGGCGTTCGGCGCGTACGTCTTCAAGTTGCCCGTGACGCGGTCGTCGAAGCGCATGCCGAGCGCGATGATCAGGTCCGCCTCTTGAATGGCGGTGTTCACCCACGCTTCGCCGTGCATGCCCATCATGCCCAGGCTCAGCGGATGCGTCGCCGGAAAGCCGCCCAAGCCGAGCAAGGTAGAGGCGACCGGGATGTTCGTCTTCTGTACGAAGTCGAGCAACAGCGCGGTCGCGTTCGCCTCGATCACGCCGTGGCCGCAGAACACGATCGGACGCTTCGCGCTTTCGATCATCTCCGCGGCGCGCGCGATTTCCTCCGGCACCGGATGACGCTCCGGGCGATAGCCGGGCAAGCGCACGGGCGTCGAGTCATAGCGGTATTCGCAGCTCTTTTGCTGCGCGTCCTTGGTGATATCGACCACGACGGGACCAGGCCGCCCGCTGCTCGCGATGTAGAAAGCCTGCCGGATCGCCGGCATGATGTCCTCGCTGCGCGTGACCAAGATGTTGTGCTTGGTGATCGGCAGCGTGACGCCCGTGAAGTCCACTTCTTGAAAAGCGTCGCTGCCGATCAGCGTCGAAGGAACCTGGCCCGTGATACACACGATCGGAATCGAATCCATCATCGCGTTGGCGATGCCGGTGACGAGGTTCGTCGCGCCCGGTCCGGATGTCGCCACCGCCACGCCGACCTTGCCCGAAGCGCGTGCGTAGCCGTCCGCCATGTGCGCGGCGCCCTGTTCGTGGCGCACCAGCACGTGCCGGATCGGGTATTTGATCATCGCGTCGTAGGCCGGCATGATCGCGCCGCCCGGGTACCCGAAAACGACCGAGACGCCCTGCTGGACGAGCGTGTCCCAGATGATCTCGGAGCCGGTCAGGGTTTGCGGGCCGCTCGCGGTGGTCGCCGCGGCGGTCGGTTCGGTCATGCTCTTCATGGGTGCGGCCACGTGTTTCTCCTCAGGGTGGCGTAACGGCTGGGTGGTGGGATTTTAGGGCTGAAAGTAACAAAGCCCCCGAACCTCGAAGGGTGCGGGGGCCGTTTAGGTTGGCTGCTCAGGAAGTCAGCCGGCCACCGCACCCGGGCTAATAAGCCCGAGCACGACGACGAGGCCAAGAACGCTCGCTGCCGAAGACCGCTCCGAAGCGGAAAAATCCGCGGAGTTTGTGATCTGGGAGGCGCGAGCGGCAGTCATCGACGTTGTGAAGGGTGCTCCGACGCCGGCGATCCGTCAAGGAAGTTGTGCGGGCGTTTGCCGCGTAAAGTATGCAAGCGCATGAAATATTTATATAAATGTGGTTTAACCTGCCGCTTGGCTGTCTGCTTGCCGACGAGCGCGGGGAGCAGTGTAAGGTGATGGCAGGATGGGCTTTCGCTACTCGTTGGGGTTGTTGGGCTTGTTGTCGCTGGCGGTGCTTGGCGGTTGCTTCGACAGGCAGACCGCGACGGCCGGACAGATCGGTTGTCCCGCGAGCGAGCTCGAGATTTCGGACGACGATCTGAGCGTTGGGTCGACGGACACTTGGACCGCGACGTGTCGCGATCACACGTTCATCTGTTCGCACATCACCCGCGGGTCGAGCGGCATTGGGGTGAGCTGTCACGAGGAGATCGCCAAGGCCACTGCGGAGGCGCCTAGGAACGACGCTGCCAACCGAGGTCCTGCGACGCCGAAGAGCGCCGGCCCGGCGGCGGCGGCCGGCTTCTCGTTCGACCAGTCACCCGCGGACGCGCAGAAGATCTGCGAGGACGCGGGGAAAATCTGGAAGGCTGAGTCGGACACCGTGGGAACGTGTTCGGGTTCGGCGCAGGCTCTCGGTTTCGTAGCAGACGTCAGCATTCGCTTCTGCGACGCAAAAGCCTGTCGCATCACGGTTCACAATCGACCCGAGGACAAGTGGACCGCCGCCGTTGCTCAGATCAAAAGCGCGCTGACGGAAAAATACGGCGCGCCGCAGGAGACCGACGCGGCACTGCCGAACGAGTGCAGCGCTGAGCCCAAGTTCGTTGCTTGCCTCGACGACAAGGGGCTGATCCTTCGCTACACTTGGCGCTGGCCGTCGCAACAAAAGCTCGAGATGATCGTGGGCAAGCCGAAAGGTGCGAGCGAATCCGGTATTCTGCTCGTGTACGCGAGGCAGCAGCCGAAGACGCGCGCCGTTAACGACTCCGCGCTTTGAGCGCGGCGTCCTGCTTCACGCCGTGTCCGCCTCGTTCGCGAGCAACGCGGCGTCGCGGCTTGCGCTTTGCTCGAATCTCGCCCTCGGCCCCGTCGCGCTCACGCTGTTGCAGCAAACAACCCTCGAAATCCATTGGCATATGTGGGGCGATTCGCCTCGGGTGGCCGGCCCGCCAGTCGCAGGCTCCGGCACTCAAGTGCGCGCGCACTCAGTTTCGACTAGTGTCCGCCGTAGCAAAGGTTTGCGAAGCAGAAGCTTGCTGTAGGCGCTTCCAACCAAATCGAAAGACAAGCTGCGAGTCGCCATGGGTCAGCCGGACAAGGGTCACGAGTTCGAACGCGTCGTTGCCAGCGCCTCCGACAAACCGCACGTCATTCTGCTCGGCGGTCACCCCGACCCGGATGGCATCGGCAGCGCGCTCGCCCACAAGCGTTTGTGCGAGAGGCTCGGCATTTCGGCCACGATCGCACACGTGCTGCCGCTTTCGCGCTCCGAGAATCGCGCGCTCGTGAAGCTATTGAACGTGCCGATGGTGCGCGTGAGCGAGACCGCGGATCTCGAGCCGTTCGGCTACCTGGCGCTGGTCGACGCCAGCGCCAGCGAATCGGCGATCAAACTGCCGGACTCGTTGAAGCTGCTCACCGTGGTGGATCACCACCGCCCGCCTGCGATCCCGAAGGCGCCCTTCGTCGACATTCGTCACGACGTCGGCGCCACATGCACGATCTACGCGGAGTATTCGGAGCGAGGGCTCGCGCCATTCGGAGCAGAGGGCAACGACGACTCGACCGTCGCGACGGCGATGTTCTTCGGGATTCAAACCGACACCGATGATTTCGCGTTTGGTACGCCGGCGGACTTTCGCGCGGCCGCTTACCTGAAGCCGTTCTGCGACGCAGAAACGCTGAGCCGCGTCGGACGACGCAACCTCACGCCGGAATCGATGGACGCCGTGGGTCGAGCGCTGGCGGATCTGCACGTCGTGCGTGATTTCGCGATCGCGGGCGTCGGTCGCGTAGCCGCCGCGGATCGCGACGCCATCCCGATGGCCGCCGATTTCATCCTGCGCCGGGAGGACATCGACACCGTGCTCGTCTACGGTCTGGTCGAAGATCGCATCGACGGGTCGCTGCGCACGAGTCGCGCCAGCGTGGACCCCGCGCTCTTCATGCAAAATGCGTTCGGCGAGGACTCCGAGGGTCGTCCGTACGGCGGCGGCCGCGCGGACATGGGCGGCTTCCGCATTCCGCTCGGTCCGCTCGCGGAGTCGGAAGAGGGCGAAGCGCTCTGGCGCATCGTACAAGACGTGATCGAAAAGCGCGTAGCGCGCATCGTGCCGGATCTCGAAAAGAAGCGACGCGACACGGAGTAGTTTTCGCGAACTACCCGAGCGCGTGCCGAAGCGCGTTCCACATGGCGCCGACCGTCGCGAAGCGCTCCGCGGGATTGATGGCGAGCGCGAGTCGCGACCAGTCGTCGATTGCTTTTGGTAGATCGGGCCGGAGCGCATGCAGGCTCGGGCGCTCGGCGCTCGTGGCGCGCCGCATGACCTCGGCCACGTCGTCCGAGAAAAATGGCGGCGTGCGCGTGAGCGAGCGGAAAATCACCGCGGCCAACCCGTACACGTCGACGCGCGAGTCGAGCAACTCCGATTTTCCCTTCCAGCCTTCGGGCGAAATGTAGTTCGGTGAACCTGCCACGAAGCCGGCGGCCGTGAGCGCGCGCATGCGCAGGAACTTGGCGAAGCCGAAGTCGAGCAAACGCACACTGCCGTCGAACTGAACGAAGATGTTTCCGGGCTTCAAATCGCGGTGCACGATGCCGGACGCGTGCGCGATCGTCAGCGTGTGTACGATCGGGTCGAACAGGGGCACGAGCTCCGCCGCGCTCAGCTGCTGACCGCGCTCCTCACGGCCGCGCAAATAGGCCTCGAGATCGGCCCCGCGCAAGAGCTCCATGACCAGGCACCACGCGCCGCCCGGCAGCGAAGCCTGATGCAAGATTTGTACGGCGGACGTGCCTGACAAGACCGTCAGCGCGTGGGCCTCGCGCAGCATGCGTTCGCGCCATTCGCTGTCCTCGCTCGCCTGGCGCATCTGCAGCACCTTGACTGCGACCTCGTCGCCCGCGCGTTCGTCGCGAGCGCGATAGACTGCGCCCTGGCCGCCGCGATCGATTAGGTCGATCAGGCGATAGCGATCGCCGACGAGTTCGCCGCTCCGATCGACGTGAGGGAACAGGGAGGACATAAGAGGCTCAGCTTTAGCTTAGCTTAGCTTAGCTTAGCTTAGCTTAGCTTAGCTTAGCTTAGCTTAGCTTAGCTTCAGGGCTTTGGCTTCGGTCACGGAAAACGCCGGATGCCGTCAGCGCTTGCGCCGAGCGTCGTTCCGTGATGGTTCTTGTTCTTCGTCCGGCAGCGGTCTGTCTGCGTCTGCGTCGACCCTGAACCGCTGCTCCTGCTCGCGGTTTGGAGCGTACCCCGAAGGGTCAGCGGACAGCAGGCGCCCGCGTACGCCGGCCATCGCGTGGACGAGGCCGCCGTTCACCATTAGGCCGATCTGTCGGCAGCGCAGCGCCGTGCGGCGCAACTCACGTCCGAAAAAGATCGAGAGCAAGCTCAGCAACATCGGCAAGAACGCGCGAAATAGAGCCCACACGACGATGCGAGCGATCATGAGCCCCAGTAGCAAGAGCGGCGCGAGTGGCGCAGGCGCGCCGTGTCGCTGCGCCGGCCACGCGGCGCGCCGCTCGGGGCGAGCGTCGTGACGCGCGCGTCGAGCAGCGTGGCGAGCCTGACGGGCCTCGTCGCGCCCTCCGCCCGGTGCTCGCCAGGCTTCGCGTTCGCGCGCGCGTTCCGATCGCCGCGCGCGCGGCGAACTCTCGGCGTCGAGCAGCGGCAGAATGCGTGAGGCGCGTCGATCCGGGTCTGGCTCGAGCATTGCAATCAGCGCTCGTTCGAGCCAGGCCGGAGCGCCGCCGTCGAGCGCGCGGCGCACGTCGATCGCGAGCCCGCGGTGCGGCAAATTCTCCGGCTCCTCGCCGGTGATCAACGTGAGCACGGTGGCACCGATCGCGTACACGTCGCTGGCAGGCAGCGCTCGTCCTTGGAACTGCTCGGGCGCCATGTAACCGAAGGTGCCGACCACGGTGCTGCCGCCCTCGGGCTTCAAGCGATCGCGCACGGAACCGAAGTCGACGAACACGAAGCTCCCGTCGGGTCTCCGGATCACGTTGCCTGGCTTCAAATCGCGGTGGATGATCGGCGGCAGGTGCGAATGCAGGTAGCCGAGCGCGCTGTCAGCGTCGCGCAGGAGCCGCTCGACATCCGTCGCGCTGAGGGCGCCGCGGCGCTTGCGCAGCGCGCTCAGCGGCTCGCCTTCGACCTTCTCCATCACCAGGTACAGCGCGCCGTCCTCCTCGAAGTGTTCGACGTACACGGGCAGGTTAGGGTGGGAGAGCTCCGAGAGCACTTGCGCTTCGCGCTCGGCGAGCTCTACCTCCTTCCAGCTCTTCGCGCCGCGTACGGAGAAGCGCTTGATCGCCAGCGCTCGACCGTCCTGCTTGTCGACCGCGTCGAGGGTCTCCGCTTGTGAGCCTGCACCGAGCGTCCCGAGCACGGCGTAGCGACCGCCGCGCAGCTCTCGGACGGGCTCTGACTCGCTCATGGCTCAGCCGGTGTTGCGCATGCCCTGTGCGATGCCGTTCAGAGTCGTGCCGAGCGCGATATCGAGCACGACTCGCTGCGGGTGATCTTCGGGCAAGCTCCGCTTGCGTTTGATCAGGCTCACTTGCAAGAGGCTGAGCGGATCGACGTACGGGTTGCGGAGCGTGAGCGCGCCCTGCAAAAATCGATGTTCGGACAGCAAATCGCGGCCGCGAATCGCGTGCAAACAGCGCACGGTGCGCGTGAACTCGGCAGTGAGCTCGCGCATGACCGCGGCGTCCGCGTCGAGCTCGCGCGCGTACAGCTCGGCGATCTCCAAGTCCGCCTTGGCACAAACCATCTCGAGCTTGTCGAGCAGATCGCCGAAGAAGGGCCAGGTCTTCGACATCTGCTGCAAGAGCTCGAGCCCGCCCGGCTCGTTCGTCACTTGCTCGAGCGCCGTGCCGACGCCGAGCCAGGCCGAGGTCATCAGCCGCATCTGCGTCCAGCCGAAATTCCAAGGAATGGCGCGCAACCCCTGGATCGTTCCCGCGCCGCGTTCGCGATAGGCCGGGCGCGAACCAAAGTGCACGTGCGTGAGCTCGCGCACCGGCGTCGCTTTCAGAAATAGTTCGAATACGCGATTGTCCTCGTGCACGAGCTTTCGGAATGCGTGCTGCGACAGCTCGCTCAAGCGGTCCATCGTCGCGCGAAAGCGCGCTTCGCTGCCCGCCGGCAGCGAGCGCCGAAAATCGGAAAATTCGGCCATCAGCGTGCCTGACAGCATCACCTCCAGGCTGCGCTCGGCGATCGACAAAATGCCGAACTTTTGCGAAATGATCTCGCCTTGCTCGGTGATCTTGACGCGACCGCTGACCGTGCCGGGCGGAAGCGCCGTGAGCGCCGTGTACACCGGCGAGCCGCCGCCGCGGCCGACCGTGCCGCCGCGGCCGTGAAAGAGCGTGAGCGAGACGCCCGCGTCGCGCGAGACCTGCGCGAGCGCCTCCTGCGCGCGATAGAGCTCCCAGGACGCCGCCAGCACGCCGACGTCTTTGGCCGAGTCGGAGTAGCCGAGCATCACCTCTTGCCGCATGCCGCGCGCGCGCAGCTGACGCGCGTACACGTCGTCCGCGAACAGGCTCTTCATGATCGCGGGTCCGTTGAACAAGTCGGCTTGTGTTTCGAAGAGCGGCACCACGTCCAGCCGCGAAATCGGCGTGTCGCTCGCGAGATCCAGCAAGCCGGCTTCGCGGGCGAGCAAGAGCACACGCAAGAGGTCGGTCGCGCTCCTCGTCATCGAGACGATGTACGTTTGAGCCGCGCGCTCGCCGAACTCCGTTTGCACCTGCAGCATGGTGCGGAATAGGCGCGCCGTGCGCGCGGCGTCTTCGTCGAGCGGTGCGTGCTCCGAAATCAGCGGGCGGCGACCGAGTAACTCGCGGCGAATCGCCGCGTCGTCGAGCGCGGGCACGCCGGCCGATTTGGCGATCGCGTCGAGAGCGCGCGCGTGCATTTCCGAGTCTTCGCGCAAGTCCAAGTAGTAGCCGTGGAAACCGAGCGCCTCCACTTGACCGATCAACGGATCGAGCAGGCTGCGGCGCGCGTGGTCGGCGCGAGCAGCGATCAGTGTTTCGCGCACTACGTTCAGATCGGCGAGCAGCTCCTCGGAGCTCGCATAGGCGCCGGCAATCTTCTCGGGGCGCGCCGCATCGCGCGCCGCGACCTCACGTTGCGTCGCATCGAGTCGGCCGGATATGAACGTGAGCTTCAGCCGCAGCGGCTCGTGCGTGTCGCGCCGCTGGTTCATTTCCCACAGCTTGGGCAGTACCGGTTTGTCGCGCTCGAGCGACTGACGGAGCGTCTCTGTCGCGCCGCCCGCGCGATCGGAAATCGACAAACGCTGAATCAGCTGAGCGATGTTGCGCTGATAGATGCCGAGCAGCGCGTGCGCGGCCCGGCGCGCGGCGGCCAGCGTGATCTCCGGCGTTACGAACGGATTGCCGTCGCGATCGCCGGCTACCCAACTGCCGAGCGGTAGCCGCGGCGAAAATCCGAGCTCTTCGCCGAAGCAGCCGCGAAACGCTTGCTCCAGCGCCTGGCTCACCTGCAACGAGGCCTGCAATAGGCGATCCTCTAGGTACCAAATCACCGAGCTGACTTCGTCCATCACGCTCGGCCGATCGCGTCGCACCTCGTCCGTCAGCCAGAGTAGCTCGATTTCGGCCTCGAGCGCCTGTTCCAGTCGCAGCCGCTCCTGGGGCGTGGCTTGCTCGCGCTTGATCAGTGCGTCGGCGAGCCGCGCTTGCAACTGGAGCAGGGTGCGGCGTGTCGCCTCCGTTGGGTGAGCGGTGAGCACCGGACGTACCTCGAGCTCGCGCAGGTGTTCGCGCACCTCGTGCGCGCTGCGCCTCTGTCCTTTGAGCTGCTCGAACGTCCACGACAAGCTTGCGGGCTGTGCGTGCGCTTCGGCGCCCGCCTCGTAGGCTCGACGCCGCCGCACGCGGTGCACCTGTTCGGCCGTGTTGATCAAGAAGAACAAGAGCGTGAACGAGCGCGCCACCGGCGCGGCTATTTCGAGCGGCAGCGCTTCGACCCGCCCGAAGAGGGCCGCCAAGTCGGCAGACTGCGCGTCGCCGCGGCGGCGCGCGCGGCACGCCGTGCGCAGCTCCTCGACCGAGCGAAACACGGCGTCTCCCTCGAGCCGCTTGATCACGCGGCCTAGCGCGGCTGCGAGCCAACGCACATCGTCGTGGAGCGGTCGGTCCTGCGGTCGGTCGTCTTTGACAGCGGCTGTGGTCACGACGCGGTCTTAGCATCAACCGCTATTTCCGCGATGCTTCCGGGTTCAAGTGACGGCTGTCGAGGCCAGAAATTCGGTCGTAGCGCGTGCGGCGGCTTGCTCGAGTAGCTCGCCTGCGCGCGCGAACGCCGTGGCGGCGTCGAGTCCCTCCGCGATCGCCCGCGCCCCCCAGAGCTCGCGAAACGCGCTCGGCTCGAGCCCGGACTCGATGCTTCCCGCGAGCAGCAGCGTGGGCACCCCGCGAGAACGCGCGCGTCGCGCCACGCCAATCGGACCCTTGTTCCAGGAACTTTGTGCGTCGAAGCGGCCCTCGGCCGTGATCACGAAATCCGCGCCGTCCAGGGCATTCTCGAACCCAACCCCGTCGAGTACGCGATCGATGCCGGAGCACAGCGTCGCGCCCAGCACGCCCGCAAGGCTCGCAGCGATGCCGCCCGCTGCGCCGCCGAAACGCAGCGCACGCACGTCACGACCCGAATAGCGTTCAATCACCTCGCTGAGGCGAGTCAAGCCGGCTTCCAGAGCGAGTACTTGCTCGGGGTTGGCTCCTTTTTGCGGAGCGAACACGCGCGCGGCTCCGTTCGCACCAAGCAGCGGATTTTCGACGTCACAAGCGATCTCGATCGCCGTTCGCGCGAGCGCGGGATGCACTTGCGTGGGCTCGATCTGCGCCAGTTCTGCGAGGCCGCGACCGGCAGGAGCGACCGCCGCCCCGCGCGCGTCGAGCAGGTCGAAGCCGAGCGCCGCCAAGATGCCGAGTCCGCCATCGACGGTGGCGCTGCCGCCGACGCCGAGTAGGATCTCGGAGCAGCCAGCATCGAGCGCCGCGCACAGGAGCTCGCCCGTACCGTAGCTCGACGTGAGCCAGGGGTTTCGCTCAGTCGGCGTGAGCCGCGCCAGCCCCGACGCGCTGGCGACGTCGATCACACCGAGCAACGGTGAGCCGATCACGCCCCAAGACGCGCGCACAGGACGACCGAGCGCGTCGTGAACGGAGTTCACGCGAGTGCTGCCCGAACACGCTGCGATCAGGATGTCGCTCGTGCCGTCGCCGCCGTCAGCGATCGGCACCTCAAGCGCGGTCGCCGTCGGTGCGGCCCGCAAGACGCCTCGCGCGATCGCTCGGGCGGCTTCCGGGGCCGTGAGGCTGCCCTTCAAGGCGTTGGGCGCAACCACCACACGCATCGGAGTCGATAGTAAGACGCCTGTGAGCCGCCGCAAAACCCGCGATCTGCGCACAAAGTGTCGGGCTCGGCCGGTCGAAGCCCGAGGGTTTCCACACTTTAGATTGCCCTCTTCCATGAGGGTGGACTATCTCGGTGTGCGAAAGCGCCGTCCGAGGGGCGAGCGCTTCTCCAAATCTTCCAGGGTAGAGAGCCATGCGCGCATCAAAACTTCACAGTGGACTGGTCCTGTTGTGCATTCCGGCCTTCGCTTCGGTCAGTGCGGCGCAGCCCGCGCCGGCACCCGCGCCGCTGCCAGCGGCCGCGCCGATGGTCGCGCCGGCTCCTGCGCCTGCGCCGATGGTTGCACCCGCACCCGCACCCGCACCCGCTCCGGCGCCCATGCAGCCCGCGCCCGCGCCGATGGCTCCCGCGCCGATGGCTCCCGCGCCGATGGCTCCCGCTCCCGCATCGTTTCAAATGAGTGCCAGCTCGATGGGAAGCTCGAGCCCGAGCGGCGGCGACTACTGGTCGAGCAACGTGCCGACGCCGATGGCACTCGAACTCGGCGTGTACGGTGGTCTTGCGGCGTTCTCCGGCAATCACGACCTGCAGAATTTGAACGACACCTCGGACGAGACGCTCACCTACGGACACCAACGCCTGTTTCCGGGTCCCGATCTCGGCGCGCGCGTCGGATTTTACCCGCTCACATTCGTCGGCATCGAGGGCGAGTTTGGCGTCATCCCGACGCGTTCGCGCACCGACAAACAGAGCGCGACGATCTGGACGTATCGCGCCAGCGCGATCTTGCAATATCCAGCGTACCGCCTGGTACCGTTTCTGGCCGTCGGCCTCGGCGGCATGAGCTTGCGAAGCCACGTCGATTCTCTCGGCAATGACAGCGATCCGGAAATGCACATCGGCCTCGGCGCCAAGTACGCGCTCACGCAGGATTTCAGCCTGCGCTTCGACGTTCGCGACAACCTGATGCAAAAGGACAAGCTGCTCCCGGGCGTGAAGGACGGCACGCTCGTGAGCAATTGGGAGTTCTTGCTCGGATTGAGCTTCACGCTCGGTCGCACGGCAGATGCCGGCGCGTCGAGCTCGTCGAGCGCGCCCGCGTTGCCGCCCGGTCCGCCTGATTGGGATCACGACGGCGTGCTCGATAGCCAGGATCAGTGTCCGGCTCAGCCGGGCGTGCCCCCGTCGGGTTGCCCTGTCGGCGCCGCCCCGCCGCCACCGATGGCGGCACCCGCGTATCCGGCACCCGCGCCCGCACCTGCGCCGTATCCCGCACCAGCCCCTGCGCCGGCCCCCGTTCACTGAATGCGACAATCACGCATTTTTACCAGCAATCGTCGTGTCTTGCCGGCCGTGGTTCGTTTGACGGCCGCCAAAAATCAGAGTTAACGTCCGAAACCAATACGTGGAGGAGAAGATGTCAAAGTCAATACTACTATCTTTGCTTGGTGCTGCCGTGATCGGCTCATCGCTACTCGCAGGTTGCGGGGACAGCGATAAGAAGCCGGAAGCGGCGCCGTCAGGCGCTCTCGGCAAGTCCGGCGAGTCGTGCAACAGCTCGGCTGATTGCGCCCCCCCGTTGGTGTGCTTCTCCAACACGTGCGCGGCCAGCCCGACCATGACCGACGGCGGCGGCCCGGCCCCAACCCCCCGCGGCGGCCCAGGCGAGTCTTGCCAGGCGCACTCGGACTGCCAGACCGACCTCGGCTGTTACAACAACCGCTGCGCGGCGATGCCCGATACCGACGCGGGTTCGCCCGTGATGCTCGGCCAGCGCGGCGAGTCGTGCACCGTCCCGGCTGATTGTGGAACTGGGCTGACTTGCCTCCCGCGCGCCGGTTCCTCGTCGGTTTGTGACGTCGCCAAGTTCCCGGCCACGCCGGCGGGCAACAAGGTCTGCGCGGAGTGCGCGGTGGCTTCGGATTGCTGCGAGCTCCCGTCGACGATTGAGACGAGTGAGGTCATCAGCTCGTGCGCGGATCTCGCGGACAAGATCAAGACCGCCATCGGTACGTCGACGTGCGCCACGACCACTGACGCTGCGTCTCAGCGCCTGTGCTTCATTCAGAGCACGTACTGCAAGTGCGCGACGAACACCTGGGATTGCACCGCAGGCAAGTGCTCTTACGCCGCGTCGTGCAAGGGTGCAGGCGGTTTGACCAAGCAAGGCTGCGCCACGGTGAGCCGTACCGATCAGCCTCTGTTCAGCACGTGCGACGCCACGAGCGGCAAGTGCGCCCCAGCGGCGACCGCGACGGGTTGCAAGGTGGACGACGATTGCGCGCAGACGCCAGTAACCGACGTCCCGACCGACATGTGCACCGACGGTGAATGTGCGTGTGTCGTCGCAACCGGCGCTTGCTACCGCAAGTGTGCGCAGGACATCGACTGCCCGGGACCGTCAGTTGCATTTCCTGGCGGCTTCGTATGCGATACCAAGAACACCTCGCTGTGCGTGCCGGCGCCGGGCTGCACCACGGACATTCAGTGTACGACCGTGAACCAGCTCAATGACGTGCTCGCGACGTGCGACACGACGACCGGTACCTGCAAGAAGCCGTGCACCACGGACTACGATTGCTCCGGTTCGGGCGGTCGGGTCGGGACCGCAGTGACTGGGAGCCTCTGTGGCAGCGACGGGTTCTGCACGCCGCTTGGCGCGTGCGTGGATGACAACCAGTGCCCCGGCGTCGGCGTTTCACTCGATCGCCGTCAGTTCTGCGTTGACGCATCGAGCGCGCCGGCTACCGCCGTCTACCGCTCGGCGGTCACCGGCGGTCAGCAGTAACGAACAGGCACTGACAAAGCACTGCGGCCCACTCCGGCATTCCCCGAGGTGGGCCGCAGTCATTTTGTAGTTCGGAGCGAGCGCTACTGATTCACGCCGCTGGCGAGGAAGCCGCCGTCGACGGCGAGCACCTGGCCGTTGACGAAGCTCGCCGACTCGGACGCGAGGAACACCGCAGCGCCGACCAGCTCTTCGAGCTTGCCGAAGCGGCGGAGCGGCGTGCGCAGGAGGAGCTCCTTGCCGCGCTCCGTGCCGTCGAGCAAGTTCTGGTTGAGCGGCGTACGAAAGACGCCCGGGGCAATGCAGTTGACGATGACGCCGCGCGGGCCCCACTCGATCGCGAGCTGCTTGGTCAGGCCGCCGACGCCCGCTTTGCTGGCCGCGTAAGCCGAGACCTCGTGGAACGCGACGAAGGTGGTGAGCGAACCGATATTGATGATGCGCCCGTAGTTGAGCTCGATCATGTGCCTGCCGAAGATCTGGCAGGCGCGCAGCGTCCCGGTCAGGTTGGTCGCGATGATCTCGTCCCACAGTTTTTCGTCGAGCTCCAGGGTGGGCACGCGCTGGATGCGGCCGGCGCAATTGATCAGAATGTCGACCTTGCCGAGCTTGTCGAGCGTGCGGCCGAGCAAGGCTTCCAGCGACGCGCGCTCCGTGACGTCCGAGGTGGCGCGCACGGTGCGCTTGCCGAGTGCCTCGATCTGCTTGGCCGTTTCGTCCACTTGCTCCTGGCGGCGGGAGGTGGCCACCACGTCCGCGCCAGCCTGGGCCAAGCCGATGGAAAGCACGCGCCCGATGCCCGACGTCCCGCCGACGACGACCGCGACACGCCCCTCCAAACTCAATCCGCTATAGGCCATGATGATGCATCCTTTGCTGTTACCGATTTTGGTGAAAGATACCGGGCATGCTCGCTCGGCTGGTCGTATCTGCTCATAAGCGCCTGTTCCCGCAGCTGAGCCGCGCGCTGTTCGCGGCAGGCGCGGGCGCCGTCGAAGAGCTCGCTCGCCCGAGTCGGCTCGTGGTCTACGCCGCTGCGCGCGACGAGGTCGAGCAGATCGGTGAGCGAATGCGCGCCGCTTTGGAGCTCGCGGGCCTTGCGCGGCGCGTGACGCTGTCCGTGGACGTGGACGAAGCGTCGCGCTGGGAAACGGCCTGGACGCGGCACCTCGGACCGGTGGCGCTCACGCCGCGCCTGACGATCCAGCCTTCGTGGGACGAGACCCCCGCGCCGCAGGGAGCCGAGCGCATCTGGTTCGAGCCAGAGCTCGCTTTCGGGGACGGCGCCCACGTGACGACGCGCCTCGCCGCCCGCGCCGTGGAAGAGTTCTGCGCAGCGCACCAAGGGATCGAGGTGTGCGACTACGGCTCCGGCACGGGCGTGCTCTCGTTCGTGGCCCTGCGCTCGGGAGCGCGCGCCACCATCGGCCTGGACATCGATCCGGTGGCGATCAGCGCAGCTCGCAAAAACGCCGAGCTCAATCAGCTGAGCCTGCGTGCGCGCTTCGAGCTGTGCGCCGAGTTCGACGAAGAAATCGGCGCGCCGCTGGTGGTCGCAAATCTCGAGCTGCCGGCGCTGCTGGCCACGCGCGCGGAGCTTGCGCGGGTGGCTAGGAACAGCGAGCTCTTGCTGCTCTCCGGCTTTCTCAGCGAGTGCGCCGCGCAAGTGGCGACGGCGTTTGCCGAGTGTGGATTTATCGTCGTTCGCGAGCGGCACACGGAAGGCTGGGCGCTGCTCGAACTCGTGTTGGGGAACTAGTCCCGCAAGGTACGCGCAGGGAAGCGGTAGAGCGGTCATAGCGTGGTTAGGTGCGCGGCGCCGATCACCGCGGCGTTGTCGCCGAGCGAGCTCAAGAGGAGCGGCACTTCCGCGAGTGGCGGAGCGAACGTGCGCGCGCGCAACTCCTGACGCACGAACGGCTCGAGCAAGTCGAAGTATGCGGAGGACGAACCAGAAAACACGATCGCGCTCAGGTCGAGAAAATTCTGGACGGTGGCCAGTGAACGACCGATGGCGCGACCCATGGCCTCGAAAGCCGTCAGACCCGCGTACTCGCCGCGGCGCGCGCTGTTGGCGACCGCGGACAAATCGCTCGCTCGTCCACCGAGTTCCTGAAACTTGCGGAGCACCCCGCGCGTGCCGGCGAACGCTTCGACGCAGCCGCGCTGGCCGCAACTGCACAGCGGCGCTTCCGGCGTGGTGTCCACGCAGATATGCCCGATTTCAGCGCCGAAACCGTTGGAGCCCGGGTAGAGCGCGTGGCCGATCACGAGCCCGCCTCCGATGCCTGTATCGAGCGTCATCAACACGAAGTTCTGCTGCACGCGGCCATGCCCGTAGAGTTGCTCTGCGAGAGCGGCCGCCGTCGCGCGGTTCTCGACCGCGATCGGGCAGCGGATGCGTCGAGCGGCCTCCTCCGCGATCCGGACGCCTTCGAAGCCGCGCGTATTGGGTAGCCGCCAACAACGGCCGTCCGTATTGACCTCGCCGGGGATGGCGATGCCCACCGCCGCCGGCTTCGGCGCGAGCGCCAACACAACGCGAGCGATGGTGTCGATCACTTCGGGCGGCTCCACGTTGGCCGGCGTGTCAGCGGTCATCGAGCGCGTGACTTCGCCGCCTTCGACGATGCCGGCTTTGATCACGGAGCTGGTGAAGTCTACGCCGATTAGCATGGGGGTGAGGGTATTGCGGGGGCTGTGGAGTTATTGAGTTTCGAGAGGTCTCTGTTCCGAAAGTGCTTGCATGAGGTTGTACGACCGCTCTGACCGATGGCGAGCATGCGCCGGGTTCGCCGGCTCTCATGGGGTCTCGGTCTCAATTGCCGATCGTGATCTTTTCTTCCAAGACTTTCAAGTCGATCCGGTTCTCGGAGAGCATGCTTCGAGGTTTTTTAGAGAGCGTGCTTCGAGGTTTTTAGAGAGCATGCTTCGAGGGTTTTTTAGAGAGCATGCTTCGAGGGTTTTTTAGAGAGCATGCTTCGAGGTTTTTTAGAGAGCGTGCTTCGAGAGTTTTTGGAGAGCTCTTGCTTTAGGTTCAAGCTCCAATGGCAGAGACGAGCGCCTGGTAACTCTTGTATCCCCCGACCTTCTCGAGAGCGCGTTGGCAGGCGTCTGCGCTGGCTTGGCCGGTGGTTTCGGCGAGAAAGCATAGGTATTTGGCGACGTTTTGGGCGTAGCGCAGGCGGCCCTCGTCGCTGATGGCGTAGAAGCGGGCGCGCTGGGCGTAGCCCTTGGGGGTGTGGTCGCCGAGCGCGGATTTTTCGGCGCGGCCGTCGGCGGCGAGCACATACAAGAAATTGTATTCGAACCAGAACATGTGGTCGGGGCTGGGCGGAAGCGCGGCCAGCGCTGCGCGGCAAACGTCTGCGCTGGCGAACACGTCGGTGGCCCGCTTTTCGTGCTGGAGGGCGTGCGTGATGAAATGGCGCGCCATCGTGCGCTCTTGCTCGTTTTTGCTGAACGCGCTGCTCGTCGCGAGCTCGGCCGTGAAGTGATACCAGTCATTCCAGAGCGCGCGGTCAGCGCTGTTCGTCGAGCTCGCCAGCGCGCAGCCCATCTCGTACGTGTAGCGACCGCTGGTCTTGATCTCGAGCCGGCTGCCCGTGATGCGCCCGCACAGGCGGTAGTTCTCGGCGGACTTGCCGGAGCCGGAGTGAAAGCCGATTGAGACGCCGAAGCTCTGGCACACATTCCAAGCGCGCGACACACGCCGCTCGAGTTCGGCGTTGTCGTCGAACGGGAAGTTCTTCTGGAAGCCGAAGGCCGGCGCCACGAAGTGGATGCGCATGTCGAGCGCCTCGCACAGCGCGAGCATGGTCGCGAGCGTTTCCGGCGTGGTAAGTCCGGGTAGCTCGTCGATAGACAGCTCTCGGAAATACGAGCGCCCGAGCGGCGTCGTGAACGCCTTGACGCGAGCGTCGGCGTACAGGCGCTCACGCTTTTGCATCTTGACGATCGCGGGCCAGACCGCGCACAAAAGATCCGCGAACGCGTGCTCCTCGAGCGAGATGTTGGCTTTAGTCACGCGTTCGCGCACGCGGTCGATCACGCTCGCGGGGATTTGCGCCTTGCACCAGGCGGCCGGATCACCCGGCTTTTGCGTGATCGACAGCTCGGGCGACAGGTCGAACGTGATGTAGCTCGCGAGCAAACAACCCGCGACGAGCTCGGTCTCGCGCCGGTCGAACTTGCCGCCGATCGGCTGATGATCGGCGTTGAAACCCCAGACGATCTTCTTCTTGTGAAAGCCGGTCTTGAGCTTGGAGAGCACCGCGCCGTGGCTCATGCCTTCCACGCTCTGACCTTGATGGCCCTCGGGCACGTCCGCTCCGATGAACGGAAAGGGAACGCCCTCGAGCGTGCCGTTCAGCATCGCGTCCACGTCATACACGAGCTCGCGTGGGATGCTGTTTTGGTTGGCCGTCATGCTCAGGCCGAGCTCCGCCATCGCCCATTCGACTGCGGGCCAGTGCAGGGTCGTGAAACGGGCGCCCACGCCGAGGCTCTGATGGCCGAGCGAACCACTCGCGCTCGGGAAGATGGTGGACGCGCCGTCGTGCTGTTGCGCAAGATTCTTGATCTTCAGCAAATTGGCGAAGCTTGCCGGAAAGAGCAACTGCCCTGACGTCAAAACCACGCCGCCGTCGAGCAGCGCGAGCGCCTCCACCGCCGGGCGCGTCGAATCGAGCAGCCAGCCGTGATCGCCGCGTGCGTCCTCGAGCAACGACAGCGAGCCGGCGGCGATCCCGAACTGGCTGAGCGGATATGGCGTGAGGCCTTCCTTGCGCTCGACGTGCCCGCGCAGCGCGGCAAAATCCAGGCAAAAGTCGGGAGAAATGCAAGGGTTCTCGGCGATGGTCAGCTGGTTCTTGCTCAGAAATTCGTTGATCTTGGACATGCTTGCTTGCTCCTCAAAAACCGGGATCCCAACCTTCGAGCACAGTGACGCGGTCGCGCGCGCGCTCGGCTTCCGACGCTGAAATCTGACGTGACGCGCGGTGACGCCGACTGACGTCGAGCGGCTGCCCGTTCGCGTCGACGCTGTGATATTCCCAAAAGCGAATGCTCGATACGTCGAGTGAATCGGGGTTTTGCCCTTGCGACCCCTTGATGAACCAACCCGCGGGGTCGATGTCCGGTCCGAGTTGACAGTCGATGTAGGCGACGCTGCTGCGCGGAAAGCGGTCGACCTCGACTCGGCCGAGCAGGTTGCCGGTGATGCCCGGGTCAGCGCTGAGCTTCGAGTCGACGAACACGTAGCCGTAGTCCCCGTCGTTGCGCGCTTGCACTACGTAGCCGGCGCGGCCGACCGTTTGGATTGCGCAGTGGTCGAAATAGGCGGTGCCCTTGCCCCACACGAAATCGACGTTGCCCGCCACGGTGCAGTCCTTGGCGTACACGCGGCCGGTGAGGAGCAGCGTATCTTGCAAGCTCAAAAAGACGTCGTTCTTGAGCACGATCTGGTCGCCCGGATCGATGCGCAGCGCTTCCGCCTGCGAGCCACCCTGCGGGGTGAGGTTGTGGATGGTGAGGTTTTCGAACACCAGGCGATCGGCGTTCTCGACCGAGAAGACCGCGCGATATTTGGCGCCGCGTCCGCCTTGAAGCTTCTCGTTGTTGGCGTAGGCTATCGTCGTGCGTTTGGGCTCGGCGTCGCCACCGCGGAACGTGATCGCGCTCTTGCCGTCGACGAAGACCATCTCATGATAGATGCCGCTCGAGATGGCAATCGTCACGGGTTTTTGGTTCTGCGCAGGCAAATAGTCGACCGCGCCCTGGATCGTGCAAAAATCGCCGTTGCCGTCGGCCGACACGCTGAGCTCGCCGGGCTTGTCCGGTGAAGGTTCGCCCGTGCTGAAGCGCCACGCGCGCGGATCGACGATCGCCGGTACAGGGCGGCCGGCGGCATCGATGAATACGCCCGCGTCGACGGTCACGAAATACCAGTGGTTCGGCGAGAGAGCATGCGATCGGAGGTGTACGCTGAGCTCGTTGCCGTCGGCGAAGATCGGACGGGTCTGTTGAAATGTGCGACCACCGACCGTGTCGGAATAGCTCGGCGTGGCAAGATCGACGATGTCCACCGGTTGCGCCGTGCGCTCGTCGAGCACGCGAATCGTGCCGGCGCTGCCCAAGCTCACGTGCTCACTGAAGCCCAGTCGCAGGAATGCGTCAGTGCAGACACCCTCGGCCGAAGGAGCTGGGAAGCGGCTGACGATCACGCTGGGCACGGCGGACGCCGGGGCCGCGCCGCTCGCTGCGCGCGCAGCCGCGCCCGGCCGCTGGCAGTTGACACAAGTCACGCCCAGCGACAGCAACGCGGCGTTGCGCATCAGTGGAAGCGTCACCTGCCTCCTTCCAGATGCTGCGTCACCGCGTGGGCAGGGACGTCCTTGCCGATCGCGAGCGCGACCTTGGCGTTCGAGAGCTCCGAGTCGGCGACGTGAACCGCGCGCGTGTCTTTCCCGTCTATTTCCAGGAAAATGTCGGTCTTGGTTGCGGCGCGGCAATCGTGGACGAAGGTGTCTTGCACGTTCGATAGCTTGAGCGCGGGCACCGCCGGGTGCGGCGCGTTCGTGCCGACGTCGGACAACGTCAGCGTCTCGCAGCGCTCGGCGAGCAGGGCCGGTCCGCTGCCGGCATCGACGCGCACGTCGGAGAGCGCGACGCGGCGCGCGTCGCGGATCACCATGCCGATTTCAGTTTGGAGATCGATGTCCCGCAGCGTGACGTCTTCGAGCGGCGACTCGGTGAGTCCCAGCAGGAGCCCGGCTTGCTTGCCCTGACCGCTGATCGCGCTGATGTGAATGTTGCGAAAGACCGGGGTGCGCGCCGAAAACGGCTCGGGGGGCGCGTCCGTATAGAACATGTTGAGGGTGATCGCCTCCTCACGGATGTTCTTCATCACGATGTTGTCGACGCGTACGTCCTCGATCACGCCGCCGCGGCCACGCGTCGACTTGATGCGGATGCCGCGGTCGGTGCCGTCGAACACGCAGTTGGAAATGGTGATTTTCTTCGCGCCCCCCGACATTTCACTACCGATCACCACGCCGCCGTGCCCGCGCAGCATGGTGCAGTTGGTGATGGTGTGATTCTCCGCGGGGCGATTGATGCGCCGGCCTTGTTTGTCGCGGCCGGATTTGATGCAGATGCAATCGTCGCCGACGCTGATGTGGCAGTCGGAGATGTGCACGTTCTTGCAGGAGTCCGGATCGATGCCGTCCGTGTTCGGTGCGTCGTCCGGGTTTTGGATGGTGACGCCGACGACCGTGACGTCGTCGCAGTACACGGGGTTGATGTTCCAGAACGGCGAATTGACGATCGTCACGTCGCGGATCGACACGTTCTTGCAGTCGACGGGCTGGATGAAAGGCGGGCGGAGAAAACCCATGTGCAACGTCGAGGCGTCGTCGGGGAGCTCCGTTTCGAGCTGCTGATTTTCGGCGAGAAAATCGCGCTGCCACTTGGAGTCGACCCGCCACTTGCCGGTCTTCTTGAAATCTTGTTTGAGCTCGCGGATGTATTGCCACCAGGCCTCTCCCTGCCCGTCGAGCACGCCGCGCCCGAATATCGCGATATTTTCGGCTTTTTCAGCGTAGATCAGCGGTGAAAAATTCTTGATTTCGGTTCCCTCCCAGCGCATGCGCACGCGCGGCAGGTAGTCGTCGAAATCGGAGCTGAACTTGAGGCGCGAGCCGGCGTCGATGCACAGGGCGATATTGCTCTTGAGCAAGATGCGCCCGGTCAAATAGTCGCCGCCGGAAAACAGAATCGTGCCGCCGCCCGTTTGGCTGGCCTGCTCGATCGCGCGCTTGACGGCTTCCGTGCACTTCGTCTTGCCGTCGGCCACGGCGCCGAACTCGCGCACGTCCAAGAACGTGGTGTGCGCCGCGCTCGGCGGCACGCTCGGCGCTTGCGCCATGCTCGCTGGTGGGCCAGCGACGGCCGGAGCACACGCTGCGGCCAGGCCTCCGAACGCGAGCAGGCACTCGCGGCGTGACAATCCGCGGGCTCGACCGGTGCTGCCTGCTGCCAATGCTCGCGTCATTTCAGTCCATCCAGTTCGGAGCCGGCGAGTAGAAACGCGCCGATGCCCTTGGGGTCAGAGTCCGAGCGCTCGGTGCTCGTGTAATAGTCGTAGGATCCGTCGCGATAGGGCTCCCCGCCAAGCCCGGCGACCTTGCAAATGTTCTTGAGCGTCACGCGACCGCGTTCGTCGGTGGCGACGAACTCCGTGAGCAGGCCGCGCGCGGCGCGTTCAGCGACCGGTGCGTATCTCTTGCGGTCGATCAAGCCGAGCCGCACCGCCTTGGCCAGCGCGTAGGCGAACATCGCGCTCGCGGACGACTCCTTGTAGTTCTTGGCCCGTTTTGGCGCGTCCAGCACTTGCCAGAAAACGCCGCTTTCCGTGTCTTGCACGGACGCGATCGCTGCGGCCAACCGCTCGAGCACCGCTTGCACGGCCGCGCGCTGCGGATGATTCTTTGGCAATAGCTCGAGCACGTCGACGACGGCCATCGCGTACCAACCGAGCGCGCGCCCCCAGAATTGCGACGAGGTACCCGTCTTTGGATTCGCCCAGCGCTCGCTCTTCGACTCGTCCCAGCCGTGATAGAGGAGGCCGCTCTTCGCGTCGCGCAAATGCTGCTCGGCGAGCAGGATCTGGCGGGCCACCTCGTCGAGATCCGCTGGCTCCGTGAAGGTCAGGCCATACTCAGCCAAGAATGGCGACGCCATGTAAATGCCGTCGAGCCACATCTGGTGTGGGTACTTTGCTTTGTGCCAGAAGCCGCCATCGCGGGTGCGCGGCTGCGCCTTCAGTTGCGCGCGGAGCGCGGCGAGCGCGCGCTGGTAGCGTTGTTTCTCCGCGGGCGTTTGGGCCTGGGTGTAGAGCGGAAACAGCACTTTGCCCATGTTGATGGCGTCTAGATTGTAGTCCTCGAGTTTGTAGCCCTTGATGTTGCCTTCCGCGTCGAGCAAGCCGTCGACCGTGCGCTTGACGTACTCGAAGTACGCCGGGTCGCGTGTCTTCTGCCAGATCGCGAGGAGACCCTTGAGCTCGAGGCCGGCGTCGTACTCCCACTTGTCCGTGAGCCCAGCGGGCCGCTCGGTCATCAAGGCGCTCGCCGTGCGCTCGGGCCAAGGCAGAGCAGCGCCATGTCGCGGCGCATTGCTCTTCAGTGCGAGCGTGACTCGCAGCGGGCTCTGCAAACGCTGTGCGGCCTCCGCGCTGAGTGCAGCCCAGGCAGCGGCGTCCGCGATGTCACCGCCCTTGTCCCAGCCCGCTCCGGCCAAATACGTCGCGGACGGTTTGTCGGCGGATAGCGTGCTCACGATCAACCGGTCCGCCTCGCTGTCGACGAACGTGTCGTGCGCGTTCGGGGAGTCGATCACGGTGCAGCCGATGTGTCCGCTGTCGCCTTTAATCGGTTCCCAAGAGCGCACGAGGTGTGCGGCCGCGTCGTTTTCGAGGCTGGCGCCCTCGTGCTTGGCGACGCCGATCCCAATCGAGAGCGCTTGCGTGTGCGCTGCTCCCTCGACCTTGAAACTGCTCTGGTAGCGGTCGAAGTGACTGCCGCGGTCGACGGTCACGCGCTTGACCTCCGAGATCTTGCCCCCGGCGGCGTGCCACGGCGCGTAGCTGAGCTCGAAGATCAGCCGAATGGGTCCGTTGGCGAGTACGCGCGACGCACTGAAATTCTTGGAGACGGCGAGCTTGCCCTTTTCCCACACGCCAACACCGCCGCAACCGCGTGAGCGCCCCACCGAGTAGAAATCGGCGCCCTCGCCGTTGTCGTGGTGATAGTCGTCGCGTTGGTACCAGTCGTTGACGACCAGGCGTTCGGTGCGTTTGCACCAGACGTCGATGCCGCTGCTGGTGAGCGGCTCCTTCTCCCAAGTCTCGAGCGCAGGGCCGTACACGCGATGCGCGACGCGGTCATTTTCCCAGGCGAAATCGTCGTGACGCTCGCGCACGAAGCGGCCGTACACCTTGAAATCGCTCTGCGCCGGCACGAGCCGTTTGCCTTCCCCGACCGAGAAACTCTGCGTCTCGTTCTTGCCGAGATCGCTCTGGAAGACGAGCTCGTCGGCGCGCTCGTCGCCGTCCGTATCGACGAGCTGCGAGAGTCGCTGCTTGCCCGCAGCGTCGAGCACGACGAGCTTCGCCGTTTGTAGTGACGGCAAGAGCTTGATGAGCTCGCTCAGTTCGAGCGCGATCGTCTCGGCCGGTCGCGCGACGGCCAGCGCATTCTGCACGGAGACGGCGATCGCGTCGGCCGCAGCTTCATTGAGCGGATTGCTGGCGACGGCGATCGGCGCCGGCTCGATCGACGCTGGACGTGCTGCCGCCGTCGCCACGGGTGCGGGCTGCATGAGCGGCACCGCGACCGGGCTCGCAGCGGCGGCGCAGCCAAAATTCATGAGCGCGCAGGGAAGCGTCAGTAGAGCGTGCGCAAACCCGATGCGAGCGAACCCCGCTCTGATCGTCTTTTTCGTTCGGGGCTCGCGTGGCATCGAGATTCACTTGGGTGGAGGCTCGGGCACTTGATCTTCCTTCTGTACGCACGAAGAAAGATCGAAGATCATGAACTCGAGCGCCTTTTCTTCGGGAGTCAGCGTCATGGACGTGCAGCTGCCGGGGAATGGGGTGAGGCTCGTCGACGAGTCGCCGCTGTTGCTCACGTGCAGATCCGTGTGCACGACGCGACCGCACACCGGGGCGCCGCCGTCTGGGATCGCGTCCGCCGCTGGGACCGGAGTGTTGATCGTGACGTAGAAATTGTCCGCTGGGCTGTCCGAGTAGATCCAACGTTGCGCGAGCGGAGGGTGGACCACGCCGCCGGACGTTTGCGGTTTGGTGATCGTGATCATACCCGGGGCAGAGGTCGCGCCCACGGCTTGAAGCCACTCCGCGAACGCCATGCCCTTCGGGAAGCTCTGATCGATGGTCGCGACGGCCGGCGGCGGATCTTTGCCCGAGGCGGCGCTGAAGTCGGTTTCGGCGTCCTGGATGTTCGAATCGGATTGGCTGATCCAGCGAAAATGGATGTGATCGAGGAACACGCGACCGCCCGTATCCTCGAACGCCTCGAGCTTGGTGATGTTCGCGGAGGTCTGGATGTCGCTGCACGAGTGCCCCTCGCACGAGAACAGGATCATGTCGTAGTTGGTGAGCTCGTTGTTGTCGAACATCTGAGTCACCGACGGGAATGTGGCGCCGTTGTCGATATTGGGAGCGAATGCGCTCGCGCCGTAAGCATCCCCGGCGTCGTCGATGCAGCCGCGGAACATGTGCACGCTGCCGCTTTCGGCGTCGGTCGAAAACTCCTGATCGTCGATGCCGATCTTGCGCAAGAGGCACTCCAGCGCGTCCGAGTGCCCGGTGGAGAACGCGATCTTCGGTAGCGAGCCCTCGCTTTGATTGCGCGGCAAGCGCGTGACTTCAGCGTCCGTGATCGGATTGTCCTGGCAGGGCAGGACCGCAGGAATCGTCGTGCGGCGCCGCCATTTGCCGACCTGGATCACGAGCGGAATGTCGCCGCCGGTGGGGACGTCCTCGAGCACGAAATGGCCGCTCGAATCGGTGAGCGTGACTGCCAGCGCCGGTACGGGCGCGGTGCAACTGTCGCAAGCAGGGCCGTGCGTGATCGGCGGATCCGTGGGATCTTTTGGCACGTAGACGACGACATTGTAGAGCGGAGTGACGCCCTTCGGGTCGTACGCGAAGCCGCTCACCGTCGTCTTGGTGCCCGACGAGCAGCTGCCCGTCATCAGGCCGCCGCCGGTGCCGCCGAGGTTGAAGGTTCCACCGCTGCCGCTGCCAGTCGAACCGCCGGCGGCAGCCACGTACACGACGCGCTTCTTGTCGCTGGCGCTCGAACAGGCGCCGATCACGCCCAGGGCGAAGACAATCACGGGATAGCGAAGCTTCATGGCTGTTCCTTTGCGCCCACTTGGGCGCGGCTCAGGGGTACTCGAGCTTCAGAACGCGACGACGGCGGTGAGCGAAATCAGATCGGGATCCGGCTTCGAAAAGGGCGTGATGTTCGTGGCCCCGGGCACCGCGGCGGCCGCTGCGTTGTCGGCGATCACCTGATGCAGTTCGCTGGCCGGTACGGCCGAGCCGAGCGTGTAGTGCGTGTAGTTGAGGATCACGTACTCGCGGCTGAGCCAGTTGGTGTGCATGATCAGGCGCGGTGAAATCGCGGAGTAGGCCGGAGCCGTCCGCGAGCCGTCCGGCATCACGCGATCGTATTTGAGGCCCACCGACAAGAAGCGGAGCGGTGAGACTTCGACCTCGGCGCCACCCTTGTACTTGTCCTGCTTGAGCGAGGAGCCGATCGTGACGTGGTTGTACATGCCGTACAGCCCGAGCGCGACGTCCGGACCTTCTCCCGGGGTTTGCCCGAGCAGCGGTGAGAGCCGCACGATGTACTGCGCGAGTACGGTTTGGATGATGCCGTGATCGGGCGTCGGGTTGGCGGCGGTCGCCGGGTTGATGTTGAAGTAGTTTGACTGCAGATCGTAGCCGTACGACGAGTGAATCACCTCGAGCCCGTTCGACAGCGGCAGGACGTGCGCCGCCTGGGTGCGCGAGAAGCCGAGGTAGGCGTTGCCGAAGATCTTGTCGTCGACGTGGATGTCGGCGCCGATCACGGTTTCGCGCGGAATCGGCACCCTTGTCCCTGGCGACGGACACGTGTCGTCGTTCGGGCAATCGTTGGTCGACCAGGACGTGAGGTAATGCGCGCCGATCCGCAGCTCCTGATCCGCGATCAGGGCCACGTGCGAGTGATGCACGAAATTGGAGCCTTGCGGGACCGGACCCTGGTAGGGCAGGTACGGCTCCGTGGGCGGCGTCGATGCCCACGGGACGACCTCGAGCTTCGCGCCGAAACCCTCTTCGACGACGAGATCGAGATCCTTGGCCAGGTGAAAATCACCGGCCAAATCCAAACCTGCTACGTGCGTGCGCCCGAACAAGTACGTGCCGTAAAAGCCCGAGCTTTGCTGCATCGGACCGGAAGTGCCGTAGCGGTTTGAGAAAGCGCCCGCGGTGAGAGCCAAGCCACCGACGTCGCCGAACGCGTCCGCCCATTTGAACGTGATGTAGGCTTGCGAGATGCCGCCGATTTGATCGAGGTGCTTGTAGCCGGAGTCGAAGAAGGTATTCGTCGCGAGGATCAGGTTGCCGGAGACGGTGTTGTTTTCGACGTTGAAATACAGCGACGCGTTGGGGCCCGGCGCGACGCCCGTATAGTTCCACTCGTCAGAGGTGGCGCCCGGCATGTGCGCGGGGGCGTGCCACTCCGTGCCCGACGTGCGGTCCGTGCGCGGGCCGATCCCGATGCGCATCGGTGCGCGCAAGAAGCCACGCAGGGAGTAGTTCCATTTCTTGCTGAGCGGGGCGTCGTGCGGCGCGTTCGCGGTGCTGACCATGTCCGCTTCAGAGCCGAAATCCTGGTCGGTCGGCAACATACCGACGGTGGTGTAGAGCCGCTGGACCTTCGGCTTCTTTTTCTTGGGGCGCCTGTGCAGCGCGGGCGGGGGGAACACGGTGGGCGTTACCGGCGCCACACCGCCGGCTTCCGCGTCGCTGCTTTCGGCTGCGGCCGGAGGAGGGGTCGTGGGCGGCGCGCTGGCCTCTGCGCCGGGTGTCGGCGTCGCGCCCGTGGGCGGCTCGCCGGCAGGCGGCGCTGCGGGCGCCGGCGGCGTGGCTGCTGCCGGCGGCGCGGGAGCGCCAGGCGCCGCTTGCGCAAAGGTGTGCGACGCGACGGTGCCGACCATCGCGAAGGTGAGAGTCCCAATCAATCGTGTTCGCTGGTTGGCCATGATCAAAACGACATGATTGCGTTCACCAGAATCGCGTCCGGGTCCGCTTTTGTGAGGTTGCTGTAAGGAGAGCTCGGGTAGGCCTGGGGGCCCAAGATGAAATGCGAGTAATAGATGACGACGTAGCCTTTGCTGCCGTACTTGGCGTACAGGATCGCTTGCGGCGAAATCACCGAGAACGAGGCGAGGTTGTTCGATAGATCCGGCATCACGCGGTCGTAGCGAAAGCCGAGCGTCATGAACGGAAGGATCGCCATGTCGATCACACCGCCGACCTTCAACTTGTTTTGGTCGATGTCGACCGACGCAGAGTGCGCTGGGTCTTTCACGCTGCGCACGTGATTGAACATGCCGTAACCGGTCGCGATGAGCTCGCGCCCGAACGGCAGCTGGATGAAAGGCGAGAACTTGAGCTCGTACTGAAAGAGCAGCGTGTCGATCGTCCCGCCGTCGTTTTCGGGCGTGCCGCCGGCGGTGAGGCCCTCACGTGCCTTGTTGCCGAAATAATCCTGCTTCAAGCCGTTGCCGTTCGAGCCGTGGATCACCTGCACGGCGCCGCCGAGCGGCATCAGGTTGTGCGCCTCGATGTGCGAGTAGCCGAGGTAGCCGTTGCCGTACTTGCCGTGGTCGACGTGCACTTCACCGCCCACGATGGTCATGCGCGCTTGGCGCGCGCGCACGGGCGGCCCCGGGTAATATTGGATCTGGTTGTCGTTCGGCGACCAGGTGTAGATGTAGTGCCCAGCGACGCTCAGCCAGTTGTTGATGAGCAGCTTGGCGTGCGAGTGGTGGACGAATTGGCTGCCCTCGGGGACCGGCCCTTGCCCCTCGAAGAAATCTTGCTTCTCGGGGGTTCTGAGCCACGGATGCGCCTCGAGATCGGAGCCGAAGCCGTCCTCGAGCACGAGCTCGAGATGATCGGATAGGTCGATGTCTGCGGCCAGGTTCTCGCCCACGAGGTGCGTGCGGCCGAACAGATACGTGGAGTAGTAGCCGCCGTTGTTCTGGTACGGCCCCGCGTTGCCGTAGCGCATCGAAAAAGCACCCACGGTGAGCGACATGCCACCGCGATCCTCGAACAGGTTCGGCGCTTTGAGCGTCAGATACGCCTGCGAAATGCCGCCCACTGAATCGAGCGCCTGGTATCCCGAGTCGTACGCCGTATTGGCGGAATAGAGAATGTTGGCGGACACCACCGGGTTCGAGGCGTTGACGCTGATCGTGGCGTCGGGGTTGGGGGCGAGCGCGAGATATTCCCAAGTGCCCGAGCCGAGCCCGACCAAGCGCGCGGGCGAATGAAGCTCTGTGCCCGGGGTCTGGTCCTGGCGCGGGCCGATACCGATGCGCAAGGGCGCGCGCATGTAGCCCTTCATGGCAAACGTCCACTTTTGCAGATGCAGCGAGAACTCCTGGTCGTTCTTGTAGCTGCCCGCGACGTCCGCCTCGCTGCCGAGGTCCAGGGCGTTCGGCGGCAGGCCCGTGGTCGCCAACAGCGGCTTGTTGCGCGCAGCCGACGGCGCCGGCGACTGCGCCGCTGCGGCCTGCACCGGGGTCTCGACCTCGTTCGCATCGTTGGAGAGAGTCGGCTGCGCGGGCGGAGGCGGAGCCGACGTGATGACCGGCTGCGCGGGATCGGTGGCCGGTGGCGTGCTCGCGGCGGCCGGTGCCGGCGCCGCTTGCGGGGCGCTGGGCTCGTCTGCAGCGCGCGCGATCCCGGCGCTCGTGAGCATGCAACCGAGCACAGCGAGCCACGAGGGTCCGAGCCAGCGTTGGCGAAGGAGTGTGGGAGGCTGCGAGATTTTCAGCGTCGGCATCGTGATGAGCGGTTCAAGGAAACTGGATCAAAGTGGTGGGCAGAGTGCGGCCGGTAGGGCTTTCGCTCACTGGGCGAGCTGAACGGTGGGCTGAGGGGTCGGCGGTTACTTCGGGAGCATGATGGGCTTGCCCATGCAGCCCAAGATGATCAGCACCTGGTTGGCGGACTGTTTGATCTGATCGCAGTAGCTGCCGTAGACCTGCACCGTCATTTGATCGGGACCGGTGTAGTCCCAACCGGCGACGTGGCTCGTGTCCTTCGGCGCTTCCTGCTTGTCGATCACGACGGCGATGTTCGTTGGATCTGGCGGTTTGGTGCTGAGCGGGAACACGCAAGTGGCCACCGTGCTCGTGATCGATTCGATCGCGCTTACGAGGTCCGCTTGGTCGCCCGCCAGCAGGAATTTCTTCGCGAACGGATTGTGGTCGGCGCTCGCTTGGCCTCCGGCCACCGCGACGTCGTTCAGCGATTGTTGAGCGCTGTCTTTGGCGTCCAGCACGCCGACCACGAAAACCTTGATGCCTGCTTGAACCGCCGCGGCTGCCGCCTTGACCGCGTCCCCTTGGGGGTCACCGCTGCTCGCGAAGTCGACGGCGCAAGAAGGCTCGCCGTCGGTGGCGAGCAGGATGTACTTGGGGTTGTCCGTGCCCAGGCCCTGCAAGTAAGCGACCGCAGAGTTGATCGCCGTTGCCGTCGGGGTTCCGTCACCCGTGGGGGTTGCCGGAATGCCAGCGACGACCGCGCTCGCGTTCATGGGCGCGACGCCGACAGGAGCGCCGGGGTTGACCGAGCTCGGCTGGCACTCGTTGCCCATGCTTTCCGGAAACAGTTTGAGGCCCCACTCGACGTCGTTGTCAGTGGCGGTGACGGCCGCGCTCACGCCGGGCACGACGTAAGCCCACTTTTCCGTGCCGTTGATCTGGTCTTGCATCGACGCGGAGCGATCGAGGAGCAACAAGATCTGCGGCGGCTTACGCACCAAATCGAACGGCTGCTGATCGCACACGCCGTTCATCACGAGTCCGCTGCCGCCCTCGCCGGTGGCGCCCGCACCGCCGCCCATGCCGCCAAGCATCAGGCTGCCGCCGGTGCCGGGGCCAACGCCCGAGCCGCCCGTGTTCGTCGACCCGCCGCTGCTGTCGCCGATGATTACCTTGCGCGGGTCGCTCGCGGAGGAACAAGCCGCACTGGCGGCGATCGCGACGCCGGCAAAAAGAGCAAAGGATTGTGAGCGAAAGGTCATCCTGGAATTCCTCCGAGAACTCTCATTCCTGCACGAACCAGTGGTTGGTGGAGCCGCACACCCACGTGGGCTCGGTGAGAAGCCCGTCCTTGGCCGGGATGCAGGCGCAGCCCTTTTCGGTGCCCGTATTGGCGTCTGTCCCGACGCACTCCGCGTAAGGCGGCATGGTCTGCGTGCCGATCAGGGCAGAGCAGTCTTTGCCGTTGAAGTCACCCGTGCTGCCAGTCGCGGAGCCATACGCCCGACAGGACGGGGCCGTGGTCGAGCCGGTCCAGCACTTGTACCAAAAGGCCGGCGGCTGCGGACAGATCGCCGAAGGTGCGCACAAGCAGCTCGTGAACGTGCCGTCCTCGCAGGTGCAATGCTTGACGCCATCCGAGTCGAGACCACACGGCGTATCGCAGTCCTTGTTGCAGGTGGTACCCGCCGAGGTCGACGCGCAGGTGCTCGTGCAGGCGGTGGCGGGATTGTCGCAGGACTTGTCGTGCGGGGTCCCTTCCACGAGGACTGCTCGCGGTACCGGTCCGTCCTGAACGTCGGCCATACAGCCGACGAACGCGGGCGTAAGCAGGCTGATTGCGAGCGTGACAGCCACACGAGCTACGCGAAAAACACGAGTCTTCACCCGGGGTTCACTGGCTGAAATGGCCGCTTTTCGGAGCACGGGGCATAATGCGAGAGGCCGCTCTTTCGATCACTTCTTGTGTGCACAAGTGGGTGCGCCCGGCTCGCTTGCCCCCAGAACGATCGTTTTGAGCGATGAGGGCATTACAGGCCCGAGTTCAGTTCATGAGTCAGCTCGGCGCCAGCGACACCCGCGAAATGACCCCGGAAAATCCGCCCTCAGCCGGCATCGGTCGCTACCGCTGGCTCGTTTGCGCGCTGCTCTTTTTTGCCACCACGATCAACTATATCGACCGGCAAATCCTGAGTTTGCTCAAGCCGATCCTCGACCACGAGCTGCATTGGACCAACGAGCAGTTCGGCGACGTGAACTCGGCGTTCCAAGCGGCGTACGCGCTCAGCTTGCTCGGCTTTGGCGCGCTGATTGACCGCTTCGGAGCTCGCATCGGCTACGCGCTGTCGATCGCGGCCTGGAGCTTGGCGGCGATCGGCCACTCGTTCGTGGGCAGTGTGGGCGGGTTCTTGCGCGCCCGCGTCGCGCTCGGCTTGGGTGAAGGAGGCAACTTTCCCTCGGCCATCAAGGTGGTCGCGCTCTGGTTTCCGAAGAAAGAACGCGCGCTGGCCACGGCCATTTTCAACTCGGGCGCCAACGTCGGGGCGATCGTCGCTCCCGCGATAATTCCCTGGCTTGCGTTCACCTTTGGTTGGCGCTCGGCCTTCGTGGCGGCGGGCATCGCGGGCCTCGTCTGGCTCGGCTTCTGGCTGCCTTTCTACGAGGCACCGGAGCGCATCAAGCACTTGCGCGCCGATGAGCTCGCTCATATCCGCAGCGACGCCGGAGCCGTCGAATCGACGGTCAAGGTGAGCTGGCTGAGCTTGCTGAAGTACCGCCAAACTTGGGCGTTCATCGTGGCGAAATTCCTGACCGACCCAGTGTGGTGGTTCTTCTTGATCTGGCTACCCGACTATTTTCAAAAGACGCGCAACCTCGATATCAAGCACAGCTGGGTGCACCTGGTGTCCATCTACGCCATCGTCACCGTGCTCAGCATCTTCGGCGGCTGGTTTACCGGTTATTTGACACGCACGGGGCTCAGCGCGAGCCGCGCGCGCAAGACGGCCATGTTCATCTTTGCGTGCCTGGTTTTGCCGATCTTTTTCGCGACCAAAGTCGGCAACGTCAGCGCGGTGTTGCTGATCGGCCTGGCCGGCGCCGCGCACCAAGCCTGGTCGGCGAATCTGTTCACCACCGCCTCGGACACGTTCCCGAAGCGAGCGGTCGCCTCCGTGGTCGGTATTGGCGGAATGGCCGGCTCGTTTGGCGGCATCTTGTTCCCGAAATACTCAGGCAAATTGCTCGACCGCTTTCAGGCGTCGGGCAACATCACGGCCGGCTACGCGATCCTGTTTGCGCTGTGTGGCTCCGCGTACCTGATCGCGTTCGTGCTGAATCATTTGCTCGCGCCCAAGTTCGAGCAGGTCGAGCTGTCGGAGGGCTAGAGTTCGAGAAAGTTACATGAGGTTTGGAAACGGGCGGGGCACGCTCGAGCCGCTGCGAGAAACGCCCTTGAGCGGTGATCGAAACCCCAGCGCGCGCGCATCAACCGCGTGCCGTACCCCCGCCCGACTGACAGGCGCAGTCCGTGGTGTACCTTTGCGGTCGCCTGTGCGGCGCTAGTTCTCGGCAGCTTCTGGACGCCGGGTTGTTCGTCTCAGCACTTCGCGGTGGTCGACGGCGTCGACGCAGGCGGGTGCCTGACGGGGACGGCCGACTGCGATGGGGACTCGAGCAACGGCTGCGAAGCCAAGCTCGCGAGCGATCCCAAGAACTGCGGCGGCTGCAACTCCACCTGTGCCGCGGGGCTTACTTGCAGCGGCGGGGAGTGCACGCCGCTCAAATGTGCGACGAACAAGGCCGACTGCGACGGAGATACGAGCAACGGCTGTGAAGCGGACCTGGTGAGCGTCCAGAGCTGCGGCACGTGTCGCAACTCATGTGGCACGTTGAACGGGCAGGCCGCTTGCGCGCAGGGCATCTGCTCGATCAGTTGCAACGATGGCTTTGGGGATTGCGACGGCATGAACTCGACGGGCTGCGAGTCCGATCTCGCCTCGGATTCGCTGCACTGCGGCAAGTGCGAGTTATCGTGCCAAAACGGCCACGGCAGTACGCGCTGCTCGGGAGGTTTGTGCACGCCACTCTGCGCGGCGGGGTTCTTGGATTGCGACGGAGATCCGAGCAACGGTTGCGAGGCGGACGTCACGTCCTCGCTCACGGCGTGTGGCGCCTGCGGGGCGCCCTGTGCGCTCGATCACGCGAGCGAGACCTGCGATCTCGGCGTGTGCAAAATTGCGACCTGCGACAGCGGTTTCGCGGACTGCAACGGGGACGCCAAGGACGGTTGCGAAGCCGACCTGTCCAAGCCCGAGACCTGCGGTACTTGCGACAATCAATGCAACAGCAACGGCGGCACGCCCATTTGCAACTCCGACGGCAGCTGCGGCATCAAGTGTGATCCGAACCGCGCCGATTGCGCAAACGGCGTCGTGGACGGCTGCGAGACGGATACGAGCGTGAGCGTGCTCCACTGCGGTTCGTGCGCGTTCGCGTGCCCTTCGGGTGGAGGGACGCCGGCCTGTGCCGACGGCGCGTGCAGCGTGTCCACCTGCACGCCACCCTTGGCGGACTGCAACGCGGACGCCCAGAAACCGGGGGGCGACGGCTGCGAGACGGACCTCACGACGGATTTGAGCAATTGCGGCGCTTGCGGCTCGCCTTGCTACTTCCCGAACGCGAGCGCCAAGTGCATCGCCAAGACCTGCCAGATCGACACGTGCAACACGGGCTTCGCGGATTGTACGAGCGAGCTCGGCTGTGAAACCAAGCTCGCTACGACCAGCAACTGCAAGTCGTGCGGAGATGCGTGCAGCAACGCGCACGGTACGACCGCCTGCACCACGAGCGGCTGCGCACCCGTGTGCGCGATCGGTTGGGACGACTGTGACGGTAACCCGGCGAACGGCTGCGAAACCCCGCTCAACACGCTGACGGACTGCGGCATGTGCCACCAAACCTGCGCGTTTGCGCACGCCGGCGCCTCGTGCGCGACCGGCATTTGCACGCAGGGCGCATGCGACAGCGGCTATGGGGACTGCACCACGGCGGCCGGCTGCGAGACTCCGCTCGGCACGACCGCGCATTGTCTCTCCTGTAGCGACGTGTGCAGCAATGCGCACGGCACCACCAGCTGCACCGCGACGGGCTGCAAGCCGACCTGCGCGAGCGGCTTCGACAATTGCGACGCCAACGCCAACAACGGTTGCGAGGCGGATCTAACGACGCTCACCGACTGCGGCGCGTGCAAGACGCCCTGCAGCTTCCCGAACGCCGCTGCCTCGTGCGCGACCGGCACGTGCACCCAAGGTGTTTGCACCACCGGCTACGGTGACTGCACGGCCGCCGCAGGCTGCGAAACACCGCTCGGCACGACGAGCAACTGCCTCGCTTGCGGCGACGCGTGCACGAATCCGCACGGCACCGCGAGCTGCGGCGCGACCGGGTGCTCCGCCACCTGTGCCACGGGCTTTCAAAGCTGCGACGGCATCGCCAACAACGGCTGCGAAACGGCGACCACCACGCTCAGCGACTGCGGCAACTGCGCTACACCGTGCAGCTTCCCCAACGCGGCGGCCTCGTGCGCGACCGGCAGTTGCACGCAAGGCGCGTGCAACGGCGGGTTTGCCGATTGCACGGCCGCGCCGGGTTGCGAAACGACGGGCAGCTGTGGTTCCGGCGGGGCCGGTGGCGGAGGCGGCGCGGGCGGAGGCGCGGGCGCCGGTGGGTCGGGTGGGACAGGCGGCTCGGTCTGCACAACCGGCACTTTCGCGTTTTGCGATGACTTTCAAGACGGCAACGCGAACGGCTGGACGCCGAGCGCGGGCACTTGGTCGGTGACCATGGACGGCTCGTCCGTGTACAGCGAGACGGCGCTCAATGCGTCCACGCAGCAGTTCTCTTCCGCGGGCTCTTTGACGTGGCTCGATCAGACCGTCACCGCGAGAGTCAAAGTGCTCTCGTTCGGCGGCGCGAGCACGGCCTATCTTGCGGGCATATTCGCGCGCTACCAGAGCAGCGCTAGCTTTTACGACCTCGTGCTGCGCAGCGATCTGAGGATGTCGCTGCGCCTGAACAAGAACTCCCTCGCGACCACGAGTTCGACGGTTTTTGCGACGGGAACCTGGTACACGCTGAGCCTCAAGGCGAGCGGCTCCATGCTGACCGGCACCTTGCTCGACGCGACCGGGACCACTGTGCTGAGCAGTTTGTCCGCGACGGACGCGACGATCGCCTCCGGCGCGACCGCGGTCGGCACCGTCAACGCGACGGCGGAGTTCGACGACGTGCGAGTCACGACGCCATAAGCCGGGTTGGTCCGGTTTGGGGGTGGGTAGCTGTAGGCGAATGCCCCCACCGTGGGCGTGCCTTTGGAGCCATTGGGTGATCGATAGGCGGCTTCGCGTGCATTAGAAAATTGCGTGCTTCAATATCGAGTTCTCTTGCTTTCGGGCTGTGTGGCCGTAGTGCTCGCCGCAGCGGGCGGCTGCGCCACTCAACAGAATGACGGCGTCACCTTCATCACGGGCGGCGCGGCAGACGACGGCGATGCCTCGAGTGGAGACGGTGGCGGGACCGTGGGCGGCTCCGCGGGAGCCGGTCAGGGCGGGACGGGTAAGAGCAGCGGCGGCGCGGGAGGCTCAAAAGCCGGCTCCGCCGGCGCACCCGAAGCAGGTAGCGGCGGCGCGAGCGGCTCGGCCGGGACTGGCACCGCGGGCAGCGCTGCAGGTTCGGCGGGCAAGAGCGGCAGTGCCGGGGCGAGCGGCAGCGGCACGAGCGGCAGTTCGGCGTCCGGCGCCGGCGGCGCGGGCACCTCGGGTACGGGTGCTGGTGGTAAGAGCGGCGCGGCGGGCACAGGCGGTAGCGGCACCGCGGGTACGGGTGCCGGTGGCGTGAGCGGCTCGGGCACTTCGGGTTCGAGCGGCTCGGGCCCCGCTGGGGCGAGCGGCTCCGGAACCGCAGGCGCGGGCGCCGGAGGCGGCACGAGTACCTGCGCGGCCGTTAGCGAAGACTTCGAGGCCGGCTTGCCGTCGTCGTGGACGTTGAACGCCGCCGCCGCGTGGTCGGTGCTCACCGACTCGGGCAAGATGAGTCAGGTTCTTTCGGGCACGGGCAAAGCGCAGGCGGCTGGCAGCGCAGCAACCTGCGGCGATCAAACCGTGTCGGCTGACGTCAACGTCGTGGATTTCGGCGGGACGTCGGACTCGAACCGCGCCGGGGTAATGGTGCGCTACACCGACGCAAGCACGTTCTATGCGCTCGAAATAGACGGCGCCGGTGCTCTCGTCTTGCGTCGTTCCACCAACACGCTGAGCGGCTGTGGGGATGTCGCCGCCGGGATCATGCCAGGCACCTGGCACAATCTGAAGCTGCAGGTGAGCGGGCCCGCGGGCAACGTCACATTGAAGAGTTATCTCGACGGCGTGGCGAAGCAAAGTTGCACGCTCACCGCCAGCCCGTCGTACGCGACCGGCAAGGCAGGCGCAGTCATCTATCAAATCACGACCGCCGAGTTCGACAATTTCGTGATCACGTCTCCCTGAGCCATGGCCCAATCACTCGACCCCAAGCAGCTCATCTTCTCCGGCACCGCGTCCCATCGTGGCCGGAAAGTCTCCGTGTCGCCCGGCAACAGCGTGCTCGAGCACCTTTGCTACGGCCGCATCGTGCTCGATCGCGAAGTCGCGCGCGCCGCCTTCGAAACCGGCACGCGCGAGACGGCGCTGTTGTGCATGCGCGGCGAGTGCACCGTCACCGTGGGCGCCGAGCCGCACAAGCTTGGAACCTACGACGCGATCTACGTGCCCCGGGGCTCGCTGGTCAACGTCAGTACGGACAGCGAAGTGGATCTCGTCGAGTGCGCGGCGGAGGTTTCCGGCGACTACCCGCTGCAAGTCGTGCGCTATGCAGACGTGAGCCAGGAGCCCGCCCAAAAATTCACTGCGGGCGGCGCTGCCACCACGCGCGATCTCAACATCATCATCGGCGACAACGTGCGCGCAGGGCGCATCCTGGCTGGCTTCACGCGCTCGGCGCCCGGCAACTGGACGAGCTGGCCGCCGCACGAACACAGCGAGCTCTTGGAAGAGTTATACGTGTACTTCGACATGCCGGCGCCCGCGTTCGGTATTCAGCTCGTATACACGCAGCCGAATCAGCCGGAGTTCGTCGGGCTGGTGCGCGACGGCGACGCCGTGCTGATGCCGGGCGGTTACCATCCGAACGTCGCGGCGCCGGGCCACAGCATCAATTTCATCTGGATGATGGCCGCGCATCGGGAAGTCAAAGATCGTCTGTTCGGCGTCGTCAACGTGCAGCCCGGCTTCGATCAAAGCGGCTCGGGCCTCGAGCAGAGCCGCCAAAAAGCTGCGGCCCATGAACGCCCCTGACGCTGCCCACCCCAAGTCTTGTGATTTTCGCCTCGACGGACGCGTCGCGCTGGTGACTGGCGCAGCCGCCGGTATCGGCGCCGCGATCGCGACTGCGCTCGCCGCGGCCGGCGCGGACGTCGCGTGCCACGGCAACAAGCGCACGCCGGACGAGACGTGCGCGGCCGTGAGCGCGCTCGGCCGGCGCACGCTCGCTTTGCGCGGTGACTTGGAGCGCAAGGAGACCGCCGCCGAGCTCGTGCAGAACGTGGCTGAAGCGCTCGGTACGGTCGACGTGCTCGTCAACAATGCGGGCATGATCCGGCGCTCCCCAGCGGTCGACTACACGGAAGAAGATTGGGCGACCGTGCTCGAGGTCAATCTGTCGAGCGTGTTCCGCATTTGCCAAGCCGCCGGCAAGCTGATGCTCGCGGCAGGGCGCGGAAAAATCGTGAACATTGCCTCGCTGCTCTCGTTTCAGGGCGGCATCACCGTACCGGCGTATGCCGCCTCCAAAGGCGGCGTCTCGCAGTTGACCAAGGCACTGGCGAACGAGTGGGCCTCACGCGGCCTGAACGTGAATGCGATCGCGCCGGGCTACGTCACGACCGAGAACACCGCGGCTTTGCGCAAGGATCCCAACCGCAGCCGTCAGATCCTGGAACGGATTCCGGCGGGTCGCTGGGGCGAGCCGGACGACATCGCGGGCGCGGCCTTATTTCTGTGCTCGCGCGCGAGCGACTACGTGAACGGGCACGTGCTTGTGGTAGACGGTGGCTGGCTGGGACGTTGAAGCCGTCCGACTCGAGCGATGCACGTGGCTCTGAAACCGGAATCCGAATGTCGCTTCGACGAGGTCAGCCTCGGCGAGATCATGCTGCGCTTCGACCCCGGTGAAGGGCGCATCCACACCGCTCGCGAGTTTGCGGTCTGGGAAGGGGGCGGCGAATACAACGTCGCACGCGGTTTGCGTCGCTGCTTTGGTCTGCGCACGGCGGTCGTCAGCGCGCTTGCGGACAACCCCGTCGGGCGTTTGTTGGAGGATCTGTTGCTGCAAGGCGGCGTCGACCTTTCGTACCTGCGCTTCTGCGAGTACGACGGTGTGGGTCGAGCGCTGCGCAACGGGCTGAATTTCACCGAGCGCGGCTTCGGGCCGCGCGCGGGCGTCGGCTGTTCCGACCGCGGGCACACCGCGGTGTCGCAAATGCAGCCTGGCGACGTCGATTGGTCGACCTTGTTCGGACGCGACGGCGTGCGCTGGTTTCACACCGGCGGCATCTTCGCCGCGCTCTCCGAGAGCACGCCGCACGTCGCGCGCGCCGCCATGGAGCACGCGAAAAAGTACGGGACGATCGTCTCGTACGATCTGAACTACCGCGCTTCCTTGTGGAAGGGCGCGGGCGGCCGCGACGGCGCGCGCGCCGTGAATCGCTCGCTGATGCCGTTCGTCGACATGCTGGTCGGTAACGAAGAAGATTTTTCGGCCTCGCTCGGCTTCGAGCTGGAAGGCGTCGACGACCATTTCAAGGAACTGCCGACCGCCAGTTTCCGCGAGATGATTGCCAACGTGGTGGCGGCGTACCCCAACATTCAGAGCGTCGCGGTCACGCTGCGCGGCGCGGATTCGGCCAGCAAGAATCGCTGGGGAGCGCTGCTCTTTCACGCCGGCGAGTTCTTCGAGGTCGAGCAGCGTGAACTCGAGATCCTCGACCGCGTGGGCGGCGGAGACTCATTCGCGTCCGGCCTGATCTACGGCTTTTTGATGGGCAAGGACCCACAGTGGGCGCTCGCCTGCGGCGTCGCGCACGGCGCGCTCGCGATGTCGACGCCCGGCGACACCACTATGGCTACCCTGCCCGAAGTATTGAAACTGATGAAAGGCGCCAGCGCCCGGATCGAACGATGACCATCAGCGACGTGTATCAACGCATCGAGAACGTGGGCATCGTGCCGGTAGTGCGGGCGCCCTCCTCCGAGCTCGCCATCCGCGCCGTGGAAGCGCTGCTCGAGGGCGGCATTTCCGTGCTCGAGATCACGATGACCGTGCCGGACGCCGTTTCGCTCGTGAGCATGCTGCGCAAGCGTTATGGCAATCGCGCGCTGGTCGGCGCGGGCACGGTGGTTGACGCAGCGCAAGCGCGTGCCTGTTTGGAAGCAGGCGCCGAGTTCGTCGTCAGCCCGGGGCTGAACCTGGAGGTGCTCGCGGCAGTGCGGGCGCGTGGTGTCGCGATCTTGCCGGGCGCGCTTACCCCCACGGAAGTGATGGCCGCGGCCGGCGCTGGCGCGGACCTGATCAAGATCTTTCCGTGTTCGGCGGTGGGCGGCGCCAAGTACCTGCGCGCGCTGCGTGGACCGTTTCCGGCGCTCCGCTTCTTGCCCACGGGCGGCGTGAATCTGGCGACCGCGGCCGAGTACATCGCGGCCGGCGCGGTGGCCCTCGGCCTGGGTGGCGAGCTCGTGGACATTGCCCTGCTCGAGGCCGGGCAAGACGAAGAAATTTCCGTGCGAGCCCGCAAGCTCGTCACGGCAGTTGCGGCGGCCCGGCAGTCGCTGGCAAAGCCGCTCCGCGCTTGATCTTTTCGCGCGTGATCGAAATAGGTCGAATGGCGCATAGTCGAATGGCGCATAAAGGCCGTCACCGGAGTAGAAGGAATCAGCCCATGGCCCGATTTTTCAACATGAAATCCGCGATTCGCCTCTCGAGCCTGTTGCTGTTCGCTGGGCTGTCCAGCTGCGCGGGCAGCATCGACGACGCAGAAGCGCCGGCGTACGCGGGCCCGCAACCGCGGCCGTCCCCGCTCGTCAAATGGCCCGCGGCCACCGGCGACAAACCCGTTTCCCAGACCATCAAGGTCAGCGGCGTGCTCGATGGCGGGCTCAAACGCTACTATGGCGCCGGCGATTTGAGCCTTTTGGGTTCTGGCGACAAGGAAGAAAAGCCCGGCGCTCTGTTCGAGCTCGAGGACGGCGCGACGCTGTCCAATGTGATTTTGGGTGAGACCGCCGGGGAGGGCGTCCGCTGCAAAGGCTCCTGCACCCTCAACAACGTGTGGTGGGAGCGCGCTGGCGACGGCGCGGCCACCTTCGCCGGGACCTCGGACTCGGCGCTGGTTACGGTCAACGGCGGCGGCGCGAGCGGCGCGTTCGACAAGGTGTTCGCGCACAACGGCGCAGGCACGCTGCTCGTCAAGAATTTCTACGCGGAGTGGTTCGGTAAAATCTATCGCTCGTGCGGCAATTGCAGCAAGCAATACGGGCGCAAGGTCGTGTTCGAGAACCTCACCGCGGTGACCGGCCCCAAGGCGTCGGCGATCGCCGGCATCAACTCGAACCTCGGCGATCACGTCGAATTCCAGGGCGTCAACACGATCTACGCCATGAGCAAGAAGGTTCCCGCCTGCGTGCGCTATGAAGGCAACACGAACGGCGGCGAATCCAAGAAGCTCGGCGCCGGCCCCGACGGCACCTCCTGCAAATACGACGACACCACCGTCGTCACGAAAAACTAGGACGCGCTACGGCCTATCGCGCTGAACCGCGAAGGCGCGAAGATTCTTGGGGCGCCTTGTGCGTGGGAGTCGTCACAGGGACGACCAAGCTGCAGCGTGAGCGAGCACTTTGCCCGTCACTTGCGCACCCGACAAGACGTGGCCCGTCTCCGCATGGACGTTTTGCGCCGCTCTTGTTGCAACCCAAAAATCAGGGCGTCGCGTCTTCGTGTCTTCGCGGTTGGTCTCCTGCAGAAGCGCAGTCAGTGTTTCAAGCGTTGTAGCTGCGTGAGCTGACTTTACCGCCGCGGCCGGTCCAGTTGGTGTGGAAGAATTCCCCGCGGGGTTTGTCGGTGCGCTCGTAGGTGTGGGCGCCGAAATAGTCGCGCTGGGCTTGCAGCAGATTCGCGGGTAGCCGATCGCGGCGGTAGCCGTCGTAGAAGGCGAGCGCGGAGCTCATGGTGGGCGTGGCCACGCCGAGCAGCGCGGCCTGCGACACGACCCGACGCCAACCGCCTTGATGCTCGTCGATCACCTTGCGGAAGAAATCGTCGAGCAAGAGATTTTCGAGCGTGGGCTGCTTGTCGAACGCCTTCTTGATGTCGCCCAAAAAGCGGCTGCGGATGATGCAGCCACCGCGCCACATCAGCGCGATCGAGCCGAAGTTGAGATCCCACTTGTACTCGTTGCTCGCCTCACGGAGCAGCATGTAGCCCTGCGCGTAGCTCACGATCTTGGAGGCATACAGCGCGCTCTCCACGTCCTTGATGAACGCCTTCTTTTCGCCGCTGAATTTCTCTTTCGGTCCGCTCAGCCGCTCGCTCGCTCGAATGCGCTCGGCCTTGAGCGCGGAGAGGGCGCGCGCGAACACGGCCTCGCCGATCAGCGTCACCGGCATGCCGAGATCGAGCGCCGAGTTGCTCGTCCATTTGCCGGTGCCCTTTTGGCCCGCCGCGTCCAAGATCTTGTCGACCAACGGCGCGCCGTCCTCGTCCTTCACGCCGAAGATGTCACGCGTGATCTCGATCAAGAAGCTGTCGAGTACGCCCTTGTTCCATTGGTCGAATACGCCCTTGAGCTCGTCCGCCGAGAGGTTGAGCGCGCCCTTCATCAGGTCGTACGCTTCGGCGATCAGCTGCATGTCGCCGTATTCGATACCGTTGTGCACCATCTTGACGTAGTGCCCGGAGCCGCCGCTGCCGACCCAGTCGCAGCACGGCTCGCCATCGACCTTGGCGGACACGCTTTGCAAGATGTCCTTGATGTGCGGCCATGCTTCGGGATCGCCGCCCGGCATGATCGAGGGACCGTGACGCGCGCCCTCTTCGCCGCCGGAGACGCCGCTGCCCACGAACAGCATGCCCTTCCTCTTGAGCGCGTCGAAGCGGCGCTGGCTGTCGGGGAAGTGCGAATTTCCGCCGTCGATCACGATGTCGCCTTTGTCGAGGAGCGGCGTCAATTGATCGATCACCGCATCCACCGCGCTGCCGGCCTTGACCAGAATGAACACGCGGCGCGGCTTCTTCAGAGACGCGACGAGCTCCTCGACGCTCTTGCAGCCGACGACTTGCGAGCCCTTGGCGGGCCCGGCGAGAAACTCGTCGGTGACGCTCGCGGTGCGGTTGTAGACCGAGACCGTGAAGCCGTGGTCGTTCATGTTCATGACCAGGTTCTGGCCCATTACGGCAAGACCGATGAGCGCGATGTCTGAGCGCGGTTCCGACATTTGGATTCGTTCTCCTCTGCTGCCTCGGTCGGCCGTGCGCGGCGCGACTCCGGTAAATTGGGAAGGAATTTGTCTCGCATTCAGAGCAGCGCGTCAATGGCGAGCGAGCTAGGCCGTGCTATGCGGGCTCTGCGCGGGGAGAGCTACAATGAACATCCGCATCCGATTGTCGAGTTGGGTCGTGGCGCCGGCTGCGCTGCTAGCCTGCGCTCTGCTCGGCGCGTGTCGGCCGCGCGCGTCGTCCGGAAATGCTCCCGCCGGCGCGTCGTCTTCGCTAAAGGCTCCGAAATTTCGTTGCAACCTGCTGCTCGGCGTGGCCGTGACCAGTGAATGGTTCGATGCCGGCTTCGAACACGTCGTCGATGACGCACGTTGGGAGGCGATCACCAAGCCGCATACGTCGCTCTCGGAGTGGGCCGATCCGAATGACCCGGTTTGGTCGCTTCCACCGACGTCAGCGTGCGCGGAACGCGCCACTATGCCGGATCGCGTCCTCTTCACGGCCATGAAGTGGGAGTATAAGAGCGCGGACGAGTGGGTGGCGGGGCTCCGCGGCGTGGTCAGCGCGATTGTCGGCCATTTCCCGGAAGTGCGAGAGATCGACCTCTTGACCATGATCCGCGCGCCGCACAACGCATCGTGCGGCAATCAGATGAGCGTCGTCGAGCCGTTCGTGGACGAAGCCGTCGCGCGCGTCGCCGCGGAGCAACCCGCGCTCGTCAAAGTCGGCGCGAAGCTGGAAGCGCCGACCTGCGAGCTGTTCAAAAATGGTGGGCCGCACTTTACGGACGCGGGGCGCGCGCAAATCGCTCAATACGTCGGCGCATTTTACGCAGCCGAGCGCTGACGCGGCTCACGGAATGGTGACGGTTACGTTGTCGAACTCGACCTGAGCACCGTCGGCACCCAAGCCAATGCCTCCAGTGGCGACGTACAAGCTCGGATCGCTCACGTAGGCTGATGCCGTGATGTCCGGAATGCTGATGACCTGCGTTCCATTCAGCCAGGCCGTCGCCGTTTTGCCGGCGATACTGAGCTTGAGTGTGTACCAGGTGCCTGTGGTTACCGTGACGCCGAGTGCCGAATCCTTCAACTTGTTGGTCGACCCGGTGCTGAGGCTCGTGCCGCTGCCGCCAGGTAGCTTGACCTTGCCGCGCAGGGTCAGGTTCGAGTCATCGAGCGTCAGGTTGTAGTAGTTGCTGTCATCCAACACGCGCGCAAAGATGATCGCCTGCCCCACGGTGTCGACGAACTTGACCTCTGCCTGGATGGTTTGGTCCGCCCACGCGTAGTCGCCCGCGGCGAAGATCGTGCTGTTTTTCGAGCTCGAGGCGGCCGTGAGCACCTTGCTCGTTCCGTCCGTCGTGATCGTCCAGAGCGACGTCATGGTCGCGTCGGACGCCAGCCACTCCGGACACGTGAGCTCTCCATCCTCGAAGTCGTCAAAGAAGGTTTCGCCGTTCGGGCCGGTCCAATTGCAGCCGTTGGGAGCGCCGGCAGCGCTCGGTTGACCGGCTTGTCCGGTACCCGCTTGACCCGTGCCGCCCGCGCCGCTCCCGCTTGCACCCGCGGCGCCGCTGCCACCGGCCGAGGTGTCACCCGCCGCGCTGGCTCCGGCAGAATTGGTGCCCGCGGTGCCGGTCCCGCCGGTCGTGCCCGCTGCTCCGCCGGTCGTGCCCGCTGCGCCGGCTTGCCCGCCGGTCGTCGTGGTCTTGTCGGAGCTCGCGGAGCCTGCGGAGCACGCGAGCGCCAAGCTCGTGAACGCTAAGGCGAGGGCGGTCGAAAAGGGCGGCAAGCGTCGGCCTTCGGGCATGGTATCGACATAATGCGAGAGCCGCGGGGTTCGATCACAGTCTCGGTTTTCCAGCTCAAATTATGGCTTGTCGCGCCGTGCCGGCTGCTAGACACCACGAGCAGCATGCTCCGTCGTTGCGTGTGCGGACTCGCGCTACTGGCGCTGGATTGCCGGCAGCTACCACCACGAGTCACGACGCCGGCCGCGCGTTCGTCGGCGTTGCCAGCGAGCGCAGCGCTCAAGAGCCCGTTCGACGTGGCTGGAAGGCGCGCGCTGATCGGCCGAGAGCTGTCCGAGCCGCCGCCTGAAACCGTCGACGCGCCGATCTTGAACGTGACCGGCGTCTCATTTTATACGGACGCCCGGCATTCGGTGATCGACCCGCAGCTCGAAGCCGCGAATCGCGCAGAGCTCGCGCCGCTACGCCAGTACGTGAAGCGCGTGACTCGGCTCGCGGACGCTTTCGTCGAGAGTCGTCCCGCGCGCAGCGCGTATGCCGCGCAGGCTGGACACGCGCTCGGCCGTTGGGCGCGCGCGCGCGCATTGCTCGGCAACGTGAATCACCAGGGCGAGTACGAGCGCGAGTGGACACTCGGAGGGCTCGCGCTCGCCTATCTCGAAGTACAACCTGACGTCGACGCGGGCGACGAAGCCGTGATCAGCGCGTGGCTCTGCAAAATAGCCGAGCAAGTGGAGCCATACTACGCACGGCCCGAACTCGAATCGGCCCGCAACAATCACGCGTATTGGGCTGGGCTAGCCGTGTCTGCCGCGGGCGTCGTCTGTCAACGGCGCGACTTGTTCGATTGGGGGCTCGCGCGTGCGCGCGTCGGCCTCGCGCAGATCGATGAACGCGGCACGCTCCCGCTCGAGCTCGGGCGCGGCAAGCTCGCGCTGCACTATCATCGCTTTGCGCTCTCACCGCTGGTGATGCTCGCGGAGCTCGCGAGCGCGAACGGCATCCCGCTCTACGACGAGAACCACGGCGCGCTTCGTCGCCTAGCCGCACGCGTGATCGATGGGTTCGCGGATCCGTCGACATTCGAAGCACTCACGGGCGAAGCGCAAGAAGTGAAGCTGCCGCCCGCGGGCAGTGATCTCGCCTGGGCTGAACTGTACTTCGCGCGTTTTCACGACGCGCGCCTCGCGGCGTGGCTCAGCGCGGCGAGGCCGCTCGTCGACGAGCGCTTGGGCGGCGATCTGACGATCGCCTTCGGTGCGGTGCTGACTGTGCCTAGCGAGAAATAGCCGCATTCTCGAGGCGCGGGCGCTCAACTCGTCGCGCGCGGCGTCCGATGATATTCTATGACCGCCATGCTCGACGTGACGCAACTGTCCCCGGAGCAGCGCCGACCGATCACACGCGTCGAGTTCCAGGCGATGGGCGAGGCGGGGTTGTTCGAGCGGGAACGGGTCGAGCTGCTGGAAGGGGTCATCGTTCGCGTGAGCCCGGCCAGCGCACCTCACGAGGATTGCATCGAGCGCCTGAGCGAGCTGCTCGTGCCTCGCCTGGTGGGGCGCGCGCGGGTGCGGATCAACTTGGCCTATGCAGCCAGCGAGTACTCGGAGCCCGTGCCGGACGTGGCGATCGTGGCCCGCGACGAGCCTCGGGGCGACCACCCTGCGCACGCGCTGCTTTTGATCGAGGTGTCGCTGTCGTCGCTACGTTTCGATCGCAAGCATAAGGCCAGGATTTACGCGCAAAATGCCGTGCCCGAATATTGGGTCGTGGACGTCGAAGGGCGGCGGGTCGAGGTGCTGAGCCAGCCCACCGCGGACGGCTACCAGAGCTCGGCCGTGTACGCACGCGGCGAGCAGCTCTCGGTTCCTGGGTTTCCGGACGTGGCGCTCTCGGTCGACTCGCTCTTTGAGTAGTTCCGAGCGTGCTGCAGTGTCCTTGGACAACTTCAGGGCCACGCGATTCTTGCCAGAGCTCACCGCTCTTTGTCGCGAGCGTCGCCCAAAGCCGTGATCGGAGGGCCTTGGGCACGCATTAGGACAAACGCCGACTCAAACGGTGGGGCTCCATCCTTTATCAACCTAGAACGAGAACAAGATCGCCATGACTTTTCACGTCGCTCCTGGTCGCTCCAAAAGTGTGGTTTGGGGTTCTGCGCTCGCCTTTGCCGTCGGCGTTCCCTGGATTTTGGCGGCGTGTGTCGCTGGCCAGAGCAACACCGGGGACGATTTTGGCGATCCGTCCCAAGCAGGCTCTGGGCAAGGCGCGGCAGGCAACGGTAGCGCCGGTCAGGTGGGTTCAGGAGGCAATGCGACCGCCGGTACGACGGGCAGTGGCGGACAAGTCGGTGGCGGCGGAGTGTCGGGTAACGGCACTGCGGGTACGGGTACGGCGGGCAGTGGGATCGCGGGTTCCGGCACGGCAGGTTCCGGCACGGCGGGCAGTGGAACCGCAGGCGCGGGTACGGCAGGCTCCGGCACTGCAGGCAGTGGAACCGCGGGCTCGGGTACGGCGGGTTCGGGCGCAGGTGGCACCGGCGCCGCGGGTGCCGGCGGTTCAGGCACGGCGGGCACGGGCACGGCCGGCAGTGGTGGCTCCGGAGGCGGCAGCACCGGACCACGCCAACTGTACATTTCGCCGACCGGCAAGGACAGCAACGCCGGCACGCAAGACGCGCCGCTCTTCACGCTCACGCAGGCCTCCTTGTTCGCTACGGCCGGTTCGACGATTTGGGCGATGGACGGCACGTTCAACTACACGGCGACCGTAAAGCTTGCCAAGTCCGGCACGGCGGCTGCCACCATCAACGTGACTGCGGTTGCGGGGGCACATCCTATCTTCGATTTTTCTGCGCTGCCCGTGGACAGCGGGAGCTACGGCATCGATCTGAGCGGAGACTACTGGCACTTCACCGGGCTCGAGATACGTAAAGCCGGCGACAACTGCGTCCACATCGGTGGTTCGAACAACACGATGGAGCGGCTGGTGATCCACGAGTGCTCGGATACCGGCCTGCAGATTTCGGCGTCCTCGAGCGCGGCGAGCGACAACACGCGCGCCGCGAACAACACGATTTTGAACTGCGACTCGTACCTCAACTACGACGCCCCTACCAAGGGCGAGAACGCGGACGGCTTCGCGGCGAAGCTCTACATCGGTCCGGGCAACATGTTCAAGGGCTGTCGCTCGTACAACAACGCCGACGACGGCTGGGATTTCATCGCGTCGCGGAACGTGGTGACGGTCGACGGTTGCTGGTCGTTCTTGAACGGCAAGCTGCCGAGCGGCGATAGCAATCCGGCGGGCGACGGCAACGGTTTCAAGCTCGGCGGCATCCCGGCCGGTGGCATCGTGACCGGTGAGGGCAACGCCGCGCACATCGTGAAGAACTCGTTCGGCTTCGAGAACCTGGCGTGTGGCTTCACGCGCAACAGCAATCCGTCGAGTCCGATGCTCACGAGCTGTGGCGCAAATAACAACGGCAAGGGCGACTACTGTCAGAATCTCGCCACGCCCAAGCCAGAAGTAACCATGACCATGACGGGCGCGCAGGCGAAAGCAGCGACGCGCGACGCGAGCGGCAACCTGCCCCCGATGAAGTAAGCTCCAGACCATGTTCGACGACGATTTTTTGCTCGAAACCGACACCGCGCGCGACCTGTACAAGAGCTTCGCCGAACCGCAGCCGATCATCGACTACCACTGCCACTTGCCGCCCGAGCAGATCGCGAGCGACCATCGCTTTCGCTCGATCACGGGCGTCTGGCTGGACGGGGATCACTACAAGTGGCGCGCCATGCGCGCCAACGGCGTGCCCGAGCGGCTGTGCACCGGCAACGCGACGGACTGGGAAAAGTTCCAGGCTTGGGCGCAGACGGTGCCGCGCACGCTGCGCAATCCGCTCTTCCACTGGACGCACCTCGAACTCAAAAATCCGTTCGGCATTCGCAAGCTGCTCGACGCAAACTCGGCACGCGAGGTCTTCGATAGCTGCAACGGCTTGCTGGAAAAGCCGAGTTTCCACGCGCGGGGTCTGCTCGAACATTTCAAGGTCGCCGTCGTGTGCACCACGGACGATCCGGCGGACACGCTCGAGCACCATCGCGCGTACGCCAAGAGCGCGCACACCAAGAACGTGCGCATGTACCCCACCTGGCGACCGGACAAAGCGCTGCGCATCGAAAAGCCGGAGGAGTTCAACGCTTGGCTCAATCAGTTGGAGAGCGTGTCCGGGCAAACGGTGAAGAGCTACGACGATTTGCTGAGCGTGCTCGCCGCGCGCCACAGCGTGTTTCACGAGCTCGGCTGCCGCGCTTCCGATCACGGGCTCGATACGCTGTACGCCGCCGACTATACCAAGAGTGGCGTGGAGGGCGCCTTCGCGCGCGCGCGTTCGGGCGGTAGCGTCGGGGAAGCCGACGCGCTCGCTTTCAAATCCGCGCTCCTGTACGAGCTCGCGCTGCTCGATTTCGAGCGCGGCTGGGTGCAACAGTTTCACCTGGGCGCGATGCGCAACAACAACAGCCGTCTGTACCGCGCGCTCGGCCCGGATACCGGCTTCGACTCGATCGGCGACTACGAGCTCGGCCGCCCCGTGGCGCGCTTCCTCGATCGCCTGGACGACAGCGCGCGGCTCGCGAAAACCATCCTGTACAATTCGAATCCTCGCGACAACGAGGTGCTCGCCACCCTGATCGGTGCGTTTCAAGACGGCTCGGTCGCGGGCAAAATGCAGTTCGGCAGTGGTTGGTGGTTTCTCGATCAGCTAAACGGCATGGAGCGCCAGCTCGACGCGCTCTCCAATATGGGCCTCTTGTCGCGCTTCGTCGGGATGCTCACGGACTCGCGCAGCTTCCTGTCCTATTCGCGCCACGAGTATTTCCGACGCCTCTTGTGCAACATCCTCGGGCATGACGTGCGCCGCGGTCTGATCCCGAACGACCGTGAGCTGCTCGGCGGGCTCGTCACGGACCTGTGCTTTCGGAACGCCAATAGCTATTTGGGTCTCGCGTTGCCCGAGCGCTTTCAATCTCTAGCAGCGGGTGAAGCCGCCTCCGGCGCGGGCGCTGCGTGAACGCACCGTCCGGCCGCGGGCGGGCGATCGCCCTGCACGCTGCGGACAACGTGCTCGTTGCGCTCGACGCGCTGCCGGTCGGTAGCCCGCTGGGCGACGGCCTGATCTCTCGCGAGGCCGTGCCGAGCGGGCACAAGCTCGCCCGGCGCGCGATCGCCGCGGGTGAGGCGATCGTCAAGCTCGGTCAGACGATGGGCTTCGCTTCAGCCGCGATCGCCGCGGGTAACCACGTGCACGTGCACAACGTGGCGCTGCACGATTTCGAGCGTCAAGCGCTCGAGCGCGGCGAAACCGTGCGGCGCCCCGCGCCGGCCGCCGGCGAAGCCAGCCATTTTCAAGGCTATCGGCGCGCCGACGATCGAGCAGGCACGCGCAACTACATCGGCATCGTGGCCACGGTCAATTGCGCGGCCACGGTGGCTCGCGCGATCGCCGCCCAATTCTCGGAGCTCGTGCTGGCTGATTTTCCGAGGGTCGACGGCGTCGCAGCGTTCGCGCACGGTTCAGGCTGCGGGATGACGCGCGGTGACGGCCTCGCGATTCTACAACGTACACTCGCGGGCTTCGCGCGTCACCCAAACTTGGGCGGGGTGCTCGTGCTCGGCCTCGGCTGCGAGGTGAACCAAGGCAGCGAGCTCTTCGAACGCTATGGACTGGTCGAGAGCGAGCTCTGCCAATTCGCGACCATCCAAGAGCTCGGTGGCACGCGCGCCGCAATCGCCGACGGCGTGCGCCGCGTGCGTGAGATGCTGCCCCTGGTCAACCGCGCCGAGCGCGCGCCGATTCCGGTGAGCGAGCTCAGCCTCGGCTTGAAGTGCGGTGGTTCAGACGGTTACTCGGGCATCAGCGCGAACCCCGCGCTCGGCGTCGCGGCGGACTTGCTCGTGGCCGCGGGCGGTACGGTCATCCTGAGCGAAACCCCTGAAATTTACGGCGCGGAACACCTGCTCTACTCGCGCGCCCGCTCGCCGGAAGTCGCGGAGCGGCTGCGCGCTCGCATCGGCTGGTGGCAAGAGTATCTCCGCCGACACGGCGCGGAGATGGACAACAATCCGTCGCCCGGCAACAAGAGCGGGGGCATCAGTACGATCTTGGAAAAATCGCTCGGAGCGGTCGCCAAGTCCGGAACGAGCGCGCTCTCGGGTGTGTTCGAGTACGCCGAACCGATTCGCCAGCGCGGACTCGTGTTCATGGATTCGCCTGGCTACGACCCGTGTTCGGTCACGGGCCAAATCGCGTCGGGCGCCAACGTGGTCTGCTTCACGACAGGTCGCGGCAGCGTGTTCGGTTCGAAGCCGGTGCCCACCTTGAAGCTGTCGACCAACACGGCGCTCTTCGAGCGCATGGGCGATGACATCGACGTCAATTGCGGCACGATCATCGACGGCAGCGCCACGATCGAAGAAGTCGGTCAGCAGATATTGCGCGAGGTGATCGCGGTAGCGTCGGGCAAGCGCTCGCGCAGTGAAGACAACGGGCTCGGCAACGAGGAGTTCGTACCGTGGATCTTGGGGGCGACGGTCTAGATTTCACGAGCCGAGCTCAAGCGAGCCACGCGCGCGAAGGCGCGAATTTGAAGTGTCGCGTCGCGAGCACACGTTGTGCGCTGATTTTCCGCCCGGAAAGGCGATTTCTATCAATGGCGGTACCGGCTTCGCGACGCGCCCTCTGCGTGAAATACCGTCAGATCAGATCCTTCGCGATTGGCTGAAATTCGTTTGCAGGCCTCGCCGCAGCGTAGCGATCGCGCGAAGACCTAGAATCGGTTCCAGGTCACGCGAACGATCTCGGCCTAAAGCTACGTAATTGGCGGGCGATCCCAAGCCGTGCTCACGATCTGCGCGGGGTCCGCGGATACCTGTTTGCTGCGGCCTCGCGCGGAGGCGTTCACCAACGCGCGCGTTCATCCGCCGTGGAGGGCGAGTCCATACCGCGTCGATCACGGAGTCCGCGCGTGCATTAGGAACGATCCTAAATAAAATCGAAGCGATGAAACTGCGTCAAACCGAGCTTGCAAGTGTACTGCGCGAGGCTGAAGATAAAGCATGTCAATCGGACTTCGCTTTGTTGGATTCGTACTGCTCGTAGGTGGGCTCGCTGCGACGGCCTGTAGCGCCGGATCGCCCTCGGCCAAAGGCAAAGTGACGGGCAGCGGTGGCGCGACGGGTAGTGGCGGTAGCAGCGCTAGCGGCGGCATGGCCAACGCGCCGGGTACGATCAAGATCGGCAACCTGGCGAACTGCGGCAACGGTGTGCTCGACATGAACGAGGCGTGCGACGACCACAACACGGTGTCCGGCGACGGCTGCTCCAAATCCTGTCAGATCGAGACCGATTGCACGTGTGACACGACGAAGACGACATGCAGCTGCAATGTCGTGTGCGGTGACGGCATCCTCGCGAGCACCGAAGGCTGCGACGACCACAACATGGTCAGCGGCGACGGCTGTTCGGCTACCTGTCAGCTCGAGGACGGTTGGGTTTGTCACGCTCCCGGCAAGAAATGCGTGCCGCTCTGTGGCGACGGCAAGATCGTCGGTGGCGAACAGTGCGACGACAACAACGCGAACGACGGCGACGGCTGTTCGTCCAATTGCTTGATCGAGCCAGGCGCGTCCTGCACCGGGATGCCCAGTATGTGCACGGCGGCCAAATGCGGTAACGCGATGAAGGAAGGAAACGAGGGCTGCGACTGCGGTGACGGCACGGTTGCCGTGCCCGCCGGCTGCCCGGGCCCGAACGGACTCTTCACCGGCGACGGCACCGGCTGTTCCAAGACCTGCACCAAGGAGCCGCAGTGCCGCGGCACGCAAACCGCGGCTCCCTACAGCGGCACGGCTCACGCGTGCGCGGTCACGTGCGGCAACGGTAATCTAGAGGCCGGCGAAGACTGCGACGACGGCAACAGTGCCGACGGCGACGGCTGCTCGCACGACTGCAAGGTCGAGGCAGGCTTCACCTGTTCGCCCGCGATGAAATCCGATTTGCAGACTTGCACTCAGACGATCAACGCGGGCAAGCAATGCCTCGAGCTGCCCGTGCTCTATCGCGATTTCCAGAACGAGAGCGTGCCCGGCACAGGACACCCGGACTTTTTCTATCACGGCGCGACAGTTGCGAAGCCTGTGACGGTGACGAACAACGGCAGCACCACGACCTTCAGCAAGCGCATGTGCGTCCCCAACACCGCAGGCGACGGACCACGCCTGGCCAACGGCGGCGACACGACGGCGCGCTCCTGGGACATCGCGCAGACGGCGTTGGACGCCAACGGCAAGCCGCAGTTCAACGCGAGCCGCACGGGTGGCAACCTGGTCGCTTGCCAGTTCAGCGACTGGAGCGCGGGCAACAACGGCAACGGCGGCGCAGTTCCAGGCTATACCCCCGCGAATAGTCCCATCAATGGCTTCCCGGCGATACCGAACGGGGACGGTGGCTTCCAATACGTAGGGACCGCTCCGATCGTGCAGGATGCCACGAGCTTCAGCCAGTGGTGGCGCAACGGCACGTATGAGAGCGACGGCACCACGCCGAACAAGTACCTCGTCGGCACACTCGAGCTCGGCCCCATCGCCAATAACCTCTACCAGTACGCGAGCCCGTCCCACAGCGTGTGGGGCGGCTTCTACCCGTTCGACGATGCGCTCAAAAACGGCTACCAGATGTATCAAGCCGCGGGTGCCGTAGCGACGGCAGGCGCGGCTCCGGGCACGCTCACGACCACGCCGGCCGCCTGGAGTGAGAAGTTTCTGTGCGACGTATGGCCGTACTGGTACAGCACGGGCTTCGGCGACGGCAACGGCTGCAAAGCCAAACAGTACATCCTCCCGCCGACTGCGAGCGCTACCACTTGCAACGGGGCCGGCTTCACCAACTGGTGGGCTGGTTGCTGGATGGGTGGTGGGGACGGCAATGTCGGCAACGCCGCCGTCGAGCAAGGCTGGCGCCACGATTCTTGGTTCACTACCGAGGCGCGCTATCTGTTCAACTTCAACGGCGCGTTCAGCCTCGATTTCTACGGCGACGACGACACGTTCGTGTTCATCAACGGCACCCTCGTCATCGATCTCGGCGGCGTGCACCAGCGTATTCCGGGTCACGTGGACGTCGGCGCGACAGGCAGTGCGACGTACACCTGGGGCGGCGCGATCGACCCCGCCACCGGCAAGATCACGCCGTGTCCCGGTCGCTATCCGTTCCAGGCTCCTACGGGCACACAGATGCTCATGAGCCCCGCCGACTGCAAGAGCGGCACCATCAATCTCGGCCTAGCCACGGGCAGCACCTACGAGATCGCGGTGTTCGGCGCGGACCGCGGCGCGCCCGAGTCCAACTTCCAGCTCACCTTCAGCGGCTTTTCGACGAACCAATCCGCGTGCGGGCCACGCTGCGGCGACGGCGTCGCGAGCGGCGCCGAAGAGTGCGATTGCGGCGACGGCACGGTCCCGCTACCAGCGGGCTGCGATCAGCCGAACGGCACCGAATACGGCGGCTGCGCCACGACCTGCAAATGGGGCCCCTTCTGCGGCGACGGCATTCCGCAGGCGCCGGAGCAGTGCGACAACGGCGTCAAGAACAACACCGCTATGTACGGCACGAAGGGCTCTGGTGCCTGCACGCCCGGCTGCACGTACGCGCACTACTGCGGAGACGGCAACGTGGACACCGCCTACGGTGAGGATTGCGACGCGGGTGACGGCAACATGGACGGTGGGCAGTGCGACACCCATTGTCACACCGGCACGAAGTGAGTCGGGGTCGTTAGACGGCGCACGCAAGAGCGTGCGTCGTCAGGCCGTGGCGCGGCCCATCTCTTCGCGGGCGGCCACGAATTTCGGCCACATTGCGATCAGAATCTCGCGTGAGAACTGGGCGTACTCGGCGGCGCCGTCTTGCGCGAGCTGCTCGACGAACGCCTCGTCGAGGTCTCGGCTCCTGCGCAGTTGATATTCGATGGTGTCCGCGAGGCGGAGCAGCGCGACTCCGGTGCCGATCGAACCGCCCGCGGCGAACGCGCGACCCGGCTGATGGTGCCACGCGACGATCTGCGCGACCTCGCCCGGGAGTTTCCAATGTTCGAGCACGTGCGCGCCGAGCACGGCATGATCGAAGCCGGAGACGGCTCGTTCGTGGATGTGGATCTCGTCGGGCTTCGCGAGCGCCGCGGGATCGAACGACTCGTAGTGAATGTCCCCGGCCTGCATGGCCAAGAGCTTGCCGATGTCGTGCATGAGGCCCGCCAAGAACGCGCCCTCGACGCCGCGGTAGCGCCACTCGGTGCCGAGCACGCGGGCCAGCGCGGCGACCGCCACGCAGTGGTCGCGAAACGTGAGCCCGAGGCCTTGGACGTCCGAGAACATGCCGAGCGTGGCGAGACTCGTGACGATCTCGGTGACCGTGCGATTGCCGAGGCGTACGATCGCATCGTCGATGCTGCGGCAGGAGACCGCGGGTGAATACAGCGCCGAATTGGCCACGCGCAGTAGCCGGGCGGCGAGCGCCGGATCCTGCTCGATCGCGCGACGTATCTTGACGGTCGGTGTGTCCGGATCGTCGAGCAACTGCATCACGCGCTGCGCGACCACTGGAAAGGGTTTGAGTCCGGCTGCGCGCGCGACGGCGGCGGCCAGCGAGTGCGAAGCCTGCGAAGCCGAACGCTCGGGATCGTCGTCGCCGAACCAGAGATTCTCGCGAATGGCCTCCGAGAGGGCGCGCTCGGCCGCGGGTAGGGGCGGTGGCTTCGCGGGAGCCGCAGCGGGGGGTGCCATGATTGCTCATACGGCCACGCGCCCATCCGTTTTTAGACCGGGACGCGCGCAGCAATAAGAGCTGCGATTTCATGCGGCTGGACTCGAGGCAGACGTTATTTGTCAGCACTGGGCGAACGCCGATTTGCCGCAGCGGAAAAGTGGGGTCACTACACGGCCCAAGTGTCCGACCAAGAGCCTGAATCGATCGTCGTGCGCGGCGCGCGCGAGCACAACCTGAAGAACATCACGGTCACGATCCCGAAGAAGCAGCTGGTCGTACTCAGCGGCGTGTCGGGCAGCGGTAAATCGTCGCTCGCCTTCGACACGGTCTACGCCGAGGGCCAGCGTCGCTACGTCGAGAGTCTGTCCAGCTACGCGCGGCAGTTCTTGGGTCAAATGGAGAAACCCAAGTACGACACGATCCGCGGGCTCTCGCCGACCATCTCGATCGAGCAAAAGACGGCGTCGAGCAACCCGCGTTCGACCGTGGGCACCGTGACCGAGGTGCACGACTACCTGCGCGTTCTGTTCGCCAGCATCGGCGTCCAGCATTGTCCGAAGTGCGGCCGGCGCGCGCAAGGTCAGTCCGCCGAGCAGATCGTCAATACGCTGCTCGAGTACCCAAAGGGAACGCGCGCCGTGCTCTGTGCGCCGCTCGAACGGCAGCGCAAAGGCGAGCACCGCGAGCGCATCGCCGACGCGCAAGCGCGTGGTTTCTCACGGCTGCGCGTGGACGGAGAGACCGTCACGCTCGACGAGCGGTTGCTCGCGCTCGACAAGAAAAAGAAACACGATCTCGATCTGGTCGTCGATCGCGTCGTGCTCGACGCGAAGGAGCGCGCGCGCCTCACGGATTCCGTGGAGCTCGGGCTGCGCGAGGGGCGCGGGGTCTTGCTCGCGGAGATCGACGGCAAAGATCGCGCGTTCAGCGAGCAAATTGCCTGCCCGCACTGCGAGCTGTCGTTTCCGGCGTTGTCGCCGCAATCATTTTCGTTCAACTCGCCGATCGGCTTCTGCGGCGAGTGCAACGGGCTCGGCTCGCGCCCTGAGATGGACCCGGAGTTGGTGGTTCCCAATCCCGAGCTTTCGATCCGCGACGGCGCGATCGCGCCGTGGTCCGCCGCCGCCGCGCGCGGTGAGGGCTGGACGGCGGCGACCATCGATTGGGTCGCCAGGAGATTCAGCGTCGATCTGAAGAAGCCGTGGAACAAGCTACCGAAGG
>DASXKQ010000036.1:0-12173 GCA_036496745.1 Polyangiaceae bacterium
CCGACCGCGTCGCTCGGGCCGTTCTGGATGTTGTTGTCCTGGCCTTGAAAGCGAAACACGACTGCGCCGGCGGCCACCGTAACCAGCGGGCTTGCCACGACGGCGAAGCCATGCGGCTCGAGCGCTCCACTCAGCGAGACAATCAAGTATTCGTTGACCGTTCCTTCCCCGTTCACGAACACTAGCTCGAGGTCGTCGAGGCTCGCCGTATCCGTCGCGGAGGCGTTGTAGATCTCGACGTACTCTGTAGAGTCGGTATTGAGTTGGTCGTAGTCGATCTCGTTGATCACCAAGCGACCACGCCCGGCTGCGCCGCTCGAACCCGCGCTGCCGCTCGCCCCACCCGCGCCCGCGCCGCCCGCGCCGCCGCTCACTCCACCCGCGCCCGCGCCGCCCACTCCGCTCGCGCCCGCGCCGCCCGCGCCGCTGCCGCCCGTGCTACCGGCGGCGCCGCCCGTGCCGGCTTTGCCACCGCCGCCGCTGCTCCCGCTTACACCCGCGGCACCGCCCAGAGCGACACTGCCGCCTCGACCTGCGTTGCCGCTCAGATCGCCCGTCGCATAGTCCGGAAAAGTGACGAGACAGCTCGCTGCGAAGGGCGCCAGCACGCCGAGCAGCGCGAAGCGAACACGCGGCACCCTGTGTTCGGACTCGCCGCTCACCAAGCGCCCTCGGCTCCAAGTTGCGCGACCCCGGGTAGCCAGGCCACGACGAGTTTCGCGCGCGCGCTGTGCTTCGGCTCGGACGGGCTCGAGAGAACCAAATAGCTGCCGAGCGCGAGCGCGACGCCGCCGCCGATCAGCGTCGCTCCGCCCAGCGCGCCGAGTGTGCGTCCGCGATCCGCGGCACTCTTGCCTTGCGCGTCGCACAACCTCAGGGCATCCGAGCAGTGCGCGTCACTCGTGGACTTTTGGTGTAGGGCGAGCAAGCTCGCGACCACGCCGACTCCCACGGCCGTGATACCGACGCCGCCGACCACGTAGCCCGCGCTTCGGCGAGCCGCACCTGACGCGGGACCCTCGTTGCCTTGGTGCGCGGAGGCTGGTTCGACTCGGCTCGCAGCGACGGGCGCCGGCGCCGATTCGCCGGGGCCCACGGCAAGCTCGGTGCTTTGACCCTCGCGCAAATCGACGGAGTAGCTGCGCTCGGCGGAGCCGGGTGCGCGTACGCGCAGCTCCTGTCGGCCCGGATCGACGGGCAGCGGTACGCCCAGGGACGCGCCTTGCAGCTCGAACGTCCCGCGTGTGACGACCGTACTGGCAGGCGCGCCGGGTGCGAGCCGAATCGTCAAGTGCGGCAAACGCGGCTCCAGCGCCGCCAGCCGCTCGCGCGCGATCTCCACGCGCGTGTCGCCGTTCGGCAGCTGCTCGAGCGTACCGCGATAGAGCTCCCACGCGGTCGCGAGCTTGCCACGTTGCTCTTCACAGCTCGCCAGATTGAAGAGCGTGCCGACTGCAGGGTCGAGTCGATTGCTCTCGCGGAAGCGCGCACACGCCGTGTCGTAGTCGTGCGCGCGCGCTGCGTCGCGACCCTGTTCGAAGAGCGCCTCGGCCACCGTACTCGCGCTCTGCGCTAGCGTCGCGCTTGCCCACAGCTCGGCGCAAAGCGCGAGCGCCACGACCCAAAGCCTACGCACGCGCCGATACTACGCTGCTCGATCCACGGTTCCAAGCGAGGACTGCGCGGCTCGCGACGGCGAGCGCGATTTCATCCTATCGACGAGTCAGTGTTTGGTGCCCGTCATCGCCTGGGCGACCGAGCCGTGGTGGCTCAGATCCAGCATGGCCACGGGCTGCCCGCGGAATCTGACAGTCGCCTGCGAGCTGATCTCTTTTTTGGACAAGCGCGCGGCCAGGCGCGAGACGTGCGCTGCGTCGCCGATGCCGAGCGCCGGGCAACCAGCGGGCTGCTTGCATTCGTTCGCGGAGTGGCAGAGCGCGGGCGAGTACGCGAGCGAGAGCGTCACGTCCGCGCGTTCACCACTGGAGAGCTCGAGCGAAAGCTCTTTCTGATCTTGAGCGGGCAGCGTCAGCGGTAAACACGTGAAGTTGCCGCGGCCCCACGTGTCCTGATCGGAGGCGGGTTCGTTCCAGGCGCTCGGTAGCGCGGCTACCGGCGCAGGTGGTGGGGCCGCAAGCGGCGCTTGGGGAGGCGGCGTCGGTTGGGCGACCAAGCCGGCGGCTCCTGCGCCGAGCCGCGCCGTCAGCACGCGCTCTAGACGTTCGAGCTCCGCGTCCAGGCGGCGATGGATCGTCCCGTCCGGATGCACGAGGTAGCCGCTCGCCCACAAGTGAACGCCGTTCGGGTCTACCCCGAAGTTGATCACGCTCACGCGTCCGTCGTCGGTTTGGTCCACGTGTGAGCGAACTTGCAGAACGAGGTGCGCGTCGTCGCGCACGACGATTCGATATTTTTCGCGCGCGGCGACTTCGAGCACGACGCCGTAGGTCGCGCGCGGATCGGCGGGCGCTGCCACGTCGTGCGCCGTAACCGGTCGGAAGCGCTCCCCGCAGCCCAGCGCCGCGAGCGCGGAAAGACAGAGGAGCGTCGGCTTTCCCCACGTGTTCGAGCGCATTGCGCGCAGCGTATGAAGGAGCCCCAGGGGGGTCAACGCGAGCGATTGCGCGTTGGCTGGACGACGCCAAATCTGCGGTATTCCGAGCTTTGCTTACCTGCCCTGACGTGCGGTAGGGACACCACGACGACGTCGGCAACCCGCCGCTCACCGGCATGATTCGGAGGGGCATACCGGGAGCGGCAGCATGGCCGACGCCGTCATGGCGTAAGTTAGTAGTGGTGGTGATCCATGCGGTGCAGGCACGGATTCAGTGCATACGTGCAGCTGAGTCAGCAGTTGCGGGAAAAGAGGGAAAAATGGGGTCGGGGCATTTTGTCCCTAAGCCAAGAAAGCGAGGCACACGCCATTCAGTAACGCGTGCGCCGCCCGAGCAGGCAGTTCGATTTTCGAATGGAAAGAGCCACAAATAATCCGCGCCACCCGCGAGGTAGTCTTGCACCATGACAGGCTCGCCCACCTACGTCGAACTCGCCAAGCTGATCGACCACTCGTTGCTCGCGCCGACGCTGCGGGACGACGAGCTCGCTGCAGGTTGCGTCCTCGCGCGCGAATGCGACGTCGCGTCGGTCTGCATTCTACCTTTCTTCATGCGGCGCTGCGCCGAGATCCTCGCCGGCAGCGGCGTCGTTCCGAGCACGACTATCGGCTTTCCGCACGGTGGTCACGCGACGGCCGTCAAGCTCGACGAGTCGCGCGTAGCAATCAGCGACGGCGCGCGCGAGCTCGACATGGTCGTCAACGTGGGCAAGGTCAAGAGCGGCGACTTCGCGTACGTGCGCGCCGAGCTCGCGGCCGTGATCGACGAAGCACATGCGCGGGGTTGCAAGGTCAAAGTCATTTTCGAAACCTGCTACCTGAGCGAACACGAGAAAATTCGCTTGTGCGAGTTGTGCAGCGAGCTAAGCGCCGATTGGGCGAAGACCTCGACCGGTTTCGGTCCCGCCGGCGCGACGCTCGAGGACCTGCGCTTGATGCGTGCGCGCTGCGCGCCGCAGGTTCAGATCAAGGCCTCCGGTGGGATCCGCGAGCTCGACTTCATGTTGGCCGCTCGTGCGATCGGGGTGACGCGCATCGGTTCCAGCCGGACGCGCGAAATTTTGGCTGACGCCAGGCGCCGTTTGGGCGGCTGAACCGCGGTTGCCGGCCGCCCAAGCGCCGCTTTTGAAAGCGGAAATTCGAGTCGAGTGACGAACTCATGACAGCGGCGTGATGGACGTGTTAAACGCGCCGCCATGTTCGGTCGGCTGTTGCCCAAGGAGACGTCGTTCTACGACTTCATCGAGAGTCACGCGGCGCTCACGGTCGACGGCGCGCGCGAGTTCGTGTCGCTCGTCACCAGCGGCGCCAACATCGAGGCCAAGGCGCGGCGCATCAAGGAGATCGAGCACGAGACCGACGTGATCACGCATCGCTGCGTGGAGGCGTTACACAAGACGCTGATAACTCCGATCGATCCAGATCAAATCCACCGGCTCATCACGCGCATGGACGACGTGATGGATTTCATCGAGGCCGCGTCCGAGCGAATCGCCTTGTACAAGCTGCGCGACATGACGCCGGAGGTGAGGGATCTGGCGGACGTGCTCTTGCGAGCGTCGCAGGACGTGCTCGAGGCCTGCAAGCAATTGCGGAACCTGGAAGATCCGAAAGTCGTCTTGAAAAAGTGCGTCGACATCAATCGGCTGGAGAACGAAGCCGACACCATTTTGCGCAGCGCGGTCGCTCGCCTGTTCGACGAAGAAAAGGATCCGATCACCATCATCAAGTGGAAAGAGATCTACGAAGCCCTGGAGAGTGCCTCGGATCGCTGTGAAGACGTGGCCAACATCATCGAAGGCGTGGTGCTCGAGCAAGTCTGAGTCGACTCGAACATCTTTGGAATCTCAGGCGTTCGCAGCGATTAGAGCCCATGTCCACGTCCCTCGTTGTCATCTTCACGATCGTGGTGGCGCTCGCGTTCGACGTCATCAACGGCTTCCACGACGCCGCCAACTCGATCGCGACGATCGTCTCGACGCGCTTGCTCAGCCCTCGCCGCGCGGTGCTGTGGGCCGCGTTTTTCAATTTCGTCGCCCTATTCGTGTTTCACCAAGGCGTTGCCAAGACGGTCTCCAGCCTGGTCAAGGTCAACGCGGCCGATCCCGGCTTCGTGTGGGTCGTCTTGGCCGGCCTGATCGGCGCGATCTTTTGGAATTTACTCACCTGGTGGCTTGCCCTGCCGTCGAGTTCGTCGCACGCGATCATGGGCGGCTTCTCGGGCGCGGGGCTCGCCTACGGCGGCGTGCGCGTGCTGAATTTGCCGAAGCTCGCGTTGTCCGCGGAGTTCATCGTAGTTTCTCCGATGGTGGGTTTTTTTCTGGGCAGCATCTTGCTCGTGATCGTCTCGTGGTGGTTGCGCGACTGGCGGCCGCTCAAAGTGAAGCGAGTGTTTCGCTACGTGCGCCTGGTCTCTGCCGCGGCCTATTCGATCGGACACGGCGGTAACGACGCCCAGAAAACGATGGGCATCATCTTGGCCGTCCTGATTGCGGGCGGCTACATCGACAAGAACATCGCGGAGGGTCCGACCTGGATTGCGATCGCTTGTTACACCGCGATGGGCCTCGGTACCGCGATGGGCGGCTGGCGCATCATCAAGACGCTCGGCACCAAGCTCACCAAGCTCCGCCCGCACACCGCATTCTGCGCAGAACTGTCCGGCGCCGCGACGCTGTTCGGCGCGACCTTCCTCAAGATCCCGGTCTCGACCACGCATACCATCACCGGTGCCATCGTCGGCGTCGGCTCCACCATGCGTCGGCGCGGGATCCGCTGGGGACTGGCGAGCAACATCGTCTGGGCCTGGGTGCTCACGATTCCGGCGTCCGCCGGCGTCGGCGCAGGCTGTCTGAAGCTATTTCAATACGCGCATTTGTGCTGACGCGGCAACGCTGCAAGCGCGTGACGCAGCTGTAAGCGCGCGACGCAACTGACAAAAAATATCTCGAGCGCTATGCTATCGGCATGTGCCGCAACATTCGCCCGCTGTTCAACTTCGAGCCGCCCGCCACCGACGACGAGGTGCAGGCCGCAGCGCTGCAGTACGTGCGCAAAGTGAGCGGCGCGCGTAAGGCGAGCGGCAAGAATCTAGAGGTCTTTGCGCGTGCGGTGGAGGAAGTTGCGCGCGCGACGCGCGTGCTCGTGGATTCACTCGAAACCGCCGCGCCGGCGAAGAACCGCGAAGAGGAGGCGCGCAAGGCCAAGCTTCGCTCCGCTGAACGGTTCGGATAGCGGCGCAGGGAGGCGCTCTCGCGGCCCGTCGCTTGACCGAAATGGCGAAGGCTAGGCAGAGTTCTGCCACCAAACAACGAGTCCAGCGTAGGAGAGGCATGTCCCAGCCGCCGCCGAAATCCGATGACGAGACGCACTACGCCGCTCTGAAGGCCACATCGAGCGCGCGCCCCCTGGTCATGAAGTGGGCGCTCGCCACCGTGGCGCTCCAGGACCTGATCACGACCGACCCGAAGCGTCCGCCGACCTGGCACGATGTGGCGGATGCCGCGTCGAAATGGGTGGACGACTACGGTCAACGCACGGGCCGCTGGAAGGGCACGGCCGGTGCGGCCCTGCACCTCTCCACGATGGATGCCGCGGGCAGCATCCCTCCCCCGGAAGAGCTTGGCTGGTTCGCGCGCATCGACCGCATGATCGCGCTCACGATGCAGCGTTACGGCACGTTCCTGTTGCGCATCTCGCTCGGCATCGTCTTTCTTTGGTTCGGCGCGTTGAAGCCATTTGGCTTGAGTCCGGCCAATGAGCTCGTAACGCGCACCATCACGTTCATTCCGCCGCGCATCTTCATCCCCGTGCTCGGCGTGTGGGAAATGCTGATCGGCCTCTGTCTCTTGATCCGTCCGCTAGCGCGCGTCGCGCTCTTACTCTTGTTTGCGCAAATGGCGGGCACGGTGCTGCCGCTCTTTCTGCTGCCCGACCTCTGCTACACGCACATTCCCTACGGGCTCACGCTCGAGGGGCAATACATCGTCAAGAACCTGTGTCTGATCAGCGCCGCGATGGTGGTCGGCGGCACGGTGCGATACGGCCAAGGCCGCCGTCAACAGGAGCGCGTCACGCTCTGGCTGTGATGGGCGGCGGCGGGATCCCGGAAAATCCCGCGACGCGGTAGTCAGGGTTGTGCCACCGGTGGCTCAACTGGGGATGTCTTGGGACACGGAGCCAGCCTTGGAATGGCCGTCTATTCTGCGACAAAGTGGGCGGATTCAGCGCCGTCACCGCTGGCACGCAACCTGCTCTGTCCCAACTTATGGTTCATCGATGCGCTCTCGGTTCTTGCGTGGCGACAGCGTTGGCTTTGGCCGGCTGCGCGTCGTCGAAGCCCGAACATGGACTCGATCCGACCGCGAGCGGTCCGGCGCGCATCGTCCAAGCCGGCGTGGCGCGTGAGCCGGCTTCGGCCGTTCCGGCGACGTCTCTCAGCGTGGCGGTCGAGGCGAACAACGCGTTCGCCGTCGACTTGTACACGCGGGTGCGCGCGGACGGCGATGCCGGCAATCTGCTCACTTCTCCGATCAGCGCCGCGCTCGCGTTGACGATGGCCTATGCCGGCGCCGTAGGGCCGACCGCGACCGAGATGGCCACGGCGCTGCACTTCGGAAGCGGTGCGGACGGCTCCATTTTCGCCGGGCAGAACGCGCTCAGTCAGGCGTTGAATGCCCGCGGTCCGGCGGCTTTGGCCCAAGCTCAGGACAACGCGAGCCGCTCGAATCAGGCGCCGCCGTCCGCTGACGACTACCAACTAGCAGTCGTCAATTCCGTGTGGGGACAAGACACGTACACCTGGCAGCCACCGTTCTTGGAGATACTCGCGAAAAACTACGGCACGGGCGTGTATCAGGAAGACTTCGTGAACGCCTTCGAGCCCGCGCGGCAAACGATCAACGGCTGGGTGAGCCAAGAGACCAACGCCAAGATCAACGATCTGTTGCCATCCGGGGCGCTCGACACGGACACGCGGATGGTGCTCGTGAACGCGCTTCACCTCAAATTGCCGTGGGCAACCGCGTTCCTGCCCGCTGACACGCAGCCGGCGTCGTTCACGCGCCAAGACGGCTCGAGCGTGACCGCGAGCTTCATGAACCTGATCACGAATTTCCCTTACGCCGATGACGGCAACGCGCAGATCGTGTCGTTACCGTTGTCTGGTGACGAGCTGTCGGTCGTGATCGCGTTGCCACACGAAGGCGTCAGCCTCGCGAGCTACGAGGACATGCTCGAGAACAACGCGGCGCCACTCGGTTTGCCACAGTCCAGCGCGCTCGTGCAGTTGTCCTTGCCCAAGGCGAGCTTCACGTCCGAGAGTTTCTCGCTCAGCAAGGCACTCAAAAGCATGGGTATGAACCTCGCCTTCGACGGCACGCTCGCGGATTTAAGCGGCTTGTGCGCTGCGCCCCCGGATAAGTTGCACCTGTACGTAGCCGACGTCCTGCAAAAGGCGACCATCTCGATGGCCGAGACCGGCGCGGAGGCCGCGGCCGCCACCGCGGTTATCGTCTCAGGCGAGATCTCCATCGCGGTCACGCCTCCCGTGCCGACTCCGCTGATCGTCAATCGGCCGTATCTCGTGGAAATTGTCGACGTGCCGACCGGCGCGGTCTTGATGCTGGGCCACGTTCAAGATCCGACGAACAGCGGCGGTCCGTAGCCAGCGGCGCGGGCCGCATGCGACGCTTGGCACGTACGCTCGAAAATATCGGGGACGACGAGCTGCCGGCCTCCGTCGGGCCCGTGATGATTTTCTAGGTTCTTTGCCGTCTCTAGAACTGCGCGCTCAGCAACCCGCCGTAGCCCGTGCGCCCGATGTGAGCCGGCGTGAGCGTGAATCGGCCGATGTTCCGGGCGAGCACCTTTTTCGGTGACGCGATGCCGGCGATCAACATCGCCGCGCCGGCTCCCTGCATCAAGCCGTCGAGCACGAGCGTAGTTTGCACCATGCTGTCGAGCCCGGTGTCCACGCAGGAATCGAAGCTGTTCGAACAGTTGCTGCGATGGCGCGAGGCGAGCGTGATCCACGGGCCGAGCGCGGGCACCACCAGCCAGCCGCTGCTGTTCTCGTAGTTGGCGGCGGAGGCGAAAAGCAAGCCGAGCGCCCAAGGCACTCCGAGCACGATCGGGCCAGCGATCAAGAGTCCGCGCCGGGGCCGCTCTTCCAAGTGATAGCCCGCCGGAACGTCGCCGCCGTTGTAGGGGATCGACTCGGGCGGCTTGGCGGCTGGCGGCGGGTACGCGTAGTAGCCGGGCGGGTATGGATACGGCGGCGGCGGATACGCGTACCCGGGCGGCGGCGGATACCCGGGCGGCAGAGGCTGCGCGCCGGGTGGGGGCGGCGGTTGTGCCCCAGGCGGCGGCGGTGGTTGCGCGCCGAGGGGTGCCGGCGCAGCTTGTGCCTGAGTGTTCGGTTTAGGTTGCGCGGATTGTGCGCTGGCCAGTGACGCGCACGTCACGAGTGCGATCAGCGCGGACGAAGCAACAGCTATCCGAGTTTGGCCCATCCCTCCATCATACCTCAGCTTGGTCTCTCACCAAGCTCCTCAAAACTCCGAAAAACTCAGGCGTGGTGCGCGACGTCCGTGATGCGCCGCACGGTCTCCGCGTGGAGCTCGAGGCCCTTTTTTCGGATACCGAGTCGGCCAACGAACGTGAAGAGCCGCGGCAGGTGCGTCCAGAACGGCCCTTTCCAGCCCAGCATGCGGAACGCCTGCTTCATCACCGAGGCCATCGCCGGACTCATCACGGTCTCTGCGTTGGTCATCCAATTCGGGTGGCGCGCGGCCGCGTCGACCAGCGTGGCGTAGAGCTCATTCAGATCGAGCTTGGGTGAGAGAAACCAAGACGGTTCGAAGAGCGGATCGTCTTCCGCGAACCAGCCGAGGTCCTTGCAGGTGCGCTCGAGGGGAGTGCCCGCGTACACGCGGATGCCCGTCGAGAACAGCACCATGTCGGATGACGGAATGTGCTCTGCGCAGAACGCCAGCGTTTCTCGCACGGTCTGCAACGTTTCTTCCGGCGCGCCCAACATGAAAAACCAATAGGTGGGGATACCGGCCTCGCGCAGAGCCTTGGCCGCGCGGATCACGGCGTGCTTTTGGAAGCCCTTGTGCAAGGTGCGCAGCGTTGTCTCCGACGCGCTCTCGGGCGTGCACATGACACTCTTGAAGCCGGCGCGCTTCAGAGTGCTCGCCAGCTCGGTCGTGACCGCGGCCGGGTTCAGGCCCATCGTCGAGTACTGCGCGGGCAGCTTGCGCGCGGCGAGCGCCTCGCACAGCGCGCGCGCGTGATGGAGCGGCAGATTGAAGGTCGAATCGACGAAATCCACGGCGCGCACACCGTGGCCGAGCACCGCCTCTTCGATCTCGTCCACGACTTCTTCGGCGTCGCGTAGCCGGTAAGCGTGGCCCTCGATGTTGTTGTACACGCAATACGAACACTTCAGCGCGCAGCCGCGCTTGCTCTGCACTGAATACGGTGAGCCCGCTTTGGCGTAACGCGGCAGATCGATCCAGCGAAATGCCTCGCTGCGCGCGGACGCGCTGAGGTCGTGCACCAGCGCGCGACCGCCGAGCGGCTCACCGAGCAACTTGCGTCCGGTGTCGAGTACGGGCAGCGGACTCGCGCTGCCTCCGCCGAAGAGCAGCGCGCCGGGCAGGCGCTCGAGTGGCTCGCGCGCTGCGAGCGCGCCGAGCACGCGGGGGAATGCTTCTTCTCCCTCGCCCACGACGGCCAGGTCCGCTTCCAAAAAGCGCAGCACGTCGCGCGGCGATACATTGACGGCCGCGCCGCCGATCACGATTTTCGCGTTCGGCGCGGCCTGGCGCACGCTGCGCACCACGTCGTCGCGGATCTCCGGCAAGTAGAAATGCGGTAGCTCGAAATTGCAGTTGTCGATGTTGCGGATCGTGATGCCGACCACGTCCGGCTCTTCACGCTTGACGCGCGCGAGCGTGTCCTTGCGCGGATGCTTGGAGAATGCGAGGTCGAGCACGCTCACGTCGTAGCCCGCCCGCGCGCAGGCCGAAGCGACCGTGCACAGCCCCACCGGGATTGCAGGCCAGGGCACCTGCTCTCGGTTCGAGTTGATGAGGAGCACCTTCATGGCGATTTGCAGACTGCGCGTGGCAACCAGCCGCGCGTCGAGCGTAGCGCAAGAAGTCGGAGCTCAGCAGTAAATTGAGGCGGGCCGCTACGGGCCGCTACTTCTGCGGTGCGTGCTCGGTGGGTGGAGTTTGTCGCGACCGTCAGCAACCGCACAGCACGGCGCAGCCGGGATCTCCCGCGCATTCGTCGCGGCATGCGGTATCGCAGTTGCTCGAGTTGGTCGGGACGACGGCGAGTGCTGTGCAGCGATCTTCGCTCACGCCCGCGCAGACGGCGAGCGCGGATTGATCGGCGAGCAGCGAGCGCGCCTGGTCGCAGTTGAGCGCCACGCCGATCGGGCACAGCGAATCGCCGCATAGGCACTCGAGATCCAGGGTATTGCCGCGAATGCGGTAGCCGCAGCCGGGATACTGCCCCTGATCGATGGGCTCGTCGGGACAACTCGAGATGCCCTCGCAGAGGGTGACACCCGACGACGGATCGGTGCCGCAATTGACGCCGGTCGCCGAGGTCGAGGCATCCGGCGAAGAGTCGGCGGCGCCGCCCGTGTTGCCCCCGCCGCTCGCTTGGCTGCCATTGCCGAGCTGCAGACACGAGGCGAGGGAGAGCAGACAACCGAGGGCGACGATGCGCTGCACGCCGTCAGCCCTGACAGCTAGGCCGCCCGCGGGCCAAGTTTTTCGCGGCTCGGCAGCTGCAAGATGACGTTGGCGGCTACGACCAGCGTGCCGCCCACGAGGAGCGGCTGTGTCGGAGCTTCGTTGACGTAGGGTACCTGCGCGAAACGGCCGAGCACTGAGGGCAAGAAGAGCGCATACAGGCTGGTGAACACGGGTTCGGCTCCGTACACGATGCCGGCCTCGCTGGCGGTGAGCGCGGGCTGATAGCGGTTCATCAGCGCGAACGCGATGGCGGTGCAGGGAATACTGAGCGCGAGCAAGAGCCAAACGCTCTGGCTGCTCGCGACCAGCAGGCGAAAGTCCGCGAGCGTGCGCGCGTTGACGAACGCGATCGGAGCGAGCACGCCTGCCAAGCACACGAACATCACGACGCTGACCACGCTCGCCCGGTTTTCGCGAAACCTAGGACTGTCCAGGATCAGGATCTGCACCGCAAAGCAGCAAGCGGCCAGCAAGGTCTCGGTCTCGCCGCGGCCGAGCCCGAGTGTCGCGAGATCGAAGCGCGAGAGCACGCCCAGCCCGACGCAGATCGTGAGCACGCACAGCGCGATGCGGGCGCTCGGCCAAGCGCGACTGCCGATGGCGGCGACAATCGGCAAGATCACGACATAGCCCTGGGTCAGAAAAGCGCTGGTCGACGCCGACGTGTAGGACAAGCCGTCCATTTGGAACAGCATGCCGATACCGCTCGACACGGCGAGTCCGAAGCCCTGCGCGCGCTCGGCGCGGTTCGGTAGCGCGGGCCGCATGGCGAGTAGGATCAG
>DASXKQ010000037.1:0-4335 GCA_036496745.1 Polyangiaceae bacterium
GCTGCTCGCCCACGTTCGGCTGACCCATGAAGGTGAGGTCGGCGCGTGCCCCGCTCTCGAAACGACCCTCCATGGCGGCGAGCGCCACGGGTTGATGCTCGGCGACGAGCTTGGCCTGGCGATCCCCGCTCGGAAACGCGACCAAGACGCAGGCAACGAACCCGACGCGTGTACCCCAGCGCAAGTAGAGTTTCGCCTGCTCGCGGTGCGTACCGCGCAGCAAGAAGAACGCGCCGACAGCGCTGACCACGAACGACGCCGTAACGACGCTCGCCAGCATGGTGTGCGCGTATTCGACGAGTGCCCACGGGCTCAACACGAAACGCGCAAAATCGCCGATCACGAGCAGGCCGTTCGCGAACGCATGACCGACCGGATATTGCATGAACGCGTTACTGGCGATGATGAAGTAGCCCGACAGCCAACTCCCGACACAGACCGCGAGGGCCGCGAAGAAGTGCCGGCGTGGGCCGAGCCGCCGTTCGCCGAAGACCAAGGCACCGACGAACGCGCTCTCCAAGAAGAACGCGAACATGCCCTCGAGCGCCAGGGTTTGGCCGATCACGCCACCCGCAAAACGCGAAAAGCGCGCCCAGTTCGTGCCGAATTGAAACTCCATCGGCACACCGGTCACGACGCCCACCACGAAATTGATGGCGAAGATGCGCGTCCAAAAGCGCGCTGCAGCCGCGCACGCCTCGTCAGCGTGGCGCCACGCCCGCCATTTCCAAAACACGAGCAAGAGCGCGAGCCCCATCGTGAGTTGCGGGAAGAGGTAGTGAAAAACGATCGTGAACGAGAACTCCAAGCGGTGCCAAAGGCTCGCGTCGTCCACGATTTTGCTCCGGGCTCACCATAGTCTCCCCGTGCGGGAGCGCCCAGGGGGTGCGTCATCATGCCGCGCGAGCGCCGTCCCTCGCGGACGGGCCGAACTTGAGTTAGAAACGCCGCAATGTCCGCCGCTTCGCTGATCCAAACCGGTCAACGCTACCTCTACCCGAATTACCGGCAACCGCCGATCGTGTTCACGCACGGCCAGGGCTGCCAGCTGTGGGACGACAGCGGCAAGCGCTATCTCGATATGTTCGCCGGGATCGCGGTGAGCACGCTGGGTCACGGTCACCCCAAGTTGGTCGCCGCGATCGCCGAGCAAGCGCGGAAACTGATCCACGTCTCGAACTACTACTACAACGAGCCCAACCTGAAGCTCGCCGAACGCGTGTGTCATCTGGCTGGTATGGATCGCGCGTTTTTTTGCAACTCGGGTACGGAGGCGATTGAAGCGACTCTGAAGCTCGCGCGGCGCTACTTTCACACCAAAGGTCAGATCGAGCGCACGCGGGTGATCGCGTTCCACAATTCTTTCCACGGCCGCACGCTTGGCGCGCTCGCCGCGACGGGTCAGCCCAAGTACAAAGACGGCTTCGGTCCGCTGCTGGGCGTGACTCACGTCGACTACGGCGACGCTGCCGCGGTCGACCACGCAATGGGGGCCGACGTAGCAGGCATTCTGGTCGAACCCGTGCAGGGCGAAGGCGGCGTATTGCCGGCGCCCGCGGGGTTCCTCCGCGATCTGCGTACCATCGCGGATCGTCACGGCGCGTTGCTGCTAGCGGATGAAGTGCAAACCGGCGTCGGGCGCACCGGCAAGTTCCTCGCGTTCCACCATGAGGGAGTCGAGCCCGACGTCGTCGCGCTGGCCAAGGCGCTCGGCGGCGGCGTGCCGATTGGCGCCATGCTGTGCAAGAAGTTTTTGGAGGAAGCATTGCCTCCCGGGAGTCACGGCTCGACCTTCGGCGGTAATCCGCTCGCTTCCGCCGCGGCGCTCTGCGTGCTCGCCGCGCTCGAGAGTGACGGGTTGATGAGCGCCGCCGTGGCGAGCGGCGAGATCCTCGCCGAGTTGTTGCGCCGCGCAGCGCAAAAATTCCCGCGCTTGGTCGAGACCTCGCGCGGACGCGGGCTCTTGCAGGCACTCGTATTGCGAGAAGGAATCGACTCGCGCAAGGTGCTCGGCGTCCTGCAAGACAGCGGTGTGCTCGTCACGGTCGCGGGCGGCCAAGCCTTGCGCTTTTCGCCGCCTTTGATCGTCAGCCAAGCTGAACTCGAGGAAGCCTGCGGGCTGTTGGAACGCGCGCTCTCGAGCTATTCGGCGTGATCGCGTTACGCGGCAAAGCCTAGCTTTCCTCGACAGCACTCGAGCGGCAGGATAGCTTCCCGTCGCCCGATGGAGCTCGGACAAGAAACCGACGAGGCGTCTTTCCACCGCGCCGAGGGCACGCTGCCGTGCTCGAGCTGCGGCACGCCGGTCGATCCGTTGCGGGCAGCGCGCGTCGCCTTCCTGCGCGAGCGCTTTCGATACTTTTGCAGCCCGGCGTGTCGCGAACGCTTCGACGCCAGCGCCACCGGCACGCCGCTGCCGATCCCGCGTGACAGCGAGGCTGGCCGCTCGCATCGTTCGCGCAGCGCGGCGAGCGAGCCGGCTCGAGACTCCGAGTCGGCCCTGCACAACGCGCGAGCGCTCGCGTCGATCGCCCGCGACGACCTACTCGAAGCCGCGACTCGCCCCTCGGAAGCGCACGATTTCGAGTACGACGCCGAGCGCGAGTCACGTCCGAGCCGCATCTCGCACGTCGACGAGGTGATCGCGCCGATGGACGTCGGGGGCATGCTGCTCCTGTTGACCGTGCTGGGCGCCCTGCTCTCGATCGCTCTCGCGCTCGCGGGCGACTCGGCGATGGCGCTCGCCGCGAGGCTGATCGTAGTGGGCGTCGCAACCGTTTCGCTCTCGGCCGAATCATTGATGGGCTCACGCGATCAGACCGAGCTGCATCCCATCGCGCTCTTGGCTCCGGCGATCGCGGCGAGTGTGGTGGCCGTCTCCGCACGGCTCGACGACAGTCCACACACGTCGAGCGCGATCACGCTGGCTGCGCTGATCACCGCCGGCGCCGCCGCCGGCTCGGTCGTGCTGCGACGCAAGCGTCAGCCACTCGACCTCGAACGGCAGACGATCAGCGCGACGCTCGAACAAAAGTGCAACCGTGTGGTCGGCGAAGAGCTCGCCTTGGTGCGGGCCAGCGATCTGCGACCTGGCGAGGAAATCGTGGTCGAGACCGGGGAAACGGTGCCGGTCGACGCGACGATCACGGCCGGCAGCGCCGAGCTCCTCCCCTGGCTCGGCGCGAGCGTGCCGTCACAGCGGCGGGAGGGAGACTCGATCGTCGCCGGCGCCCACGTCGTGAGTGGCCGGCTGCGCGCTGTGGTCGGCTGGGCCGGCTTCGACCGCGCGTTCATGCGGCTCACCAACGATCCGCGTCGACGCGCCGATCTGCACACGCCGCTCGCTCGCTCAGGGCGCATCCTCGCGGTGCGCATCGCGCCGTTCATCGCGGGCTTCGCGGCGCTCGCGGCGTTCGCGGGCAATTCGGAGCCGCTCGCGATCGCCATGCTCGCCGTCTCGGTGCTGGCCGCTTTCGCTCATCCGGGCATCGCCGAAATCGGCAGCTTGTACGTCGCTCATGGCGTGCTGGAAGCCCTGCGTCGCGGCATCGTCTTCCGCTCGGCGGACGCTTTCGAGCGCTCGGGGCGCGTATCCGCTACCGCCTTTTGTGCGCGCGGCACGCTGCTGCTCGGTGAGCCCGAGGTAGCCAACATCGAGGCCTTCGGCACGTCCGACCCCGAGCAGGTACTGGCTTTCGTGTGTGGGGCGGAGGGCGGCGAAAGCCACCCGCTCGCCACCGCGGTACTCCGCGCGGCGCGCGCGCGCGGCGTGCGCCCGGACGGCGTGCGCAGCCCGACCACGCAAGCGGGCCTGGGCGTAACGGCCATCGCGTCGAGCGGGCAGCCACTGGTCGTCGGTTCACGCGCGTTGATGCTCCGCGAGCGGATCAGCGTGGCTGCAGCCGAATCACGCATTTCCGATCTAGAGACCATGGGTCGTAGCGTGCTTTTGGTCGCGCTCGACGGCAGACTGATCGGACTCTTGGGGTTGCAAGACGGGCTGCGTCCTGGCGCGCGCGCAGCCGTGCAGCACCTGCTCGACGTCGCGGTCGAGCCCGTGCTCATCTCGGGCGACGCGCGCGAAACCTGCGAGGCGATCGGACGCGCCCTCGACATCGATCATCTTCGGCCGGAAATCGCGCCCGCCGAGCGCGGCGACGAAGTGCGTCGTTTGCACGACGGCGGGGCGGTCGTGGCCGTCGTCGGTCGCAGCCCCGCGGACGACGGCGCGCTCGCGGCTGCCGACGTCTCGATCGCGCTCGCCGCGGCGGGCGTCAGCGCGGCCGAATGGAGCGTGCAGCTCTGCTCGGACGACGTACGCGACGCCGCCTATTC
>DASXKQ010000038.1:0-9665 GCA_036496745.1 Polyangiaceae bacterium
GATCGAGGCGCTCGGCGCGTAACAAGGCTTGCGCGCAGTGCCGGCAAAACGTTTCGATGAACGCGCGCTCCTCTGTCGAGAATTTGCGTTCGGCGTAGAAGCCCATCCCGAGCAGCCCGCGCGGCTGGTTCTCCACCAACAGCGGAGCACAAAAGAACGCGCGCGCTCGGGGGCCATCGGCCGCGAGCTGGGCGAGCTCGGGATAAAAAGCGAGATACTCTTGCTCGGTCTCAGCCCAAATCGTCTTGCCGCTGTCGAGCACGAGCCAAGGCGGGCTGTTCGACTCCGGAGTGATTCGCTTGATGCGCTCGAGTACCCGAGGCGCCACACCGCGTTCGCCGATCAGCTCGAGGGAAGCGTCTCGTTTGCGACCGCGGTAGAGCGTGCAGGTGTCCGCACCGAGCGCGCGCATGCCCTGTTCGACGACGACACGCGCAACATCTTCGTGGGTCAGGGCAACCGACAGCGAAGCGCCGAGTTCACTCAAAGCCTCCAAACGCCGCGAGCTTTCCTCGCTCTGCCTCAAGAGCTCGGCTTTGTGTTCGTTGGCCTCGAGCAGTTGGGCGCGGGCGCGGAACATCGAGCCCATGATCGCCGACAAGATCAGCGCCTGGCTCGTGAACGACAACAAGTTCACCGTCGACCCGACCGGATCCGTCACGAACAGGAACCAGCCCGCGATCAAGCTCGCGGCCGTGGCCACGACGGCGCTGAGACCGCCAGCGAGCCAGCCGCTCACGATCACGGGCGCGAGCAAGAACCTGAGCGGCGCGTTGTGCGAGAGCGCGTCGCCGCCGAGCCATTTCAACAGGCAGATCAGCGCCACGCTGGCTAGCGGCAGCGCGTACCTACGGCCTGCAGAAACCCTGCGCATAGCCTCGACGTGCACCTGACCGGATGCGGAGCGCAACCGATTCTAGGAAACTCGAACCGATTGGCGTTGGAAAGCCCAAAAATGAGCTGGCGGTGCCGAGGCATTCCGCCACATACCGAAACAGTCGCGCGCGTCTCCGTAGCAAAGAGGCGTCAGCTTTGTGGAGCGGCGCTGGTCGGCTGACCCGCGGTCTTCCAACCGCGAATACCGTCGCGCATCACGCTCACATCGCTGTAGCCGGCGGTGGCTGCGCGCGACGCGGCCGCGTCGGATGCGCGACACTGCGTGCCGCCGCAATAAAACACGAGCTTAGTCGCTTTCGCTGCGGGCAACTCGCTGAGCGGGTAGTCCTTGTGCCCACTGAGGAGGACGGCGCCCGGCACGACGCCGAACTTCTGCCGCGTGTCTGCGTCGTTCGCGTCGAAGATCGTCGCGCTCTTGTCCTTCACATAACTAGCCACCTGCGCGACCGTGACTTCGGGGATCGTGGGCTTTGCTTCGTTCGTCGCAGCGCTGCCAGTGGCTGGAGCCTTGCTGCAAGCGAGCGCGCACGCTCCGCCGAGGATCATCAGGGCCGAGAGTCTGAGGATGGGGTGGATCATGCGCGAAAGGATACGGTACTTTTTTCCTCGTGCCACGCCCCTCGCTGGGCGGCGCAAAATTCGTAGGGATCGCGTGTCCGGCGGCGTCAAACGCTACAAATGACGCTACTTGCTTGGCACGGTCGTCAGGCCGTTGCCCTTCGCGCCACCGCGCTGCTGTTCAGTGTGGCATTCATGGACGGCTGTATGGTGCGGGCCGGGGACGCGCCGCCACCCGCAGCGCCGGTCGTCGCCGCCGCGCCGGTCGCGCCCGCGCCCGCCGTCGTCGCCGCGCCGAACACGACGCGCCCAGCGGTCGAGGCTCCTGCGGCGAACGGTGCGCCACCCGCTCGAGTCGTCCAGAACGGTGTAGCGTCCGCGCCGCCCGCGCCGGCGGTCGGGCCGCCTGCCGCGAGCGCCCCGCCAGCGGGCGCATACGTGGATGAACCAGCGGTCGTGGTCAACAGCGCGCCACCGGCAGCGCGCGTCGAGATTGCGCCGCCGGCGCCGGGGCCTGGCTACGCTTGGATCCCGGGACACTGGGCTTGGCGAGGTTCATGGGTGTGGGTGGCCGGCAGCTGGCGTCCGATCCCTGCGGGTTATCACCAGTGGGTACGCGGGCAATGGTTGCTGCAAGGCACGAGCTTTCGTTGGCAGCCAGGACACTGGGCATGACGTTGCCGCGCTTGGCAAACGAGGGGCTCGTTCGGGCATGAGTTACGACGCTTTCGAGTCGAAAGGAATGACCGCAGATGGCTTTTAAATCCTGGTTTCGCTCGCGTGGTTCCGTGATCTTGTTGAGCATCCTCACGCTCTTTTTGTTGCTCACATCGAGCGCGTGCACGGTCACCAGTAGCGATAGCGGCCCGGTCGGCGTGATCTCTGTAGGCTGGACGCTGGAGTCCAGTAGCGATCCGAACCAGTGCTCTGCACACGGCGCGAGCACTATCTCGATTCAGTTGTTCGACAACACCGGAGCGCAGTTCGGAGCGGCATCGACGGCGGCTTGTTCCGGGCTCAGCACCATGATCACGAACGTGCCCGTCGGCGCGTACACCGTCAAAGCCGAGCTGCTCGACTCGATCGGCAACTTGTTGACCAGCGTCGTCACCACGGCGAACCCCGTGATCGTCAACGAAGGCCAGACCTCCGGCGTGGTCATCGATTTCCCGGCCGGGTCCTTCGTTCAACCCGGGATCACGACCGGCACGCTCGGCGTCAGCTGGACGATCGCGTCAGCCACCGATCCGACTCAATGCGCCAACAACGGCGCGTCCAGCATCGAGCTGCAGCTCACCGACACCGCTGGCACGCCGATCGGCGCGGCCACCACGGCGGCGTGTACGGCGTTTGCCACGACGATCGACGGCATCGTGCCCGGCACGTACGCTCTAACGGTGACGATGCTCGATGTGAACGGCGCGGCCGTCACCACGCCGTTTTCGATTCCGAATCTGACGATCACGGCCGGCGCGACGACGTCGCAGCCCGTCGATTTCCCGCTCAACTCATTCATCGGCGGCACGACAACCACCGGCTCCTTGGAAGTCGATTGGACGATCGGTTCGGGCACGAATGCGGCGGATTGCGACGCTCACGGAGCGGCCAATATCTCGCTGCAGCTGTACGACCAAAGCGGGACGCCGATCGGCGCGCGCACACTCGATCCGTGCAGCTCGTTCTCAGCGACAATTCCGGGGCTCGAACCCGGCAGCTATCAGGTGAGCGCTGAGCTCGTCGACCTCAATCAGACGCCCGTCACCACCGAAGTGCCGCCACAAAACCTCACGATCACGGTCAACACCGTTACCCAGCAAGGCTTCGATTTCCCGAGCTCGTCCTTCTTGCAGTAGTCGGGCGGCGTGAGTACACCGGGGGGCGTGCAAAGCGCCTTTTTGAAGCAGCTCGGTTCGCTCCTGCGCGAGGTTTCGGCGCGCGAGATCATGCCGCGCTTCCGCAAGCTCTCGGCCGCCGACGTCTTTCAAAAGCCGAGCCACGAAGACCCGACGGATCTCGTCACAGCCGCCGATCGCGCCGCGGAAATCGCGCTCGGCGAGCGGCTGTGCGAGCTCGTCGCGGGCTCGAGCGTGGTGGGTGAAGAAGCCGTCGCGGCCGATCACACGTTGCTCGCGCGCTTGCGCGGTTCAGCCCCGGTCTGGGTGGTGGACCCGCTCGACGGCACGCGCAACTTCGCGGCTGGCCATGGACCTTTCGGCGTGATGGCGGCGCTGGTCGAACGGGGAGAGCTCTTGGCGTCCGCGATCTATTTGCCCGAGCGAGACCAGGTATTTTGCGCCGAGCGCGGGCAGGGCGCGTACCTCGACGGCGAGCGCATCGTCGCGAGCGCTGCGGCGCGTGACGCGAGCGCATCAGGCGCGCTGCGCGGGACACCCTACGCGCGTTTCATGCCCGCTGCCGCGCGGGCCGAGCTCGAAGCGCGCAGCGTGACGCATACACTGATCCCGGGCGTGACGTGCGCCGCGCACGAGTACGCCGAGCTCGCGCTCGCGCGCAAAGACTACGTCGTCTACTTCCGGCTCTTGCCTTGGGATCACGCGCCCGGCGCGCTGATCGTGCGCGAAGCGGGCGGCGTGGTGCGCCATCCGAGCGGTCGTGACTACGCCGTGTTGGACGAAGCGGAGCTCACGCTCGCCGCGCCGAGCGAGGAGCTCTGGCAGCGCGCCAAGCGCGAGCTTTTCGAGTAGCTCGCATTCTGGGGACTCGAAATCACGCTTCGGGATTCCACCAGCAGCGACCCTTGCCCTCCATGGCGAGCAGGGCGCGCTGCCGAATGTTCTCGAGTTCCTGCGGGGCGAGCGGTTCGAAAGCATGGGCGGCCGCGAGCGCGGCGTCCTGCTCGTTCGGGAAGCTCATGCCCAGCAAGGCAACGTCCGGATCGCACGTGAGTGTGAAGCGCACGCATTCTTCGACGCTGAGCGTCGGTAAGGTCGGCGCGCTCGCGGCGTCTGCCGGCGCGCTGCCGCCGGAGCTCAGCTTGCCGCGCGGTCGTTCTTGCAGGGGTCGTCCATAGCCGGCGGTGTCGCCCAGGAGTTTCCCGGCGCCGAAGGTCTTGAAGCAGACGCTGCCCACACCGTGCTCGCGCGCGAGCGGCAAGATCTCCGCCACGTATCGTTCGTCCACATAGGCACCGATCGGAAACATCACGACGTCGCAACGGCCCGACGGGATCGCCAGTCGCAGCACGTCCGGGTGATGGCTCGAGATACCCGTGAAACGCGTCTTGCCGTCACGCTTGCAGACCGCGAGTTCGTCGAAGCGTCCGCCCGCACTCACCAGCGCATGCCAGGCGTCGAGCGAGCTTACGCCGTGAAAGACGAACAAATCGGCGGCGTCGAGTCGCAAGCGACGAAGGCTCTCGCCGATTTGCGGCGCGACCGGTCGATCGAAATGGTCGACCTTGTCGATCACGAACAGCTCGGAGCGCCGCCCCGCGACCGCAGCGCCCACGATCTCCTCGCTGTAACCGTCCTCGTAGCTCGGCGCAGTGTCGACGAGGTTGAGGCCGAAGTCGAGCGCGCGGCGCAGCGTGGCGACGCAGGTGTCGAACGGTACGGTTCGATCCGCGAGATCGCCGACGCCCACCGCGGTCGCGCGAAAGCCGGTGCGCCCGAGCTCGCGTCGCGCTGAGAAGCGAACAGTGTTGGCGGCGCTCACGCTGCTCTTGCTAGCACGCCGAGTCGCGCCCTCAAATGCCGTGCAGCGCCGCACGCGCGTGCTATTCGGCGGGGATGACGCCGATTCTGTACGTGGGCAATCAGAATTATTCCTCGTGGTCGATGCGACCCTGGCTCGTGCTCAGCTGGGCGAAGATCCCCTTCGAAACACGGGTAGTGCCGCTCGGCGGCCCCGGCTACACGCAGCGCAGTATGCCGAGCGTGCTCGCGATTTCCCCGACCGGCACAGTGCCCGCGCTGCACCTGGACACCGACGTTATCGCCGACTCGCTCGCCATCTCGGAGTGGGCGGCGGAGCAAGTGCCGTCGCTCTGGCCACGCGAGATCACGGCGCGTACTCACGCTCGCGCAGCGGCCTGCGAAATGCACTCGGGTTTCGCAGCACTCCGCTCGAAGTTGCCGTGCAACATTCGTCGCCGCGTCGCGCCGCGCATCTGGGCTGAAGACGTGCAGCGCGACGTGGCGCGTATGGATGCGCTGTGGAGCACCCTCTCCGCGCGCTTTTCTGGAACAGGGCCGTATCTCTTTGGCGCAGAGCCGACCATCGCCGACGCATTTTTCACGCCCGTCGCGACGCGCTTTCGCACCTACGGCGTGCCTCTGAGTTCGCCGGCGCAGCGCTACGCGGACGCGCTGCTCGGAAATGAGGCCTTTGGTGTGTGGGAGGCGGCGGGCGCGCGCGAGAGTTGGTCGATGCCCGAATGGGATTCGGCCTAGGCGTCGCTCGGCTCAGGGTTTCGTCGCAGACGCCGCCCAAGCCGCGCGCAAGCGCGCCTCGTCACCGAGCAGGGAGACCACGCTGTTCGCTCGACAGTGGTCGGCGATCTGCTGTACGTCCGCAAGGGTCACGTTGACGAGCTGATCGGGATAGCGGTCGATAGAGTCGAGCGGCCAGTCGTTGCGCCAGGCTCGAAACAGCGCGCGCGCCAAACTGTCGGTCGTGGCCAAGCTCAAGTCGAACTCTCGCGCCTTGGTCGAGCGGGCGCGCTCGAGCCTTGATTGCGATAAGCTTGCTTGCGGCGGGTTGTCCAGGAACGCATGCACCGCGCTCAACGCGCGCTCGAGCCTGCCGTAGTCGAGGTCAGCGCCGGCCATGAAGATCGCAGTGCCGCCGCGCCAAAATTCGATATCATGGACCGCGCCGTAGGAGGCTGTCGCGCGCTCGCGCAGCTCGTCGTGCAGAAAAGCGCCGAGCATGCGTCCGAAGACCTCCTCGGCGGGGGCGTTCTCCTGCGTGGCTTTCGGCAAGAGACAAGCGAGAGCTAAGGTCGCTTGCGTGGTGCCTGGAGCGGCTTGCACCACGAGCGCTCCGTTCCCGGGAGAGACGATGCTCTCGACGGCTATTGGTGCGGCGTTCTTGGGGCGCCGTTGTGAGTGTGCCTGCCAACGCCCAAATTCCTCGGTGGCCGCGGTTTTGGCGCGTTCCAGATCGAAGTCTCCGACCAGCACGAGCACGCCGTTTTCAGGCCTACGCACGTCGGCGAGCCAATCCCGCACCTGCCTGGCGCTGAGCGTACGGAGCTTGTGCGGCGCTATGTAGCCCGCATAGGGGTGATTCTCGCCCAGCAACGTCTGTAGTGTCGTGCGCCAGATTTTGACGTCTGGCTTGGCGTCCTCGCGTTCGAAGAGCGCCAAGCGCGAGGTGAAGTGCGGCATGGGCCAGAGCACCTCGTATTCGTTGCTAGCTTCGTTGCCGAGTTCCAGCGTGAGGGCGATGTTCGAACCAGTGGAGCGTGTGAGCGCGATCGAGCTGTCTTCGGTTACGCGCTCGGTGAAGGCAAGCCCGCGGAACCACGGGCCTGGACGCAGTCGGAACTTTGCCCACTGGGCGGCGATGCCGGCGCCCGTGACGCCGAAGTTGAGCCCGCCATTGAAGCCAAGCAGGGCGCTGTGAAATTGGGTGCCCCGGCGCGGCAAGATCACCACGTCGAGTCCGTTGGGCAGTGTAAAACGAGTTAGATCGGCAAGACCCGGCGGGGTCATCCACTCACGTACTGCCGGTAGAGCCTCTGCCTCGTCGACGGGGCCATTCGCGCCGCGCGCTGTACCGAGTCCAATGGCGCCGCGCACGAGCGAGCTCTGCGTGTCAGGACGAATCAGAATGGCGCGCGCGCGATCCTCCGCCAAATAATGAGTGTAGAAGTCAGCGACGCGGCTCGCTTGGAGCCCCACCGCGCGTTCGGTTAGCTTGCGCCAAAACAGCGGATCGCCCGTGAAATGAGCGGAATCTGCGAGGCCGAGCGCGCGGCTCGTGACACTCTCGTTCTGATACGTGTTCCCGGTCGCGAATGCGCGCTTGAAGTCGTCGAAGGTGTCGAAGAGATGCGTGCGTTCGCTCATGCCGCGGAGCACGAGTCGCTTCACCGCGTCGACTGCTGCGTCCGGGTCGTCGGCCGTGTTGAGCTTGACGCTCAGGTAGAACAAACTCCCCGCCATACCGCCCTGGTAGCCGGCCTCAACGTTCGCGATGTCCCGGTTGCGCTCGTACTCGTTGCCCCAAAACGAGCCTTCGGCCATCCAAGCCAGTAGCTCTGGGATCGACGCACTCTCACCGTATGCGGGGGGTAAGCGCCAACCGATCCATAGGGTTGGGGTCGCCACCGGTGCGCGATAGGTGGCGAGCGGTTTGGGTGCTCCGGCGCTGTCTGCGTCCGCCACTGGGCGCGCACGCGAAGCAGGCTGCGCTGCGGGTGCCGCGCCGAACTGCTCCGTTAGCTCGCGCAGCACGGGCGCAAGATAAGGTCCAGATACGACCAGCGTGGCATTTTGCGGGTGATAGTGCACGGCGACGAACTTGCGCGCGTCGTCGAGCGTCAGATGCTCGAGCGACTCGTGGCTGCCGGCGATCGAGTGAGCGTACGGGTGCCCACTCGGAAAGACGGCCGCTTGCAGCCAGCCGAGCGCTTGGCCGTCCTTCCCGTTTTCGTCGCTGAGCCGAAGCTCGTTCGTCACGATCTGCCGTTCGTGCTCGAAGTCTTCCGCGTCCACGCCTTCGAGTGGATCGCTGAGCAGCGTCGCGAGCGACCAAGTGAGCTCCTGCAAGTTCTTGTCCGGGACGAACGCGAAGTATTGGGTGGCATCGAAGCCGGTCGTGCCGTTGAAGGCCGAGCCGCCGAGCGACTCCAAGCGGTGGAAGAGCGAGGGCTTGTCGACCGCGTGCGAGCGGAACGCGAGGTGTTCCACCAAGTGCGCGAGCCCCGCTTGCTCCGGCGTTTCATCGGCCGAGCCGGCGTTGATCACCAGCACGGCGCCGCCTGTCGCCGAACCGGGGACCGTTTCGAGCACGACGCGTAGCCCGCTCGGCAATTCGACGACCCGCGTCTCGAAGTCGACGACTTTGACGCCCGGCGCTTCCGGGCGACGCAGCCCGACGCACGACAACAAGAGCAACCCCGAGCCCCAGCGGAACCAGCGCTTCATCCCAGAGCGAGCGTAACACGGAGCCGTAGCGCGTCAATCCCGCCGTACGAAGGTATAGCGGGACTCGAGCGCGTCGCGAGTGCCGACACGCAGGACGAGCTCGAACGTGCGCGCCGCGAACGGCGGTAGTACGAGCTGCATCGCGGGGCCGCGGGCGTGTGTGCGTGCCGCGAGCTTCGGGAACGACCAGCTTGCGATGGGCGTGTGGGCGCCGTCGAGCTCGATTTCCGCTTCGAGCACGCCTGCGTCGACCTCGTCGGGGGCGTCGTTCAAGATCCACGCTTCGAGTTCGAAGGTCTCGCCGGCACGCCAGGAGAACTTGGGAACGCGGGCGCTCGCGAGCACGAGGCGGCAGGCCGCGGCGACGGCAAAGTAGGCGGGCTTCGGCTGAGCGGGCCAACTCACGATGCTGTTGTTCGCCGCGCTCGGCCAGGGCTCGTTGAAACACCAGTTGAGCGCCATTGCGCAGGTCGGCTTTTGCCGGCGCGCCTCCTCGAACAGGCATTTGTAGCCTTCGGCTTGCAGCAGCTGACCGCGCTGAACGAGCTCCTCGAGTGAGCGCGTGGGACCGAAATAGCTTTCGATCGTCGATTGGCAGAGCCAGGTGCCGGGATCTTGATCCCACGAACCGAGGCCGTGGTGCGTTTCCCATGCGGTGCCGAGCCGTGGCGGAAATAACTCGGCCTCGGGCATGAAGCTGCGCAGAACGTCGATGTTGGCGGGCCCCGGACAACCGAACTCCGAGTAGGCCGTATTGGCTGCATCTCGAAAAATTTGAAATACCTCGCGTCCGCGTTCGTCGCGGAAGCGGTAGTCACCGTGACCCATGCCGTCTTGTGGAGCGGTGCTGATGAACGGCGTGTCGCGGTCGAGCTCGTAGCAATTCTTGTTCAGGAGCCGCAGCGCGAGGTGCTGATCGGTCATGCCGGACCAGGCATTGAAGAGCTCGTTGCCGCCGCACCAGAGCGCGAGCGACGGGTGTTGCCGTACGCGCGCGATGATCGCACGCGATTCCTGATCGAGTACGTCGAGGTACGCGCCGTCGGCGTCGTAGTTGTTGCACGCGAGCTGAAACTCGGTCCACACGAGGAGTCC
>DASXKQ010000039.1:0-22230 GCA_036496745.1 Polyangiaceae bacterium
ATGATGTTGCAAGCCTGCAGCAACGCCAACCGCTGCTGCTCGTCGTCCGGAATCGGAGCCTCCAACATCGCCCAAACGAGAATAGCGCTTTTCGAGCGCTCGTGGCCAATCGCTCGAGGTCCGCGACGCTCTCCGCCGCTATTTCGTCGACGGCCGGATCATCGTGACTCGTTCACCGCGCCCAATCGTCGTCAGTGGCTAGCGATCTGCTGCCTGGCGGCAGCGGGATCTGACGCAGAATCGCGCTGATGTCGATTGAATGCTCATCGCTTGCGGCCCTTGGCCTCCGCCATGGATCTCGGTCTCTTTCGTCGGCCCGCGCTCACGTCTTCGATCATCCTCGCGAGCGCGGCGGTGATCTTGTCGTTCGGCTCCGACGCAAGCGCGGCGCGCACTTCGGTCAGCGCGCGGTTGACGTCTCCTATGAAAAGGTGGACGAGGGCCAGGTTGCTGCGGAGGCTGGCGTCGTCGGGGCGGAGCCCGAGCGCATGCTGTGCCATCGGGAGCGCATCCTGGACGCGGTCGAGCTCTAGGTAAGCGAGACATAACTCGCGGCAACCGTCCGGCTGGTCAGGGTTGAGGGAATGCGCCTCCTCGAGATGGATCGCTGCCGACTTCGTATCGCCGAGGCGGAGCTCGACCTTGCCGAGATACCAGCAAGTGGCGAAGTTCTGCTCGCGTTCGCGCGCGTCGCGTAGCAGCCCGCGGGCTCGTTCGAGTGCACTGCGAGCATGCGCCGTGAGCACCTTTCCCGGCGGTTCGAGCACCGTGTCCTTCGCGAGCTCGACCGCGCGCGCGAACAGCGCCTTGCCGGCGCCGATGTCTTTGGCGAGCTGATCCGCTTCCGTGCGCACTGATTCGCTCAATCCAGCATCTTGACCGAGTGCGGCGAGCATCGCGAGAGCCTCGGCCTCACTGCCGTTGAGCGCGAGCGCTCGGGCGAAAGTCACACGAACCGGCAGGAGCTTGCGCTCAGGATCGCCGTCAATAGCGCGGCGTAGCCACGCTGCTGCGTCGCGGCGGTAGCGGTGCTTATCGTCGGCGCTTTTCGCCGCGTCCGAGCGTGCCATGAAGAGCTGACCGAGATCGGCATAGCCCGGAGGGTAGTTCGGCCAGGAGCCGATGATGCGGCGAAACCAGAACTCAGCGTCGTCGAAGTTGCCACCGCCCGCGTGCTCCGCGCCGCGGCGGCCGAACTCGAGACTCTCTTCCAAGCTGATATGCCGCGGCATGACCGCGTTGCCGCACCCAGCGCACACCCAGCCATCGACCGCCAGCGGGTACTCCCTCCATACCTCCAACTGCTCCCCGCCGCCCGCCGTCGTAAATACAATCTCCCGCATGCGCCCCCCGCACCGCGCGCATTCCGTCATGCGAGCGGGCCCCGGCTCTTTGGGCTCCTGCGGCAACGCCTTCGCGCGCGCGAGCTCGCGCAATACCAACCGTCCATCCTCGAGTTTCACATCGCCGGTGCTCTTCCGAACCCCGAGCGCGTTCAGAGTGCGATCCCAAAGCGACATCACGACGATGATAGCCTGTGCAGCTCGGCTTTTTCCTAAGCAGCGCCGACTCTGGCTTTGGCGTGCACCTCAGCCTCACCGTCGGCGAACTGCTCGGCGAGGCGCAACTACACGTGGATAACTGGGTTCACGGTGGCGATTGAGGTGCGGGTGGCCCGAGACGCTCTGCCGTCCCTTTGTCCGTTTTTTGTGACAGTTGCGTCGAGCGGTGTCGTCCTCCAAGTGTGGCCAACCCCAGCACCCCTGGAATCCAGGCAGCCGTTCGCAGCGACGCCCCGTTACCACGCCCGATGCCGCTCACCCTCGAGGAGGAGCTACTCGCCGCGGAAGAAGACTTCGCGCGGGGCGACTACATCGAGCTGACGCGGGAGCAGCTCGCGCATTGCGCCGAGACGGGGGAATCGCCGTGGCCGGACGAGTCACAAGGCTGAGCACCACGTTTCGCCGAACGTTGGCGACGATTGGGGTGCAACCGAAGACGCCTGCGTACCGCGGGGTGTTCGCGACGATCGACGCGCTCGCAAGTTGAACTCGGAGTTCGCGCATTGGCGCAACTTGCGCCAACGCATTTCTGGGTTGCCGCGCGCCGATGCAGACTGTTACGTTGCACGCGCGTCACGCGGGGGATTGGAGTTGTCCCATGAGCTCAGCGAAAGTCCTTTGTCCGCACGTGTCTCGAGAGCGCGCTTATCGGTCGCCGAAGCGGCTTTTGAGCAGGCTTTGCGAGTACGTCCTCTGGTGTTCGCTCGCCGTGTTGGTCGGCTCTTGCAGCTCTTCGTCCGTCAACCCCGGCGAGCGAGCGACCGACAAAGAGCAGGCGTCGCTGACCTACGAAGCAGCCTCGTACATCGTCGCCGGCGGCCTTCACGTGTGCGTCATCGTGGACGGCGGACAGGTGAAGTGTTGGGGCTCGAATGCCAGCGGGGAGCTCGGCTTGGGCGATGCGAACGCGCGCGGAGTAGCTCCGAGCCAAATGGGCAATGGGCTGCCCACGGTGTTCCTCGGCGTCGGCCGCTATGCGGTGCAGCTCGCGCTCGGCAATGGTCATACGTGCGCCTTGCTCGACACGGGCGACGTCAAGTGCTGGGGCGACAATACGTTCGGTCAGCTCGGCCGAGACAACACCGCGTCGGTTGGGACTCAGCCGACCGACATGCAAAACCTGACGCCCGTCAATCTGGGCGCGGGGCGCCACGCGACAGCCATCGCAGCCGGCGGCTACCATACGTGCGCGATCTTGGACAACAGCCAGCTCAAGTGCTGGGGCTACAATAACTTCGGCCAACTGGGTCTCGCCGTCGGCAACGGGCAGGGTCCAAACAGTCCACATGGTCGTTCGAGCTACGGAACCACGTCGGGCGACATGGCGGCGCTGCCTGCCATCGACCTTGGCCCGGGACGCACCGCGAACCAGCTGGCGCTCGGAAACGGCCATAGCTGCGCGCGCCTCGACAACGGCAACGTGGTGTGTTGGGGCGATGAAGAAGACGGCGCTCTGGGCCTCGGTATCGCTAACGTCGGGAGCAACTCACACGTCAACGACATCGGCGACGACGCGAACGAAATGGGCACGAACCTGCGTCCGGTGAGCCTGGGCACGGGCTTGACCGTGCGCGCGATCGCCGCGGGCACCAGCCACAACTGCGCGTCGTTCACGAACAACCAGATGAAGTGCTGGGGCAACAACACCTCGGGCGCGCTCGGCATCAATCAGGACCTCTCCCGCGGCAACCACAGCGGGGACATGGGCGACAACCTGCCCTTCGTGGCGCTCGGCGGGCGCACCGTGATCTCGTTTTCGCTCGGCGGCTACGTGACGTGCGCACTCGTCAACGTCGGCGTAGGCCAACCGAATCAGGTCGAGTGTTGGGGCAGCGCCAGCAACGGCATTCTGGGCACGGGCGACTTCCGATCCCGCGGCAGCTCGAGCCAGCCGATGGATGGCACGACGGTGCGCTTCGGCGTTCCCGGGTGTGACGATCACGGCTGCGTGAGCAGCGTGTCGATGAACAGCGGGCACGCGTGTGCCGCGCTCTCGAACGGCTGGATCAAGTGTTGGGGCGAGAACGGCGGCGGGCAGCTTGGAGACGGCGACACGCAGTCGCGCGGGGGCGCTCCGCAAGACATGGGCCAGAACTTGCCGTACGTCGATCTCGGCTCTCGCCCGGTGACGCAAGTGGTGGCCGGCTTGAACCACACCTGCGTGAGCACGGCCTTCGAAGGTGGCGGGCTGGCCGTCCGCTGCTGGGGCGCAAACGATCAGGGTCAGCTCGGGCTCGGCGATACCACGAGCCGCGGCAACGTTGCCGGACAGATGAGCACGGCTCTCGCCCCCGTGGATCTCGGGTCGCCGTATGGTCCGCAGCTATTGGCGTCGGGGGCGCAGCACATGTGTGCGCTCTCGGCCGGGGTGCTCAAGTGCTGGGGCAGGAACGACATGGGTCAGCTTGGCGTCGGCGACCGCAACAACCGCGGCGACAACGCGAATGAAATGGGCACGAATCTGCCTGCGATCAATCTGGGCACCTCGCACTTTGCAACTGCGGTGACGGCCGGCATTCAACACACCTGCGCCTTGCTCGAAACCGGTCAAGTCAAGTGCTGGGGTTACAGCGACGCGGGTGAGCTCGGGACCGGCGGCTTCGCCGAGCTCGGTGACGGGCCGGGCGAGATGGGCGACGCGTTGCCCGTGGTCAATCTGGGCACGGGTCAGACGGCCAAGGCGATCGCGGCGGGCGGCTTTCACACCTGTGCGATTCTGGCGAACAACCAAGTCAAATGCTGGGGCTACAACGGCTTCGGTCAGCTCGGGCTCGGCGACAAGAACAGCCGCGGGGACAACGCCGGTGAGATGGGTGATGCGCTGCCGACGGTGTTCCTCGGCACGGGTCGCACTGCGAAGGCAATCGGAGCGGGCATCTGGTTCAGCTGCGCGCTGCTCGACGACAACAGCGTGAAGTGCTGGGGCTACAACGGCGACGGCGAGCTCGGCCAAGGCAACACGGTGAACCGCGGCGACGACCCGGGCGAGATGAATAGCCTTCTCCCGATCCAGCTCGGCACCGGACGCAGCGCCAAGTCGATCGCGGTCGGCGGTTACGAGGCCTGCGCGGTCCTCGACAACAACCAGCTCAAGTGCTGGGGCTACTTTGCCGGCGGTGAGCTCGGCCAAGGCGACGCGATTTCGCACGGAGCGAACGCCGGAGACATGGGCGACAACCTACACCCGATCGATCTCGGCAGCGGTCACTGGGCCCTGTCGGTCGCGGCCGCGAACTACGGCATGCACACCTGCGCCGTGCTGGAAGATTTTCAGGTGAAGTGCTGGGGCAGCAACACCTACGGCGAGCTCGGTCTGGGCGACACGGTGGCGCGCGGCAACTGGCCGAACCAAATGGGCAACGCTCTGCCGCTCGTCGACCTGGGTCCCGATCATCCGGCGACTGGTTGCGCGGACGGCACCATCGAGCAGGTGTTTTCGAATCTGGCCGTGGGTTGTGCCGGAGCCGTGCTCGATGTGTCGCGCGCCTCGCTCTGCGCGGCGGGCTCGCGCCCATGCAGCGCGGCCGAATGGATGGCCGTTCGCGGCGGGGCCGTTCCCACCCACAACTATTGGACGGACGATCAACTCGTATATGGTGGGGCGGGTTCGAATTTGTGCATGGTGTCGACGACGACCGGCATTGCGTGTACCACCGGACAGCCGATGCGCGTCTGCACGGCGGGTGGCAGTGATCCGGAAGGCAACATATGCAATTGGGCCAATTGCGGCTACGGCAGCACCGCGCCCAATCAGTACTTCGGCGGTTGTAACGGCGACACGACCGCGGGGACGCTGTGTTGTCCCGCGCAGCCGACGACCTTCGCAGCGATCTCCGGAGGCAGCGACCACGCTTGCGCGGTCATGACCGACGGCACCGCGACGTGCTGGGGCGACAACTCCCGAGGAGACCTCGGGCGCGGCGACTCTGTCACCCAGAAGCTGCCCCCCGCGCCGGTGGTCGACGCGAACCTCGCCAAGCTGCACGGAGTCAAAGCCATCACCGCGGGCGTGTCGTCGAGCTGCGCAGTGCTCAGCGCTGGAACGGTCGACTGTTGGGGAGCCAATGCCGCCGGCAGTGGGATCGACAGCAACGTCGCGTTGCCGGTTGCCGGCGTGAGCGGCGCGGTCGCCGTCTCGAGCGCAGGCGACCAGACCTGCGCGCTGCTCTCGAGCGGAGGCGTCACATGCTGGACTTCGACGCAGGCGCCGACCGCCGTCGCGGGGCTGACTTCGGCCACCGCGATCACGGTGGGCGGAACGTGGGCCTGCGCTCTGATGTCGAACCGCCACGTGCAATGTTGGGGGACCGACGAATTCGGAGAATTCGGCGAAGGGCCGCCAGGCTTTCGCACTCAAGCGCCGACCGACGTTCCCGGTGTGCTGGACGCGGTCGCGCTGAGCGGCACCAGCGGGGGCCACGTGTGCGCCGTGCGTGCCGGCGGCGGCGTGTACTGCTGGGGTCGCAACACCGCCGGCGAAATCGGCGACGGCTCGACTCCCGCGTACCAGATCGTCGGTCCGACGACGGTGGTCGACTCGCTCGGTCCGCCCGCTCACCCCTTGTCCGGCGCGGTCGGAATCGTCGCGGGCCTGCGGGGGCATACCTGCGCGGTGCTCTCGAACGGGACTATCGAGTGCTGGGGCGACAATTCCTACGGTCAGCTCGGCAACTACGGCGGGGCGCTCCTCTACCCGCAGGCAACCGCCGCGGTTTCGGGGATCACGAAAGCCACGAGCGTGGGCGCGGGCGAGAACTTCGCCTGCGCGGTGTTGTCCGACGGGAGCGCGTTCTGCTGGGGCTTCGACGGCGACGCGACCCTCGGCGACGGCTCGGGCTCGAATTTGCCTGCGGAGCACACTCCGGTCTCCGTGCGGTTCTGAAGCGCGCTCGTATAAGGGCGCGACGCGCCGTTCAGGGCAACATCGTGATGTCGTCGAAATCGACGTCGCTATTGGCGCTCTCCTCACCGGAGAAAATGTCCAGGCGCACGATGTTCATCGACGTGAACGCCGTGACGGGGCTGAGCGGCGTGTCGTCGAGCTTGACGGTGTAGCTGCCGCCGCTACTCGTCCAAACGAAGTCGAGCTCGAAGTGGTACCAGACATTGGGCGCGAGCGGCGTGCCGTTGTCGGTGCCCGTGGTCGTGGACCCGTAAGAGAGCGTCGCAGGCGGCATCGCGTATTGGTTCTCGCCGAGCACCAGCGTCGCGATCGGGGTAGAGTTCGACGCGTTGCCGAACAGCGTGAAATACGCAGCGGTGAACGCGCTCGGCGAGACTCGGGCCCAGTAACTCACGGAGCTCGGTTGGATCGGTGTCACGAAGATGTAGTGCAGGCCCGAATAGAAGCCGGTGTTCGAATCGTCGCCGGTGATGCTCAAATGATGCGCTGAGCCAGCGAAAGCTCCGCCGTCAGCGATCGCGTGCACCGCGGTGCTCGTCCCGTTCGTGAGCAGCTTCAGGTTCGCGTCGGACTCGAACGGATCGTAAAAGAGATAGCCCGCGCTGCCGCCTGCGCCGCCAGAAGACCCGCCCGTTCCCCCGGATGCGCCCGCGCCCGCAGTACCGCCCGCGCCCGCGCCGCCGCTACCGGACGCGCCACTCGCGCCCGCGCTCCCGCCCGTGCTCGACCCAGATGAACCGGCACTTCCCGCATTCGCGCCGCCGCTTGCCGCGCCTGCGGTACCGCTCGCGCCGGCAGTCGAGCCACCCGACGCGCCGTCACCTGTTCCCGCGTTGCCCGCAGCACCACTGCCGGCAATGCCGCCGCTCGCGTCACCGCCGGACGCGTACGATCCTCCAGTGCCGAGCGCGCCGCCATTCGACGTGCTGCCGCCGGCGCTCGCTGCTTGTCCCGCGTTGCCCGCTTGAGTCGTACCGGCGCTACCTGCCAGCGCGCTTGTGCCGCCTTGCCCGCTCATGCCGTTGCTCGTGAGCTGCGGCGGTGACCCACTGCATGCGATGAGCGCGCTGCCGACCAGCGCGGAAATCAAGAGTAGGTGCTCGGTTCTATTCATGGCGCTACGCGGACCCGGCCTAGGATACGCTGTTGCTTACGCAACTCTACCTTGGAGATCTGCCCGCGCCGGGCGTCGCGGGCTGTCCGCCCGGCGCGCTTCGCGTCATTTTGCCCCACTTATCATTTGTGTTGCTCGGTCTGACGCGCTTGTGAGTGAGAGTCGCGCCGCGGCCGATACTTCCCCACGACACATCACGCCCGCACCTCCACCACGCCCGCGTCGCGCTCCTCCGTCTCAGTGCGAGCGCGCTCCGCAAAAAACAGAAACATCACGGGTACGAGGAACAGCGAGAGGATTGTCGATGAGGTGAGGCCGCCGACGACTGCGAGCGCGAGGGGTTGGTTGGCTTCGGTGCCTTTTTCGAGGGCGAGCGCGGTGGGGATCAGGCCGATGATGGTGGCGAGGCTGGTCATCGCGATGGGCACGAAGCGGGAGCGCGCCGCGGAGATCACGGCTTCGACTTTGGTGAGGCCTTCCGAGAAACGGCGATTGGCGTCGTCGACCAGCAAGATGCCGTTGGAGACGGCGATGCCGACGACCATCAGGATGCCCATCAATGCGGTGATGGAGAAGCCTTGTCCCGCTACGAGCAGCGCCATCACGATGCCGACGAGTGACACCGGGATGGTGAACAGCATGACGAACGGCAGCCTTAGGGATTTGAACTGCGAGGCCATGATCATGAACACGACCATCACCGCGAGGCCGATCGCGACGCCGAGGCCCGAGAACGTGCTCTGCATGAGCTCGACTTCGCCCACGAAGGAGAAGTCGATGCCGCGGGTGCTGGGGTTCGATTTGAGTTTCTGCTGGAGCTCGGCGGCCGCGGTTCCGATGTCGCGGCCCTCGGTTTGCATGAGCACGTGTGCCGCGCGCTGGAGTTGGTTGCGCTCGATGGCGATGGGCCCGACCGAGCGCCGCACCGTGCCGTAACCGCCGAGCGGCACGGCCTTGCCGTCTTCGATGCGCGCCGGAATTTGCGCGAGCGCGTTCGGGTCGGGCACTGCTTTGCCGTCGTAGTAGGTGACGACGTAGTACGATTGGCCGTTGTTCGGGTCGATCCAAACGCTCGGTGTGTTGATGTTGCCGAGGGTCGCTTCGAGCGTAGTCTGCGCGGCGCTGCGCAGGGAGAGCCCGACCAGGCCGGCCTTTTCCCGATCGGTTTCGACGTGCACCTCGGGGTAGCTGGTCTCGAGTGAGATGCGCACGTCACGGATGCCCGGCACGCTGCGGGCGACTTCCGCGACCGCGCGGGCTTGGGAGTCGAGCTCGGCCAGGTTGTCGTTGCGCACTTCGACGACCAGCGGCGCGATGTAGCCGTTGGAGAACACGCTCGCCACGAGGCCGCCCGGCCACTGCAAGAACTCGACGCCAGGATAGCGGCGCTGTAGGATCTCCCGCATTTTGTCGGCGATTTGTCGCTGCGACAGCTTGCGGTCTTCCGATTCGCTGAGCTGCACGCGAATGAAGCCCATGTGCGGCCCGTTGTTGGGACTGGTCATGGCGCTGCGCGCGTTGTTGGGTGAGCCGACGTTGGCCAGCACCAGCTTGGCCGCGCCCTTCGGCAATTCCTTGGCGAGCGTTTCGCCCATGTCTTGCATCATGTGCGCGGCGTCTTGCAACGACACACCGGGCGAGACGCGCACGTAGACGCGCTCCATCGCTTCGTCGATCTCCGGGAAGAAAGTGCTCGGCAAACGCGTCGACGCCCAGACGGCAGCGAACGTCAGGGCGCCACAAGCGGCGATGATCGTCCAGCGGTAGGGCAAGGCCATCCGCAAGATCCGCGAGTAGCGATCGGCGATGCCCGCGATGAAGCCTTCGACGGCGTGGCCGAAGCGACCATGTTCTGCGCGGCCGAGAAAGTAGCGACACGCGACGGGGGTCACGCACACGCTGACGAGGTAGGACGCGGTCATCGCAACGGCGACGGTGAGCGCGAGCGGCGCGAACAACTTCTTGGCCAGGCCGCTCAAGAGCAGCACCGGTAAGAGTACGGCCATGGTCGTGAGCGTCGAGGCGAGGACGGGCAGCGCGACCGCGTTCGTGCCCTCGAGGGCGGCGCGATAGGGGCTCATGCCTCGTCGCTGGTGGCGGTGGATGGATTCGAGCACCACGACGGCATCGTCCACCAAACGTCCCATCGCCAACGTGAGGCCGCCCAACGTGAAGGCGTTGAGTGTTTGGCCGGTGGCGTAAAGCACGATCAGCGTGATGGCGAAGGAGAGCGGAATCGCGACGGAGACGATCAGCGTGCCGCGGATGCTCTGCAGGAAGAGCAAGATCACGAGCGCGATCAGCACGAGTGCCTGCACGACTTCCTCTTTGAGACCGTGATAAGTCGTGCGCACGAACGTCGACTGATCGAAGATCGGTTCGACCTTCATGCCGGACGGGAGATCTTTCAAGCCTTGAACCGCCCTTTGTACGGCCTCGACGATCTCGATCGTGTTGCCGCCGGGCACGCGCAACACGTTGAGGTACACGCCGTCCTGGCCGTTCACCCAAACGGACTGGGTCTCGGGGCTGCCTCCGTCTTCCACGCGGGCCACGTCGCTGATACGCACGGGCTTGCCGTCCACCAGTTTGACTAGCGCATCACCGATGGTTTTCGTGCGCTCTGGTACGGCGTTCGTGTACACGTTGGCGTTGAATCTCGGCGAGATGAACACGCCGGACGGCAAGAGCGCATTGGACTGAGAGACCGCGCTCGCCACGTCGGTCGACGTGACGCCGCGCGCTTGCGCGGCGATCGGATCGACGATGACGTTGATCTGCCGCTGCCGGCCGCCGTTGATGGACGCGCTCGCGACGCCCGGAATGCCCTCGAGCAACGGTTCGACGTTGTTGAGCGCGTAGTCGTAGAGCTGCGGACCAGTGAGCCCGCCGCCGTAGACGGCCACCTGCACGACCGGCGCGTTGGAAGGATCGAACTGCAAGACGAACGGCGGAAGCACGCCCAGCGATTTGGGTACCGCCGACATGGCGAACGCGGTTTGCTGCTGAACGAGCGTCTGCGCGGCGTTGAGATCCGTGCCCCACTTCAGCCACACCCAAACGATGCTCAGATTGTTGCGTGAAATGCTCTCGACGTGATCGACGCCGGGCGTCGCGCTGACGTATTTCTCGATGCGCCAAGTCAGCGTCTTTTCGACGTCCCTGGGCCCAAGACCGGGAGCCAAGGTGCCCACCACCAAGACCGGCGGAGTGAGTTCTGGGAAGGTATCGACCGCCATCCGCGGCGTCACGACCAACGCGAAGACGAGCAGCGCGGTGCCGAGCATCAAGATCGCGATCGGGTTTTTGAGAGAGAGCCCGGTCACGGCTTATTTCCACGGGCCGCCAGCCCTTGCGCCGCCGGATCCGGACTCGCGGTCACTCGATCGCCGTCGCTGAGCAGCGCGCGGCCTTCACTGACGACTTTGCTGCCCGGCGGAAGCTCGCTGTCTAGATAGAGGTTGCCCTGCCGCTCGCCTCGAACCGAGTAGCTGCGCTTGTGCGCCACGCCGTCGTCGACGACGAACACGCTCGCCTTCTCGCCCCGCACGGTGGCGGCGTAGAGCGGTATTTCCACGGCCGGCATGGGCTGCCCGACCTCGATGCGCAGCTCGGCGGTCGTCCCGACGGGCAGCTCGCGCTCCGGGTCGGCGACGTCCATCTCGAAGTGGACCGTGCGCGTCGCCAGGTCCGCGGCGGGCGCGCGGCGCGCGATGGTCGCGACGAGTTCGCGATTCGTCGCGAGCACATGCACGGCGACCTGGGTGCCCGGGGCCACGACGCTGAAGTCGACCTCGGGCGCGTCGGCCACGATGCGAACCGTGGAGCGATCGACGATCGAGACGATCGACATGCCCGGGCGCACGAACGCGCCGGGGTCGATCGTGCGCGTGGCGACCTCGGCATCGAACGGCGCTCGCAGCACGCAGTCTCCAACCTCGAGCGATGCGCCGAGGAGCTTCGCCTGCGTCGCCAAGAGCTCCGCCTGTTGCGCCGAACTCTGTGCTGTCTTTTGTTCCACCTCGTTGGGCGACACGAAGCCGCCCGAGAGCAAACCCTGAATACGCGTCGCTTCGTGCGCCGCGGCTTCTTGCTGCGCCTCGAGCGCGCGGGCTTGCATGGCGACGGCTTGACTGGTCGCGCCCGCGTTTCGACAGTCGAGCGTGGCGAGCACTTCACCTCTCTTCACGACGGCACCGGGCCGCACGAGCACGGTGTCCACGTACGACGACACCAATTGCGGCCCGATTTTGGCTTCGACCCAAGGTGCGAGCGTGCCCACGTACGTGCGCGACGAGCGAAAGGTCGTGGCGACCGCTTCCACCACCGCGACGGGTTTTGGAGACTGACTGAGCGCCACCTTGTTCGTCTGCGCTTCGGCGTGCACTACCATCAGGCCGCCCGCGACGAGCAGCGCGAGCGTCGCGACCGCGATCACGAGCGGGACGGCCCTGCGCGGCTTCTGTGCCGTCGGGGCTGCGGAGTCTGCTGCGGGAGGCTCGGTATTCACGTTAAATTCCTTCGGCAATCGTGCGCCCCAAGGCGGCGCGCGCGCGAGCGAGCTCGAACTGCCCGAGCGCGAGTTGAATCTCGGCGTCCGTGCGGATCGCTTCCGCGTCGGCGAGCTCGACACTCGTACCGAGGCCCGCGCCGAAGCGTGCTTCCGCCTGCGCGTAGTTTGCTCGCGCGGCGGCGACCGCTCGCGTGAGTCCGGGCAGCGTGGTCCGGGCGACATCGGCCGCCACGTACGCCTCGCGAATGGCGGCGAGCTCGCGTTCTGTCGCCAGCTGCACCTCCTCCGCGCGCACTTTTTCGCGAGCCTTCGCCGCGTCTCGGCGAGCGACGATGCTGCCGTCGAAGAGCGGTAGGTTGAACACCAAACCGACGTCCCAGTTGGGAACGTCCGGCAACCAGCCCGACCCCTGCGCCGGCGAGCCGTTGCCGGAAGGCACACCGCCGCCGGCTCTGCCCGTCAACGTCGCGGTCGCCGCGAGATCGGGTCGCAGCTCGCTGCCGATCGCGCGGGTCGCGGCTTCGGCCGCCCGCAGCTCGGCAAGCGCCTGCAAGATCGCCGGATCGCGAGCGGCGCCTCGCTGAATGGCCGCCGCGAGCGACGGGATCTCATTCGGTGCCGGCGGCGCCTCGGCGATGTCGAGCGCCGCATCCGGGACGCCGACCGCTGCCGCGAGCACCGCCTGTGCGCTCGCGATGCCGCCGATCGCCTTGGTTCGTGCGATGTCAAAGCGCGTCAGATCGGCTTCCGCGCGCGTGAGATCGATGGGCGAGCGGAGCCCGGAATTGACACCCGCCTTGGCGAGATCGCGGTGAGCCTTGGCTCGCTCGTAGGCATCCTCTGACGCAGTTCGGATCGCCTTTGCGGAAAAAACGGCAAAGTAGGCTTCTTCGATATCGAACGTCACGTCGAGCTCGTCTTTGCGCTCGCGTTGCTTCTCGACATCGATCAACGTGTCCAGAGCGGCGCTTTCCGCTGCAATGCGTCCGAACTCGAACACCTCTTGCCGAGCGCCCAGGCCGACGAACGTGGACGCGTACGGTGCCCAGCTGCCTTGAGACACGACGCGAGTGCCGCCGATGCGCGGAACATCGAACTGGCGCGCGCCGACGTACGAAGCCGTCGTGTTGTTGGCTGAGCCCGCAAAAATCTGAGCGCTGGCTCCGAGGACGGGATACCACTGCGCTCGCGGGATCTTCGCGTCGGCTTGAGTTGCCGTGACGCGCGCGAGCGAGGCCAAGACGGCGGGATGGTGCGCGTGCGCGTATTCAATCGCTTCTTGCAAAGTCATGCGCCGGGGCGATGCGATGGTGTCGGGCGACGCCAGCGCGGTCGCTTCCGGAGTGGCGCCCGAGACGTTGCCCGTCAAAAAGACCAGCAGGGAGGCGAGCGCGCAGCGAACAAAACGGGCCATGTCGCGCGGCCCTACCGCAAGCAACATGCCACGCTCTTGGTGCCAGCTTTTTCGCTGAGATCGAGGCTATGCGTCGCCTATTGATGGGATCTTTTCCAAGTCAAATTGGAAAATTTGCTAGTCGAGCTCGGCCCAACCACTCGCGGTTCTTCTCCAGGTTGGCGAGAGGGTGCCGAAACGCCAAGTTGCGTCGTCGCGCGCCGCGCTAGGGTGCTCGTCGAGTCCCTCGCCGGCGACTCGTACAACGCAGGGATTTGCTCAAGCTTCCACGTCGGCCAAATGCAGCTCGGGCAGCATGGCAGCGTGCAGCACGCGAACGATCAACACCTCGCCATCGGTGGCAAGTCTGTAGAAGACGGCGTGCTTGCCGACGAGCGCGCGGAAGTAGGGTGGGATCTCGTGAAACGGGCGACGCAGATCGGGGCGGTCGAGGATGGTTTGAAACCCAGAATAAAGGCCTGTCACGTAGCGTTCAGCTTGAACCTCACCCCAGCGTTCGGTCGTGAACGCGGCGATATCGAGCAGGTCGGCGCGCGCCCGGCGTAGTAGGCGGAAGCCAGCCATCGTTCAGCGCGCGCGCGACGAACGAAATTCGGCGAGGACGCCTTTCAGACTCGAGTCCTCTGCGATACCGCTCCGCTCGCCTTCGGCTAACGCAACGCGGATCGCCTCGACCTTGCGTTCGCGCTCGGCACCAGCGTCGCCGTCCAGGCTTTCTATCAGTTCGTGGGCGATGCGCGCGCGCTGAGCGGGCGCCAGAGCGAGCGCTTCCTCGAGGACCTTCGCCGCGTCGGCCATGGCTCGATTCTATCCCCGCGGTGCGTCTCATGCCATTCGAACCGCCGAAAGTCTCTAGCGGAAGCCTATAAGTTCGCGCTTACTACGGGTTGCGCGGTGGAAGTGCCCTCTCCACCAGCGGAGCGCGTTCCGGCTCCTGCGAGAGGAACGACCGTTCTCATCTACCTCAATCGAGCCGATCACTTCGAGGCGACCGCCGAGACGACTGCTCGTTTGCAAGCTCTCGGTCCCCAAGCGAGGCGAGAACCGTGAACGTCGGTGTGAGCTGTCGCCGATGCGGACTCAATTCCCGCACACCTTCGCGCCAGTGCAATCCACGTTGCCCTGCGCGTCCACGTATTGCATGTAGCACTGGACGAGTGACTTGGTTCCGGGTGGGTCGTCCAAGTAACAATTGATGTAGGCGTTGAGCTCGTCGCTGCCCTGGCAGGGGGAGCAGGCGCAGTATCCTTTGGCGCCGATGTCGCAGGCGTCATCGGTGCGCTTGTCGCACTGGCAGTTGTCTTGGGCGCAGCCCTTGCTGGTCAGGCCGACTTCGCCGCAGACGTCGGTGCACGCGCGGAGCGCGTACTTGCCGGTGTCTTGGCAACCGTTGACGTGGGTCGCGTCCGTGCATTGGCTCGGGAACGTCGGGTCACCGGCGACGCAGATGCCACTGTCGACGCCGGTCTCGCCGGCACTGGCCGCGCTGTCTCCGTTTACGTGTGAGCTCGAGCAGGCCGCGCTCAGGCACGAGAGCAGCGCGGCGATGAGCAGCCCAAAGGAGGCGGTGTGACAGGCTCTCGATCTCTGCTGAGGCAAAGTCTGGTCTGGGTATCACGGCGTGCGCGCGGCACGTGTGACAGGCCCGCAATTTCGCGGGATCGAAAATGAGCGCGTCTGGTGCGGTCTCAATCTGGTGCGGCCTCTATCGAGCAACCGGCCGGGGCGCGCGGAGGCCGTGAAATCAAGGAGTTTTGTGGGAGTTCGCGCGTAGATCGCTGGGTGGTGCCGTTCGGTCACGCGAACTTTGCATACGAGTCATCTCTTCGTCACTCACGTCGACGATTTTGCCGTCCGCCACATGAAGTCCACCAAACGATCACGAAGTTTCCTGAATGCGTCTCATGAAGGTCTTACTATTCCCGCGAGCTCTGCGCGTGACACGCGCTGGATTTCAAATCGTTGCGACGCGGTCATGGTGTTGCCATGGGCTGCCTCTACGGTGCGCCCGTCCCTCGCTTCAACTTTCCAGCGCGGGGACTGGAGTTCCATGCTCAAGCTATTCAATAAGACGAGGCGAGCTTTACAGTCGCCCGCAATGATGGCGGCCATCGCCATCAGCGGGGGCTTAATCAGCCGGACGGCTCATGCGCAGGTGGCCAACTGCAAGGACGTGCCGAACAAGGTGTTCGTCAGCGGGTCGAGCGCGTTGCAACCGGCGATTTTGAACGCGCCCACGGCGGGCAAGTCGATCGCTCAAATCCTGGCAGAAGACCCGACCAATCCGGTCACGGTCGTTTACCAGAAGCCCGGTTCCTGCGTGGGCGTCGGCGCGATGGTGTCAGGCACCGATCTCACCGGCACCGCACAGTTCTGGGACGTTTCGCTCCCGACGCCGGCCCTCGGCACGTGCACCATGCAAACGGGTGACAAGGCGGATGTCGGCGCGTCCGACGTATTTCCCACGAGCTGCGCGAACATCACGCAGGATCTGGTCAATACGGCGGGTCTCGGTGATTTCTCGCCGTTCGCGCAGGTGATGGTGTTCGTCGTACCGGGCGGCTCCAGCGCAACCACAATCAGCGCGGAAGCTGCGTACCTCACGTTCGGCGTCGGTCCGACCGGCGGGACGCAATGGGACGACCCGACTCTGCACTTCGTGCGTAACAACGGCTCCGGCACGGAGACCATGATCGGCAAGGCCATCAAGGTAGACGCGGGTAAGTGGTGGGGCATCAACACCACGAACGGCGCAACGGGCGTAGCGCAAACCGTATCGAGCGGCACCGGCGACAAGACGATCGGCATCGTCTCCACGGCCGAGGCTCAAGACCCGACCTACAACACCGCGCCTGCTTCGATGCACATGCTTGCCTTCCAGGCGTTCAACCAGACGTGCGCCTACTATCCGGATTCGACGGTCAGCGCGCTCGACAAGCGTATGGTGCGCGACGGCCACTACGAGATTTGGGGCCCGCTCCATCTGCTCGCCAAAGTGACTGCAGGCGTTGCCACCAATCCGGCAGCCAAGCTGTTCACGGACATCATGACCGGCAAGACGCAGCTCGCCGGCGCAGCAACCGAGCTCATCGATCTCGAGATCGCAAAGGACGAAGTTCCACTGTGCTCGATGACGGTGGCGCGCACGGCGGAGCTTGGCCCGATGATGTCGATCCAGCCCAGCTGCGAGTGCTACTTCGAGAAGAAAACGACGGGAACGGCGCCCACGGGCTGCAAGACATGCACCACGGCGACCCAGACGACCGACTGCACGGGCGCTGGCGAGAAATGTAACTACGGATATTGCGAGGTGCTCCCATGAGCTCGTATCAATTCAAACGTGCGAGTCTGCTCGCCGTCGGCGCGGTCGTTTGCGCCGTGTTCGCAGCCCAAGGCTGCGGTAGCGACAACACGTCGCAAGTGACACCACCGAGTGCCGGAGGCAGCGCCGGTAGCGGCACGTCGGGCAGCGCCGGTAGCGCGGGTAGCGGCACGTCGGGCACCGGCGGTGAAGCCGGCGACAGCGCCGGCGGCAGCTCCGGCAGCGGCACGGCGGGTAGCAGCGGCTCCGCGGGCACGGGTGGTCAGAACTGTAGCGGTCCGAAGGGCTGTTACACCTGCGCGCCGACGGACAACAACAACGATCAGTTCCACAACCATTGCACCGTGGGTGGCTGCGATTGCACCAGCGGCGAGTGCACGCAGGGCTTCGACAACACCACGTTGACTCTGCCGGCGGGTGGTGGACTGCCCCCGCTCGTCACGCCTCCAACCCCGACCTGATCGTCACCCGAATTCAACTAAGAGAAATAGCGCAAAAGCCGGGGCGTCCGCTGCAGGCGGCGCTCCGGCTTTGCAATCCCGAGAAGCAAATTCGTGCGTAGTTCCTTCGTCTTTTCCAGAGTGCTCGCGACTGCGCTCGCCCTCGCGCTGTTCGCAGCGGAAGGGAGCGCGAGCGCGCAAGCACCGCCGGCGCCGCCCGCTGCAGCCGCTCCGACCCCCGCGCAACCGCCGGCTCCGTCTGGTCCCGAGGCGGCTCCCACAGCCGCGAGCGACGTCGATAAGCGGCTGTCCGAACAGCGTGCGGACATCGATGAGCAAGACGCGCGCATCGTCGAGCTCGAGCACCAACTCAAGCAGCTCAAAGCAGAAAAAACCGCTCCCGCAACGGCTCCCGCGGCTCCGCTGCCAGCGAAGTCGGCCGAATCGACGGCAGAAGCGCCGAACGGCGAGTCACCGCTCAAGCTCAGCGCATACATTCAATCGCAGTACGAGATTCATCAAGACTCCGAGGATCAGCTGCTGCCCGGCGGCAAGCCGATCAACCAAAATCGATTTCTGATTCGCCGGCTCCGCTTCAAGGTCGAACGTCAATGGCGTTACGGCGGCGCGCTGTTCGAGCTCGACGCCAACAGCGTCAACGGGCCCTCCATCGGCATGCAGCACGCCGAAGTCTCTTTCGCGTATCGCAACGACGATCAGACGCCGATGATCGGTGTGACGGGCGGCCTATTCGACGTCCCGTTCGGGCGCGAGCTCGTGGAGTCACCTCGCGAGCGGCCGTTCATGGAGCGCTCGCTGGCGTCGCGCTCGTTCTTCCCCGCGGAGCCCGACCTGGGCGTGCGCATCGCCGGCCAGGTCGCGTGGTTTCGCTATGCGTTGGCCGTGATCAACGGCCAACCACTCGGTGATCGCACCGGCTTCATTTTGCAAGATCCGAACGTGCACAAGGATTTCGTGGGCCGCGTGGGTGTGGACGTCGCGATTCCCGATTCGATGCGTGTCACGGGCGGCGTGTCCGTACTCAATGGGCTCGGCTTTCACCCGGGTTCGGATCCCACCAAGAACACGGTGGTTTGGCAGGATACCAACGGTAACGGGAACATCGACATCGGCGAGCTCGCGCCGGTCGGGGGCTCGGCGGGACTGCCGTCGGTGAACTTCAAGCGCTGGCTGGTGGGCGCGGATCTCGGCTACGAGCTCACATCGAGCATCGGTAGGACGAGCCTGTTCGGCGAGCTCAGCGTGGGCTCGGACATGGATCGCGGCTTGTTCATCGCGGACCCCGTCACGCTCGGTCATACGGAGCGGGAGCTCGGCTACTACGTCGCGCTCTATCAGGAGTTCGGCCATGGTTCGCGCGGCGGCTACGATCTCGGCTCGGTCACCCTCGGTCCAATCGCGGGTGTGCGCTACGATCTGTACAACCCGAACTCCGACTTTTTGGAGAGCACGGCGGGCAAGATCGTCCCGCGCACGCAGACGATCCGCACCATCTCTCCGCTGGTCGGCTTGCAGGTACCCCACCGAGCTCGCTTCATCGTCGAGTACGACATCGTGCACGACGAGCTCGCGCGCAACACCGTGGGCGTCCCGACCGATCGCAAGAACAACGTGTGGACGTTCCGCTTTCAGGGGGAGCTGTGAGCTATTTGCGGCTTTTGTTGACGACTACGTTGGCGATGAGCGCCGCCGCGTGCACGACCTCGGTGACGCAGCACTCGGGTGACAGCGAGCCGCTGCTCAACGTGCGCTATCCACTGGTCACGATCGCCGGTGCCGGTACCGGCTCACCGAGCGCGCAAGCGCAGTTCTTCGAAGGCCCCTTTCCCAGTGACAGCGGCGGCCCCGAGGTGCCCAACCAGCTGAGCGCCAAGGATACCGAGCTGCCCGCCGGGGTGGCGAATCAAGCGATCACGGGCATCGCTGCCTCGCCTGCTCAGTCGGTCGCGGTGGGCTTTCAAAACATCGGCCACGGCTACTGGGTCGCTCCGGTCGGTACGCGCGCAGCCGAAATGGGCGGCAACTTCGTGAACTGGGAGGTCGATTGCGATTTCTCGCGCGACATTCCGCCTGGCACGCAGCCGCTCATTTTTGCCGCCAGTGGCGCGGATGGCCACTTCGGCAAATCACAGGCGCTGTCGCTGACGTTCGACTCGCCGATCCCCAAGGGCCATGTCGTGGCGTCCTTGACGTGGGGCAACAACGCCGACCTCGATCTGCATTTGGTTTCACCGAGCGGCGTCGAGCTCGACCCCAAGAACTTGAATACGGTCGGCGTCGTCGACGCGGGCCCGGACGCCGGCATGCAGTTGCCGGGCAACGGACGGCTCGATCGCGACTCGAACGCCAACTGCTTTGCGGACGGCTTCCGCACGGAGAACGTGGTGTGGAGCGACGCGCCCGAAGCGGGCACGTATCTCGTGCGCGTCGACATGTTCAACGCCTGCGGCACGCCCGCGGCATCCTTCAAGTTCACTCTCTACGTGGATGGCCTGCCCGTCATGGTGCAGGGCGGACAATTGCTCGACATCGATGCAGACGGCGGCGGTCCTGGTTCTGGTCTTTATATCGGTTTGTTCACTTGCGATGGGAGTGGCACATGCTCATAACTAGTCTCTCGAAACTGGCATTGCTGGGCGCCTCCTGGGTGCTCTATTTGCTGCTCGCGTTATCGGTGCTCTCGATTGGCATCATGATCGAGCGTTGGTGGTATTTCCGCGCACACGCGGGCAATACCGACGACCTAGCCGATGCGCTATTGAACCACCTGAAGGCGGGCGATCAGCGCGGAGCCGACGAGCTGCTCAAACGCAGTAGCTCGATCGAGGCCGCGGTTCTGTTGCCGGCGTTGGCGTGGCTCGACGGCGGTCCCGATTCGTTCGCGGAGGCGCTGGACGCGGCCCTGGCGAAGAAGCGGGCGGAAATGGAGAAGGGGCTCACCTTCCTCGGCACGCTTGGCAACAACGCTCCGTTCATTGGTCTACTCGGCACGGTGATCGGCGTGATTCAGGCGTTTCACATGCTCGGTAACGGCGCCGGCACGCAGCAAAACCAAGCTGCGATGGGCGGCGTGATGTCGAGCATTTCCGAGGCGCTGGTCGCGACGGGCGTCGGCTTGCTGGTCGCGCTACCCGCCGTAGTTGGCTATAACCTCGCACAAAAGCGAGTCGGGCAGGTCGAGACCAACGTCGGCATCATCGCCAAGCAAGTGCTCGCGCTGCTCAAAGCGGACGCCAAGCTCGTGCGCGAGTTTCGCTTGCTGAATGAGGACCCGCCGACGCGCGAGTCCGATCTACCGGAGAACGGCGTCAAAGCCGACGCGGTCGACGCAGAGCCCGCAGAGCTCTCCTGAAAGGAGCCTGAACCATGGCTGGAACGATGAAAATAGGCGGCGGACGGCGCGGGCCGATCTGCGACATCAACGTCACTCCGATGGTGGACGTCACGCTCGTCTTGCTCGTGATCATGATGGTGTCGGCGACGTACATCGTCTCCGCCAGCATGAAGGTCGAGCTGCCGAAGACGGCGAGCGCAAGTGACTCGGTGACGTCCATTGCGGCCGTCACGATCACGAAGGACGGCAAGACCTACTACAATCAACAACCGGTTACGGAGTCCGAGCTGGTCGACCACTTTCGCAGTGCGTATGCCGGCAACAAGGACCTCAATCTGATTGTGTCGGCCGACAAAGAGGTGCAGCACGGCACGGTGGTGCACGTCATCGATCTGGCAAAAGTCGAAGGCATCATCAAGTTCGCCATCAACGTCGAGCACGCCGAATAGCCATGCGTTGGCTTTACGTCGGCTATGTCGCGAGCGCTGCTGCGCATGTGGCGCTCTTCACCGGCCTGTCCCGGATGAAACCGCCGCCGCCGTCGAGCGAGATCGTGGCGGTGATGATGCAGCAGCCGAAGAAGAAGCAAAAGCCGAAGCCGCCCGAGCCGCCCAAGCCGATTGAGGCGCCGAAAGAGGCACTCCAACACCCACTCGCGCGCAAGGCCGCCGCGCCCCCGCCGGTTGCCGCGCCCCCGCCCGATCCGGTCGCTGCCGCGCATCCCGCGCTGGCCGCCATGCCGGATTTCGGTATCTCACTTTCCGGCGGTGGGCTGCCCGGCGGCGGCGGCATTGCCGTTCCGATGGGCGGCGGAGCCGCGCCCGCGGCAGCGCCCGTCGCACGCAAAGAAAAAGTGCTCGGCGTGCCGGCGGGCCGCGCCGCGGAGACCGCGGCCAGCGACGATAGCGCGGGTGAGTTCGTGAAAGCCAAAGCGCTCGGCTCCGTGCGCCCGACCTACACGGACGATGCGCGCGCGGCCGGCATCGAAGGTCGAGTGCGCGTGGAAGTGACGATCGACGAATCGGGTTCGGTGATCAGCGCCAAAGTCATCTCCGGCCTCGGTCACGGCTTGGATGAATCGGCCGTAGCGGCCGCCAAGCGCATGACCTTCAGCCCCGCGACGCGCGGTGGGAAACCCGTGCAATCGACGTTCATCATCGCGGTGCGCTTCGAGCTTGGAGAGTGACGTGCGGAGATTGGTCCTTGGGGCGCTGCTGCTGCTCGCCTCAATCGGCGCGACGCGCCAGGTGTTGGCGCAGGCGAACTCGAGCGGCGAAACGCCCGGGCATCAGCCGAAGCTGACGAAGTTACCGAAGCTCGTGCATTTCGAGGAAGCACCGTATCCGGAGTCGGAGAAGGAGAGCGGGCGTACGGCGTCGGTGGTGGCGCAAATAGCGATCACCGACAAGGGCACGGTCGAAGACGCAGTCGTGGTGCAGTCGGCGGGCGCGGCGTTCGACGCGGCCGCGCTCGAGGCGATCAAGAAGTTTACGTTCGAGCCGGCGGAGGTCGACAACAAGCCGGCGCCTGTGAAAATAACGTACCGCTACGACTTCGTGATGAAGATCGAGCCGCCGACGCCGGTCATCAACTACGACGGCGAGATC
>DASXKQ010000040.1:0-49628 GCA_036496745.1 Polyangiaceae bacterium
GTTGTCGAGCAGCGCGCAGGTGTGGAAGTCGCCGAGCGCGAGGGCCTTCGCGGTACGACCGACGCCGAGATAGACCGACGGCAAGCTGTCGCCCATCTGATTCGCTGCGCTGCCGCGGTTGTTCGCATCGCCGAGCCCGAGCTGGCCCTCCGAGTTGTCGCCCCAGCACTTGACCGCGCCGCCCTGCACGATGGCGCATGCGTGCTGTTTGCCCGTGACCACGATCGAGTTCGGCGCGGTGACCGCCTCCGCTTCGCTGCTCACGTCGGGTTCTACCGCACCGCTCCCCGAGTCATGGCTGCCACAGCCGGCGCCGAAGACGGCGCACAAAAGCGAGACGGCGAACCAACGCACATTGCGACAAACGGAAAAAGGCGTCTTCTCTGAGTTCACGTGAACCTCCGAACCCCCGTAGTACGGAGCGCAAGGTACCGAGCGAACGCGCAACACACAATGCCAAAATGCGGTGGCTCAAGTTGCGCCACTCGCAAACACTATTTTGCGAACGCGCGCTTCCTCTCAGCTCGGGATGCGCAGATCACGGAACGATGGCGAAGTTTGCTAGCCAGACGTCGTCCTCGCCGACCCCGTATTCGGCGCGAATCGCGAGCCCGTCAACGCAGGCGAGGAGTGACTTCGGATCCACCGACCAATGCATGGCAGAAAGCGGAATCGAATAGCTACGCCAGAGACCGTCCTGCGTATGCGTGATGCTCGCGGTCGCGACCGTGGAGCCGCTCTTCAGAATCACGTCGCCGAGGAATCCGTAGTCACTCTCATAGTAGGTCCCACCCGCACTCTTGAGATCGAAGACAATCGCTGCTTTCCCCGACAAATCTGCCAGTACCGGCGCCGGTACCAGGAAGTAGCTCGTGTCTCCCTCGGATGGCGCAGCGTGGTGAAGGACGCTGCCCGTTTCGGCCGGGTCGGTTTGCACGTCGAGCGTTCCGTAGTTGACACCCCACCCGCTCCAGGAGCCGCCATCGGGGACGAAATACACGGCAGGTTTGGGAAAGCCTTCAGCCATGAGGTCGGGATTGCAGAGCGGCTTGCAAACTGCAGCCATACCCGCACCTGCGTCGTCGTCACAGATCGTTGACTCGGCGCATGACAAGGGCGCTCCCCATTCACTGCAACCGCCGACGCCGAGGACGCAGGTCGAGATTCCGCCCGCTTCGCAGCGTGAATCGCCGAGAACGCACGTGTCGACACACGCGTCGACGCTCGCGTCTGCGTCGCTGCTTGCATCGACGTTCGCGTCTGCGTCGCTGCTTGCGTCTGCGTCGCCGCTCGCGTCAGGGAGTCTCTCTTCGGACCTGGCGTCGGCGGGCGAGACGACGTCGTGACCCGCATCCTTGGGACTGCGATTGGGCGGGTGCGCGTCCGGGAAATCGCGCGCGCTCGCATCGCTTTCGCGCGCGCCGAGCTCGAGATCCAGATCGGTGCGGGCGCCGCACGAGCAGACCCATGCCGCAACACAAATGCCAAGAAAGAAGCCGGTCGCTACACGAATCGTTCGTCGAGACTGCATTGTATCTTCTGTCGACTTCGGCTTGGTAGCTCGACGTTCAGTCCATACCGTAGCAGCAGCGGGCTTCAAGAGTTCGAGCGGGTGCGGCGGGTGACGTTGCGTTGGTGGTTGCGTGCGGATCCTCAGCGACCTCACTCGAGCGGCGGTCACCCTTCAGGAGAGCAGCTATAGAGTCCAGGCAAATGCTTTTGGATGGCCTATCCCCCCTGAAAAGTGATAACGCTTCGAGTGGGTGTGGCCTTTGCGATCTTTGCGACCATCTCGTCACCGCAACTTGGGAGCCGGACTCTTGGCGTTCGCGCTCGGCTGCTCGGGGCATACCGACACCCCACGGGACGCGGCTGGAGACGGCGGAGGAGGCGACGCGACCGGCGCAGGCGGCAACGCGGGTAGCGCGAACAACGCGGGTAGCGCGGGCAACATAGCAGGTGCCGGCGCAGCGGGCACCGCCGGCGCAGCGGGCACCGCCGGCGCAGCAGGCGCCGCGGGCACCAGCGGGACGGCAGGCACGTTGAGCGCTGCCGGCACCAGCGGGACAGCAGGCACGGGCGGATTCGCGGGCATGGGTGGAGCGGGCGGCACCGGCGCAGTTGGGGGCACGGCTGGAGCTGCCCCTTCCTGCCTGGGTCCGGAGCTTCCGGCGTGCTCGTCCTCTTGCCCCGACAGCGATGGGGATGGTCTCAACGACGCATGGGAGACCGCAGGCGGGGTGGACATGGACGGCGATGGGCTGATCTCGGCCGCGCCCGATATCGCCCTTCCGGGGGCTCAAATCGACAAACCCGACATCTACGTTTGGTACGACTACATGGACTATGGCTTGCCGGGCAATGCGTGCGCCCAGGACAGTGACTGCCCCCAATTGGGCGGTGCCCACATGGCAGAGACCTGCATTGGGCCCGGCGGAACCTGCGCAATGGCATGCACCGTGGACTCCGACTGCACTTCCAGGGTCCCCCAGGGTGCGCACGCAGGAGAGCGTTGCATCAGCAACATGTGCGAGCACACTCACGATCCGCTCGCCCTGGAGCCGAATGCCTTCCAGCCTGTGGTGGACCGCTTCGCCGCCCATGGCATCAGTCTCCACGTGCTACGCGGGAATGCGCAGCCTCACTCCCAGGTGATCTCGTACCGGCAGCTCGCTCAGATGGACAACCAATGTGAGGGAGGCAGCGTGGCCTCCGGAACGGCCGGTTTGGGCGACTATGCCGAGAGTCTCTACGACATCAAGCCGCACAGCAGCCCCGACACGTCGAACGTCGCCTACCACTACGCCTTGTTCGGCCACTACGTCGGCTGCGACTCGCTCACGCACTGCATCCCTGAGTCGAGCGGGGGCACCAGTGACTGTCCTAACGCGATGAATCCGGATGGCACGCCGAAGAACATTCCGGCGCAGCACCAGTCGGGCCTCGCCGAGGTCACGGGTAACGATTTCGTCGTGGCCCTTGGCGCGTTGATCAACGACTCGGCTTTCCTCCCTCACTACCTCGTACAGGCGACCTTCATGCACGAGCTCGGCCACAACCTGGGGCTTCGGCACGACGGGCACATGGACACGGAGTGTAAAGAGGCCGCCAAGTGCCCGCGAGCAGGAGACGTTTGCGTGGATCTGGGCGACGGCGAGGGTCTCGTTTGCCACCAGATTGTCGCGGGGATGACTGGCGCTGAGCAGCCCAACTACAAGCCCAACTATCTCAGCGTCATGAACTACCGCTACGAAATCAACTCGATCCTTTTTTCAGCGAGCGTCGGCGCCAGCGCTCTAATTCCGTGTACTGACGACTCCGAGTGCGGCCTCGACGGCGGAATGTGCGTCTTCGGCCTTTGCGGCCGGCTCGACTACTCCAGGCAGACGTTGCCCACGGGCGGCAACACGCCCGGAGCGTTGGTTGAGAACAACCTGGCCGAGCCCGCGGGTCTCGGGTCAGGCACCGCCGATCTCTTCAATTTCAAGAACGGGACCTGCAACTCAAGTTGGGTAACGGCGCCAACGACTGGACCCGTCGATTGGGACGGTGACGGCGTCTCCACAAACTCGATGGCGATCGCCGACGTGGATCATCCGATCGGCGGGGTTTGCGACGACCCTCCGACGGACACGCTGACGGGCGCCACGGACTGGCCCGATCTCTCCGGACTGCCGTTTCAGTACGACTTTCAGTGCAGGTCGACTGGAGGAGACTAGCGTCGACCGTCTGAGTCTGGTCCCCGGTCCGCAAGAGCTACTGCGCGAGCTCGTATGCGCCGATATCGAACGCCGTCCCCTGTGGGCGCGGATTTCCGTCGATGTCGGTGGTGGCGCTCGTCGCTTTTCCCGCGTCGACGGCGGCGCTGCCGCTCAGCAGGTGAAAGTCGGCGCCGGCGGCATTCGCGAGCTTGGGATCGCCGGTCGCGCTTGCCGTCAAGTAAGCAGGTGGCGCGCCGGCTCCGAAGAACAGGTCATTGGAGCCGCTGATCGACGGAGCGCTGCCAGAGTCGCCTGAGATGTAGCTTTCTCCGGACAGCGCTTGGATCAGATTGTTGGTCATCTGAATACCGACGGGCCCGGAGCCGAGCGCGATGGCACCCGCGGAACTGCCTCCCCGCGAACCGCAGTCGTACAGTGTATTGTTGAAGAGCTGAACGGTACCGCTGCCGGGAGACCCCGCGTTGGTGATGTTGGCGACGTAGATACACGAGTACACGGACGAGCCGTCCGCGGGATCGGGGCCTCGGCCGACATCGTAGATCACGTTGTTGTAAGCGATGACGGCGCCTTGCGACGGATCCACGGTCGCGAAGTTGAGGCCGTCGCACACGGTGCCGTGAATCAGGTTGTCGTGCACGACGATATCGAATTCATTCGGTCCGCCCGAGTCGTGGAATTGCATCCCGCGACAGGTCTTGCCGTCGCGCACGGTGTTCCAAGCGAGCTCCAGATGGTTCGAGGCGAAGTAAATGCCGTGATAGTATTTGGTCACCGACGCGACATTGGCGGCCGCGTCGTGCACGACGTTGCCGTAGAACTTCAGGTCGCCGGGCGTGGTCGGCGTGTCGGTGCCGGTCACGCAACCGCTCATGCCGGTACCGTTCGGGCACGAGATGTCATTGCCGACCACCCGCCAACCAGTCGCGGACCCTTCGAAATCGAGCGCCTCGACGGCGCCGCGCAGCGTCAGCTGGGAGATGACCCAATAATCGAAGTTGTCGCCGATCCCGGGCGTTAGGATCCCGCGCTCGAGCCCCGACACGGCGCCGATCGTCGCCGTCGCCCCTGGGTAGGCCACTAAAGCTTTGGGCGCGCTCGCGGTCCCGGAGTTTCCGGCGTCGTTGGCGCTCATGCCGAGCGCGCAGTTGTAAGAAGCCGAGGTGTCGACCGTAGTTTGCGATACGGCGTCCGCGGCGCTCACGCCGAGATAAGCGATGTCGCCCGCGGCGATCGTGTTCTTGGCCTTGGGGATGGTCTGCCAGGGAGCCGCAAAGCTTCCCGCGGCCGAGTCATTGCCGCTCGCCGAGACAAAGTAAATGTTACCCGTGCGCACGATGAACGGCAAAGAGTTGCTGTCGCTCTTACCAGCGACGTGCACGACGATCTCCCCGCTGGCCGCCGCGGCACCGAGCTGAAGGGTGATCTTGGTGTCCGTCCAGATCGGGTAGTTGTCAGCGGCTCCTCCGCCGATCGTCACGGTCGAGGTACTTCGTGCGCTCCCGAATCCGTTGCCCCAAATGGTGACGAACGCTCCCTTGTTGTCTTGTCCGCCTTGGTTTGGCCCACTCGTGAGATCGGAAAAGAACAGGGCCGAGCCGGCGATCGGACCGGGGCCTGCGCCGCCGCTCCCGGCCGTCCCGCCGCTCACGCCACCGCTGCCCGCAGTCGCACCGCTACCCGCAGTCGCACCGCCGCCAGCCGCACCACCTTTGCCGGCAGAGCCGCTGCTCCCGCTGGCGCCACTGCTCCCAGAGGAGCCGCCGCTGCTCGTCGTTCCACCGCTACTCGGAGTCGCGGCGTTGCTTCCGCCCCCGCAACCCGCGAAGCACAACGAACCAACCCCAAGGAGCCCGGCGAATGCAGCAGACGTCCGCATCCGAAAACCATACTACGACGCGCGCGCGCAGTCGCGCTTGGACTAGCGCGACGAAATATTCGAGCAGCCGACCACGACGTCGTGCGTGCCCTCGGACACGCTGGTCGAGGCGATGCCGTTTTGCTGATCGTCCACGACCCAGATCATGTCACCGGGCTTGAAAGACTGATTTTGCAGACTGTTACCGCCGAGCGCGACTTCCCTGCCGCTGCCATATTTGGGCTCTTTGCCGTAGAAAACATGGACGGTGTTCGCACACTCGTTCTTGACCGAGACGGACACGACCACCGGCGCTTTGGGCTCCGCCATTGCCGGACCCGCTCCCGCGCCGGTAGTCGGACGCATGGCCGTGCCGCCGTTCGGGGGTGGGCCGCTCAACTGTTGCAGGCCCGCGCAGGCAGCAACGGAGAGAGCTAGACCACCAACAGAAAGAGCTACCTTGAGCATCGAGACCACCTTACGCCACCGCCGTCGAAAGCTCCCCTACAACGCCGTCCTCGCGCAGCGAGCACCGACACCGGTCGCCGTGGCCAGTGGGCCCTGCTCGCTGCGATAGGAAGCGAGGATGAACGAGGGAATGCTGAAGAACGTGCCGCCCCGGACCACCCTGAAGGATGCGCTCGTTGCGTTAGCGCAATTGTCGCAGGGAGTTGGGTAGGAGGCGGCGTACCAATCTTGCGCCCATTCCCAGACGTTGCCGGACAAGTCTGTCTGACCGTACAGGCCGTCCCCTTTCGGCGACTCCGATCCAACGCGGTTCGTCGCGCCGTTCGGTGGATTCACGCAGCGAGCGCTGACGGTCGTAGAGCCCGTGAAGTTCGCAAAACTGCAATCGGGATCGGCGCTGCCCCAAGGATACTCACGCTGCGCGGTGCCGCCCGCAGCAGCGTAATCCCACTCAGCTTCCGTCGGCAGGCGCCCGCCGTCCCAGATGCAAAACGCTGCTGCTGCGTACCAGGTGAGACAGTTGAGCGGCAGGTTATCCGACGTGCCCGCGCTATCCGTCCAGGTTTGGAACGTGGCATCGCACTTGATGCTGGTCGTGAGCGCGCTTGCGTTGGACGGCAATGATGAGTTCCAAGTCGTATCCCAGCCCGGGTCGCTTGGGTTGTTCGGGTTCTTGCCCGCGCCGCCCGGGATCAGGCTCTGCGAGTAGGCGGCGACGAATTTGCGAAAGCGACCGACCGTGACTTCGTATACGTCGAGACGAAAATCACTCACGGTCGCGGGAGACGATTGATCCGTGTAGGTCACGCCATCATAGCCGCGATAAAATGGCTTATTGGAGCCGGCATTCCCGGTGACCAGGTTCGACGCGCAACAATCCTGATCGCTGTTCGGACCGCACGTTTTCGTGAGTCCATTGCAGCTGCGATTGCACGCCGACGGCGCGCCGCCGCACGCGAAACCGGTCTCCACGGTGCACGTCGCGCTGCAACCGTCAGAGGTCGTCGTATTTCCGTCGTCGCAGGTTTCGGCGCCCTCGACTTTGCCGTTGCCGCAGACCGAGCCTCCACCGCTGCCGGCCGCGCCGGCTGAGCCGCTCGTCCCAGCGCCGGCACCGCCACTTGCCGTGCCGCCTGCACCGGAGCCGCTCGAGCCGCTGCTCGCTCCGCTCGCGTTCGTGCCACCGTCACCGCTCGCTCCACCCGTCACGTTCGCGCTGCCACCAGCTGCGCTCGATCCGGCGCCGCCACCGGTGGCACCCACACCACCCGTGGCCCCACCTCCAGCGCCGGATACACCGACAGTCACACATTGATTCGACACGCAGGTCAGCCCCGCATTGCACGTCGAGTTGCCAAAGCAAGGACAGCTTTCGTTACCCGTCTGACAACCTCCGCCGCCGGCGCTTCCCCCCATTCCTGAAGCTCCCCCGGCGCCTCCGCCCGAGGGCAGAGACGGCGGTTTCGCCGAACATGCGAACGCCACCGCAGCAGCAAACGATAGAACCGAGCGCCGAAATAGCCGCATTGGGATCTCCAGGGAAACCGTCGTCCTGGCGCGCCTCCGTTCGGGGCACCAGCGGCGCGCGCGCCTGCGCGGCCGTCGTTCTGAGCTCGATTTTCTAGCACGATTTTCTGCCTCCCCGCGCTCGTGGACTTGTCGGAGCGCAGCTTCAGTGAGCAGCCGGCATCCGAGCTCGGCTCACCTTGCGCCCAGAGCAGGCTCACCTTGCGCCCGCAGCAGGCTCAACCTGCGCCCGTGATATTGCTAATTGAGCTTGCGTCGACCAAAGACAGCAAGAATCGGCGGGGAACGCGGAGACTCGCGAGCGGCACACCCGTTGCTTGAGAGCGGATCATGACCCATTTCTCATTGCCATTCCGTTTGAACACAATCCCCATCATCCTCATCATCGCTGGTGCATTCGCCGGCGGCTGCGGCCAGGCCGCGCCCGACCAGGAGAGCACCGACACCAAATCGTCTGCCGACACCGTCAACCTGAACACTACCTTCTACGACTTCGGGACCCAGTGCGTCGCTGGAGGCACGCAAATGCACTGCTGTCCGAACGGCAGCGCCATGATCGGCGCGCGCGTCGACCAAAACGTATTCAAGTGCGCAAACCTGTTCGACACGTCCGGCGCGATTACCCTCGACACGGGCACACAACGCAACGGCATGCACTCGTGTCCCTTCGGGTCGGTCATGGTTGGTCTGCAAGCCACTCTCAACCGCTTCGCGTGCCGGACGATCCCGAGCAATCCGGTTTCAACTGAAACGGTCGACACGGGCACGGAAGACGGCTTCCCAATGCACGTCTGCTCGCAAGCCAGCGGCAACCCCGCCACGATGACGGGCATCCGCATCGATCAGAACAAGTTCAACTGCGGTCAAGACACCAAATGCCTGCTCGGTGCATGCACGAGCGACTCGCAGTGCACCCAGAGCGAAGGGACGTGCAAGAACGGCTGCTGCACGCTCGGCTGATCCCGCGCTCGCCGACGCAACGGCGATGACGCGCCTGGCGCGACGCAATCGAGCGCCGCGCCGGGCGCCTGGTCTCGCTCGCCGAGACGTGCTCGACTGTCGGTCGATGGCCGTCACGCTCGACCACCTGATCGTGAACGTGCGCTCCAAGCAAGAGTCGGCGACGTTCCTCGCGGAAATGCTCGGCCTGGCCGCGCCGGTTCCGGTCGGCCACTTCCTGGCCGTGAAACTCGACAATGGGCTATCGCTCGATTTTTGCGAGCGCGAGGTGCATCCACAGCACTACGCATTCGAGGTGAGCGAAGCCGAGTTCGACGCGGTGCTGGCGCGCGCCCGAGCGCGGAAGCTTCCATACTGGGCCGACCCGCAACAGACGCGCCCCGGCGAGGTCGCGCAGCGTGGCACCGGGCGCGCACTGTACTTCTGCGAACCCAGCGGCCACTGGCTCGAAGTGCTCACGAATAGTAACGGCGCGTGAGACGAAGACGTTGACGAGCGGCGCGCTCGCAGCCGCGTGACGGGTGCGTGATGCGGAGCTGACGTACCCTCGACAGGTCCCGATCTGCCTCACTGATGGCGACTCGTTGTTTCCACTGCTGTGGCGAAGTGCGCAGCGTCACGAGAGGTTCGACGACATGTTACCGCTGTGGGAGACATGTTACCGACCGGCGCGCGCGCGTCAGCTAGAGTCGCGCGCATGCTGACACGACGCGGACTTCTCAAGTTGATGGGTGCCACGACGGGTCTCGGTATCACCGGGACGGATCTGCTCGCGCGCGCGAATCCGGCGCGATTCCCCCGCGGCTCGAACGGTATCGAGCACGTGGTCATCCTCATGATGGAGAATCGATCGTTCGATCATTTCCTCGGCTGGCTGCCGGGCGCGGATGGTCGTCAGGATCTGATCTTCGAAGCGCCGGACGGTAACTTTTATCCGAACTATCCGCTCGCTCCGGATTTCCAGGGCTGCGGCTACAGCGATCCCGACCACAGCTGGGAAGGGTTCCTCGTTCAACACAACGCCGGCAGAGCGGACGGCTTTTTGATGCGCCCGACCGCGCCGGCCGGCAATCCGGGCGTGACGCTGGCCAGGGCGAACACATTCCCTATCGGCTTTTATTCGAATTTCGAGCACGGTTCGCGGCATCGCAAGGCCGTTCCGGACTTGCCGGTGATCGGCGCGCTCGCCGAGAACTACACGGTCCTGGATCGCTACTTCTGCTCGTTCGCCGGCGAGACATTTCCGAACCGCTTCTATCAACACGCGGCGCGCACCGACCGCGATCACAACGCCCAGACCATCACCGCCCTGCCGTCCATCTGGGATCAGTTGTCGCCGATTCCGAACACCAACGGCGTGCCGACGGGCGGCTACTTCTTCCGCGACCTGCCCTTCCTCGCGCTTTGGGGAACCAAGTTCTTCCCGTTCTGGCATCCGTTCGCGCCAGGGGACAGCGACGCGCTCGGCATTCCCGTAACCACGCCGTCGTTTCTCGATGTGGTGGCGGGGGGCAACCTGCCGAACGTGAGCTTCGTCGATCCCGCGTTCGACGTCGAAGGCAACGGCACATCGGCGGACGATCACCCCCTCGCGGACATTCGGCTCGGCGAGCGGTTCATCGCGGACACGTATCACGCACTGGCGAACGCCGGTTATCTCGACAATACCGTGCTGGTCGTCACGTTCGACGAGTGGGGCGGCTTTTACGACCATGTTCCGCCGCCGCGCGTGATCGACGACACCGATCCGGCGAACGTCGACCACACGGGTGACAGCACCACGCCGACCGAAGGCCGGCTCACGCCGGACTACCGCCAGCTCGGCTTCCGCGTGCCGGCGATCGTCGTCTCCAATCTCGCTCGGCCGCGCGTGGTCCACGACGGACCGTTCGAGCACACCTCGACCTTGAAGCTGATCGAGACGACGTTTGGCCTCTCGCCAATCACGGCGCGCGACGCGAACGCGAGAAATCTCGGGGACGTGCTCCACCATACGCCGCACGAACGCGTGCAGCCCGCCGTGATCCCGACCAGCAGCGACGTGACCGGCCCGATCGACGGCGCGGCGGCCGTGTGCAGCGCGGCGAGCGTTCAATCGGTTTCGCCGGCGCCCGTGCGCTCCGGTCACCGTCATCCGGACGCCGATCAGCTGCATCGCTCGGGCTTCCCAACCGGCTCCGGCATCGCGGGCTTCGGGCGGCTGATCAAATAGCGTCTCGCCGCTTTACTGCACCCAGTCGCTCGTCGCCTTCGCTGCGAGCCAGCTCTGCACGAGGGTGCCGAAGCGGTTCAGCGTGGTCAGGGTTTTGTCCGAGAACATCGGCGGGCCCCAGGAGTTGTCGGTCACCCAAGCGGTCCAGCTGGCGCCGTTCATGTCGACCAGGGTTTGTAGGGAGGTGCCGAAGGTGGCGGGATCGGTGTTGTTGTAGCCCCACTCGGAGATGAACACGGGCGCCTTCGTGACGGCGGTCGCGACCTGGGATTGGAAGCCGGCGGCCCAGTTGCTCGGGTAGATGTGCGCCGTGTACATCAGGTTTTCGCCGGTCGGAGGGTCGCTCGTCGCATCGCCCGGGTGTTGGTCCCAGCTGTGAGAAGGCACGATGATGATGTTGTTCGGCGCCTGGGCGCGGATGGTCGTGATGAAGCCCTGCACGACCGGCTTGAGGCTTGACCACGGGCCAGCCTTGTCGATCGGCTCGTTGAAGGCCTCGTACAGCACGTTCGAGTAGCTCGCGAACTGGGGCGCGACGTCGGCCCAAAAGGTGTTTGCGTCGGCCGCTGAGTTGCCCGTGGTGATGTCGTCAATTTGATGAAAATCGATGATCACGTACAGGCCCTGGCTGGTCGCGTAGTCGACGGCAGGCTTCAGCAGCTTGCTCACGTAGTCGGCTGCGCTCAGCGACGGCTTGGGTGTGCAGGTCGAGGCCGGACCTGTCCCGACGGGATACGGCATGGGCGAGCAGGTCGGAGTGCCGCCGTTGTAGGTGATCTCGGGATAGACAGGCATGCGCACGACGTGACCTTGCACGCCGGCTGCGGCAATTTTATCCAAGCGCGCGCTAACGCCGGCGCTGGACATGCCGCCGTACGCGTAGAGCGATCCGATGTCGATCAATGACGAGCCGCGCAAGATGATGGTTTTACCGGAGGGATCTTTGAGCTGATTGCCTTGCACGATGAGCGGAGGCAAGCCGCCGCTCGCGCCCGCGGAACCCGCCGCGCCAGCCGCACCGGCGCCGCCGCTTGCACCAGCGCTGCCGCTTGCACCGGCGCCGCCGCTTGCACCGCTCGCACCAGCGCTGCCGCTTGCACCGGCGCTGCCGCTTGCACCGGCGCTGCCGCTTGCACCAGCCATTGCTACGCTGCCTGCGCTACCGCTCGCGCCCGCGCTACCGCTCACGCCGCCGTTCGACGAGCCACTCGTACCTGCGCCCGAGCTGCCCGCCGTGCCTGCGCCCGAGCTGCCTGCGAAACTGGTGCCACCTGCGCCACCTGTCGTGGCATCGACGGCCCCGTTGTTCGCGGTGCCGCTCGAGCTGCTGCACGCGCTCGAACCCAGCCCCAAGAGTCCAAAGAAGAAAGCCGACTGCAAGCAGTAGTGAAAGCGCTTCATGGTCAGGACTGACAGCCTACGGTGTGCGGCCAGATTCTGCAATTCGCAAGACGATTTCCTATGCCGACACGTGCAGCGTGCGGCAGTCAAATCGTCAAAGGCACTTAGAGTTGTCCTGCGGGTTGAGATTGCTGCACGTCGCGTCGGCGCATCCCTCGTCGCATGCCATGCATGAATCCGGGCTTGGATCTGCGCAATCGCCGTCAACGATGCCACAGCCGCAGTCGCACGTTCCGTCGAAATAGTGCGTGGATAGACAGGTCCACGCGGCCGGGCAATAGAACGTGCCGACGCAGTCTGAATCGTCGCAGTCCACCTGCCCGTCTTTGTCGTCGTCCAAGCCATTGTGGCAGAGCGAATCTGAATTCTCCACCGCCCCGGTCCCGCCCGCGCCGCCGCCGCTCTTACCTGCACTACCCGCACCGCCCGCACCGCCGCCGCTCTTACCTGCACTACCCGCACCGCCCACGCCGCCGCCGCTCTTACCTGCACTACCCGCACCGCCCACGCTTGCGCCGCTCTTACCCGCGCCGCTCACCCCAGAGCCCGCGGTCGCTCCGATCCCACCGCCGGCAGTCGAGCCTGCCGTGGCGCCCTGACCCCCGCCACCCGCGCTCGTATCGCCAGCAGTCGAGTCATCCGCACCGAGACTCGGAGGCGACGAGCCGCAAGCCATCGCCACCGAAAGCGCCGTCGCAGCGGCACAACCTGCAAAGAAGTAGGATCGAAACACAGGTGAACCTCCTCGGGCTCGCCAACCCACATTGTCGAGCGCTCCGAGCGTAACTGACTTGACGATACGGAGTCAACGTACTTCGCCGGGGGGGTTCGCCGTGATGGCCGCGGTACCGGTAGGCAGCCAAATGGGCGCGTCGAGCGACAGGCTGCGAGCGAGCTCGCGAACATGGTAAATTCCGTCGATCGCTCCCGGAAGTCCTCGCCAGGGAATTCAAAGCGAGAGTTGCGCATGAGTGGCGGCGATCGAGCACCCCGCATCTGAGCGCGAGGTTGCACGCGCCGACTCCCCGAGTCAGCCTGTGCTGGCAAAATGGTGCGGGCTTCGCTGCTCTTGACGGTGTTCCTGGTCGCGTGCGGCGGCAAGTCGTCGCGCGACGCGCACGGCGGCGCGGTCACTCCGATGCCCGACGCGGGGACGAGGACGTGCACGTTCAAGGGGTTTGCGCCACAAGCGACGTACGGCGTTGCGCATGAGCCTACAACGGTCCTAGCCATCGATCGCGCGCGCACCGGCCATTTGGATTTGATGGTGGGTGAGCGCGGGCAAGACGCGGATTCGTCGGAGCTGTTCGTGAATCAGGGGGACGGCAAGTTCAAGGCGACGGCGGACTACGGCGCGCCCGGCAACGACGCGGCAAACATGGTTTTTGCCGACTTCGATCGCGACGGCAAGCTCGACCTCGCCAGTCAGGCGAACAGCGGCGAATCCGCCGGCGCGAGCGAGGACACTGCCGGACTGCTCGGCGTCGACTTCGGCATGGCGGGCGGCCTGTTCGCGCCCGAGCTCGTCACGGCTCCCACACCGCGAGACAACGGCTGCTTCGTCGCTCGCGACTTCAACGGCGACGGCTACCCGGACCTCGCTTTTGCTGGCTACGACTACGAGATGGTAGGAGGCACCATCTCGGACGGAGGCGGCATCTCACTGCCTGGTTTGGAGCCCGCGGATTTCGTGCTGAGCACGTTTCTCAACGACGGCAGCGGCGGCTTCTCGCCCCCCGCGTTGCACGCCAACGCGGATTGGCTGCAGTTCGGGGACCTGCGGGCCGGGGATTTCGACGGGGACGGCCATCCGGATTTGGCTCAGCTGTCCACGCGAGAGCCGAGTGGCGTGGGAGTGTTCATCAATGCCGGAGACGGCACGTTCGGCGAAGAGGCGCGCTACATCACGAGCGAGTCGTGGATCCCCTACGGGCTTGCTGTCGCCGACTTCAACGAAGACGGCAAGGACGACGTCGCGACGACGACGACCGTCAACGCGAATCTCCCAGACGAGGCCAACCTGCTCGAGATTTTTCTGGGTAACGGCGATCACACGTTGCACGGCCCAGTGAGCGATCCCATCTCGGAAACTCCCGACGTCTATCAAATCGCAACCGGCGACTTCAACGGCGACGGTCACGTAGATCTGGCGATGGTGATGAGAAGCACGTGGGGCTCGACCGATCCGATCCCGGTTGCAGTCTTCCTCAACGCCGGGGACGGCACGTTCGGGGCGCCGGTGACCTACGGCGTCGGCGGCCAAGCGTTTCAGCTCGTCACGGCCATCGCGGCGGGGGACTTCAACGCCGACGGCGTCACCGACATCGCCGTGACCACCAGCGGCGAAGAGGCCACGCCGAACCCCGAGAGCCTCACCGTGCTATTGTCCCAGTGCGAGTGAGCATCCAGCCCGACGCGGAGGATCTCGAATACTCGTGACGGTCGTGGGTGTAACATGCCGCGCATGACCGATCCCGCGGGCACTCTCGTCACCGTCACCGGCATCTCTGGCTTCATCGCCATGCACTGCGCGCGCGAGCTGCTCGAGCTTGGCTATCGCGTGCGCGGCACGCTGCGCGATCGCGCGCGAGAGGGCAGCATTCGCTCCGCGCTCGGCGGTTCGAGCGCAGAAAAGCTGAGCTTCGCGCAGGCGGAACTCACGCGCGACGACGGTTGGACGGAAGCGATGTCCGGCGCGAGCTACGTGCTGCACGTCGCCTCCCCGCTGCCCAAAGCCCCGCCGAAGCGCGACGACGAGCTGGTCGTGCCCGCGCGCGAGGGAGCGCTGCGCGCGCTCCGCGCCGCGTCCGAAAACGGCGTCAAGCGCGTGGTGATGACATCGTCGCTCGCGGCCATCGCGTCGGGTCGCTCGCGCGACGACGGGCACTGCTTCGACGAAAGCGATTGGTCGGATCTGACTCAACCGATGGGCGCCTACGAAAAGAGCAAAACAGTCGCCGAGCGCGCCGCTTGGGATTTCGTGAAAGCGCTGCCCGCAGAGCGCCGGCTCGAGCTCGTCTGCATCAACCCGGGCTACGTGCTCGGCCCGTCCCTGCTCGGCGTCGACAACACGTCCAATGAGATCGTCGGCAAGCTCCTGCGCCGCGAGGTGCCCGGTGTGCCCCGCCTCAGTTTTCCACTGGTCGACGTGCGTGACGTCGCGCACGCGCACGTACTGGCGATGACCAACGAAAAAGCCGCAGGCGAGCGCTTCCTGCTTGCGAGCGACACCGTGTGGATGAAAGAAATTGCCGACGTGCTGGCCGCCGCCGGCTACCGCGTGCCCACGCGCGTGCTGCCCAATTTCCTGGTCCGCATCGTCGCACTGTTCGACCCAACCGTGCGCTTGGTCCTCGACGAACTCGGCAAACCCGCCCTCGTCAGCCACGAAAAGGCCAAGGCGCTGCTCGGCTGGTCCGGGCGCGCCATGAAAGAGATGGTGCTCGATACCGCAGAGGCGTCGAGCAAGCGGAAGGCGGCGTAGCCCTCGAGCGATAGCGAATCGGATATTGGGCGGACGCCCCGACGCCACAACGCGGCGGCGTGGTCGGCAGCGCAAGCGCTCGGCGCCGTCTTGAGCTACGCTCGTTCCAGCGACGAAATGGAGGCGGCAATGGGACGTTTGGCGTTGGTGGTGCTCGGTCTGGCCGCGGCTACGCTGTGCGCCTGCGGCGGAGACAGCAGCTCAGGGAGCTCGGGGCCGTTCTCGACCGCGGGCGCGGGAGGTGTCGGTACAGGCGGCACGAGCGGCATCGGCAGTAGGCCACCCGCTCAAGGCTCGCTCACGCTCGCCATCGGCCTCGCCAACCCAGCGACGCCCGGCTACGCGTGCCCGATCAGCGGCAAGTCCTACGCGCTCGGCGATCCCCCACCCACTCAAACGAGCGCCGGTATTCCACTGATCGACGGTCAAGGAGTATCGGTCACCTGCAGCGTCATCGGTAACGGCAGCTACGCGTTCAACGCCACGCTTTCGGGGCAAGCGACTGGCGGCGCCGTTCAGGTCGCCTTCAGCGCTCCGATGGTCGGCACGAAGGGCTCGAGCAGCGCTACGGCGTCCGTCTATACTTCGGATTTGGCGGACACGCTCGCCAGCGATCAGGCGAGCCCGTGCAGCGTGAGCGTCCTCGCTGACCAGATCAAACCGGGGGTACTCTGGGCAGGCTTCTCTTGTCCCTCGCTGAAGTCTGCGCCGAGCACGGAGTGCGCCGCCCAAGGGCTCTTCGTGTTCCAAGACTGCGCGAGTTATTGAGTGGGCACACGTCTGGTCGCACGGGCGGCGCGACGGACGGTGAAGCATGCGACATAACCACGGCAAGCGGGATGACGTGCAACTGGTACCCGTCGAGCGCCGATCCGCCCAGCAATGTGGATGCAACATGCACCTCCGTTGGCGGCACGCCGACCCCTCATTGTCCAGCGGGAGCACTCGGCTGCTGCATGCAGCCGACCGGCACTGTTTGCTACTACTTCATGTCGGACCTCAACGGAAACCTCGAGAAGGCGTGCGGGACCGCGGGCGGCGCTTGGACGCTCACGCCGCCCTGATCCGGAGCGCGTTCGTCCCGGGCGGTGACGAGAGCTGCGTCTCCTATCCAATGACCTCGAACTTGCCTACGGCAGCCTCACACCCCTCCCAGCAAATCGCGATGTTCTTCGGATCGAGCAATAGCTCTTCCGGCGCGAGCTTGCTCGGAAAGCCCGTGAGGCCTTCCGGCCCGTAGAAGTCTCCAGACTGAGCTTGTGGATCCGCGCAGGCTCGGAGGATCCCGAGCGCGCCGTCCTCGGCCGTTTGGGCTTGCAGCATGACGGCATGATTGACGTTCATTCCGCCGGACTTGTCCGAGGTTTCCTGCAGGCCCGTGCGCGCGATTCCCGGGTGCGCGACGAGCACCTTCACGTTGGAGATCCGCGCGGCCTCGAGCCGTTGCTTTAGGCCGTAGGTAAAGGTGCAGTTCGCTAGTTTGGACTGGTGATACCGCTCCCAACGCGGCCCTTGGAAGTTGGCGCTCGCTTCCGGCTTGCCGTCGCCACCGAGGTTTCCACCGTGCTTGCCGAAGTACTTGGCTTCGTGGTCGCTGCCCTTACGAGCCAGCGACGTGTGGTTGACGATGCGTGCCTCCTGGCTTCCCCGGAGCAGCGGAAACAGCTCCTTGGTGAGGAGAAACGGCGAGATGCTGTTGGTCTGCATCTGCACGTCGTACCCGTCTTTCGTCGCCTGATCGGGCAGGGCCATGACGCCCGCGTTGTGACAGAGCACGTCAAGCACGTCGAACTTGCTCGCGATGGCGCGAGCTGCGCCGCGCACGCTCTCGAAGTCCTGCAGATCGCACGCGAACGCCTCGAACCGTGCGCCGGGAGCCTCTCGCCTGAGCTCGGACAGAGCGCGTTCCGAGCGTTCACTCTGCCTGTTGAGCAAAAGCACCGTCGCGCCCAGCTTGCCTAGCTCGCGCGCACAGACGTAACCGGTACCGCTGGTCGTGCCCGTCACGGCCACCACCTTGCCGGTCATGTCTCGCGTGTGCCTCTCGATCAAGTCGTTCAGGTATTTCGTTTCGTGGGTCGTCATCGTCTTCGCTCCTTGCAGCAGAGATAGCTCCGTGGGTCGCTGATCGGCGTGCATCATCCTCCATCGCTCGTGCCCAATCCTCTCGGCTCGTTCGATTTCAAGCAACGCTCGCGGGATCGATCTATGCTCTCCCGGAGAAACGCCCCCAATGCCCCTCGATCGGCTGCTGGAACGGACGAAGCGCGCAATCGACGCAAATCAGCGCGATAAAGCAGGCAAAGAGCACCAGTTTGCCGCGGGGCTCCATCTGCTTTGCGAGCGTGCTCCCACTGAGTTCGAAGCAAGCATCTACGAGCCCGTCGTATGCCTGATTCTGCAGGGAGAGAAAGTAACGACCATCGGCGATCAGACTCGGGTGGTCTCGGCCGGAAAGTGCATCGTCGTCAGCCATGACCTGCCCGTGCTGGCTCGGGTGACGAAGGCGTCGGAAAAGCATCCGTACCTGGCCGTCGTCATCGAGCTGGACTTGACGGTGTTGCGCAGCCTGTACGACGAGGTGGATCACCGAGAGCTCGAGACCGCCTCCGCGCGCTCGATGGAAATCGCCCCGATCGATCCTCTGCTCGAAGACGTCGTCAGTCGTTATCTCGATCTGCTGGGCGACCCGCTCGGCGCGCGGGTGCTCCTGCCTCTGGTGCGCAAGGAACTTCACTTCAGGCTGTTCCTTTCCAAAGCGGGCGGGATGCTGCGCTCGCTGATGCACCGCGACAGCAACGAGAGCAACATCGCCCGCGCCATCAAGACGCTCCGCGCAGACCATCGCAAGTCCTGGGACATCGCCGAACTGGCCAAATCCGTCGGCATGAGCCCGTCCGCCTTCCACAAGCACTTCAAGGCCATCACCACGACCACACCTCTGCAGTACCAAAAAGAGCTCCGCCTCACCGAGGCGCGCCGCCTGCTGCGCGCGGGCCCGCACAGCGTCTCGAGCGCCGCCTTTGCGGTCGGCTACGAAAGCGCGTCCCAATTCAGCCGCGAGTACGCCCGCAAGTTCGGTAGACCGCCCAGCGCGGATTTACAGGTGGCGTGAGGAGCCGAAGAGCTCACGACTAGCTCGCGTGCCGAGCGCACACCTCTGCCAGGATGCGCGCGGCCTTGCGCCGGCCGTCGAATTGCACGGTCAGGTCAAGACCGTGCTCGGCTTGGAGCCTCAGCCCGGAAGGCGAGCTGAAATGCCAAGTGAAGCCCAAGCTGTTGACCTCGATCACGAACAAGCTGCCGCTCTCGGCGTCGCGCACGATGTCGGCGCCCAGCACCGGCACGCGCGGGAACGCGGAGTGAGCTTGCTCGGCGAGGGCAATCACCTCGGCGTCGTCGCTGAACTCGAAACTGCACCCGCTCCCCGACGACACCACGCTTTGCCCCTGAAACGCGGTTCGATCGCGCAGCGGTGCGCCGCGGTGGCTCGCCTCGATGCGCAGCGCAAACAGCGCGCTCCCAAACAGCGTCATCACCCGGTAGCTCGAGGGCCAGGGGCCGGTGTACACGAAATCCTGCGCGAGCCGCGGGTTGAAAGGGCCGCCGAAGCGCAAGGCGAGCTCGGTGCGCGGCGGCGTCCAGCGGGCCACCGTGCGTCGTTCGATGCGAACCTCTGCGCCGCGCGCGCCGAAGTCCGGCTTGGTCACCACGTAGCTGTCGAACCCTGCCAAATCGGGGTCTCGACCTGGGAGCAAGCGCACCCAGCGCGGCACGGGGATCCCCGCCGCTTCCAGCACGCGATACTCGGTGGATTTCGCTACCTGCTGCCCCTGAAACACCGCACCGCGGCGTGGTCGCAGCGCGCGCAGCGGCCCGGGCGAGACAGTAACCGCGGGCAGCTCGAGAGCGCCCGCGCGCGCGTCCGCTTCGGCCGAGTCGGCCAGCACCTGCACGAGCACCTCCGCGTCGAGCGAGCGGATCGCGTCCGCGAGCTCGTCGAAGTCAGCCTGTGTGTTGACCGCCGGGTTGGTCACGAGATTGAGCACGCGGCACGGGCGTGACAACTCGACTAGCCCACCTCTCGCGCGCGATCTTTCGCCATCCAACGCCAGCCGGCCGCGAGCGTTTGGCACACGCGCGCCGCTTCATCGTCGTCGTACACGACGACGCCCTCGGACCAGCTGAGCACGCGAGCGGGCCGGGCGCGTTCGTCGGTTTCGTACACGGGGATCACGTGCACGTGGTAGTGCGAGTACGTCATCGGCAGCTCGACGGCCGCGCCCAGGGTCGCGGTAAACACGCGCGCGGGTTTGAAGCAGGATTCCACGACGCGGATGGCGTCGAACACGGAGCGCTGGATGTCCGCGTAGATCTCCCAAGTGAGCTCGCTCGCGCGCTCGACGTGCTGCTTGGCGATCACCATCAGATGCCCGTAGCGGCACGCGAACCGGTCGAGCAGAACGACGGAGTGCCGGCTCTCGGCGATCAGCTCCGGAGCCGCGCCGTTGCCGGCCAGGACGCACATCACGCACGTCGCTCCGTTCACCAGCAGCGCTCGCTTGTGCTCACACAGCCGCGCGAGCGCGACCTCCTTGCTGACGACCTGCATGTCTAACCCCCAGGGGTGACACTGAGCGGGTCGCCTGTGGGCATGCTCGCCTGGAGCGCGGCGATCAGCGCCGCAATATTTTCCATGCTCGGCCAATAGAGCGCGCTCGGGATACCGAGCGAGAAGTCATAGCTCATCAGCGCGCCCGACCCTGCCGACCTATTCTGCCACGCGCACTCGAGCCCGCTCGACCAGCTAGCTTGATCCGGCACTGCCAGACACGAAAGCTCGCTCTCGAACGCCTGAAGCTCGGTGATATCGCTGCTCAAGCGGCCTGCAATTTCAGGTGTCGCCAGCGACCAGCGCTGGACCATCTGGATGTTTCCGAGCACGAACTCGCGGAACGCCACCGCGCTCGTGCTGAACGTGCCGCATGTCACGCTCGACGGATCGGCGCTCGACTCGAAGTAGATGGCACCGATGCGCTCCGGGCTCGCCAGAGCGGTCTCGATCGCCACCGACTGACCCTGCGCGTCGTTCACGTACAGACCCTGGGCGCTGAAGAACGCGATCCAGGCCTCGGGCTTGAGCTCGATCTGCAAGAGCTGGGTGCCGTAGCTCTCTCCGGGCCAGCCGAGCAAGGTCGCCCAGGGGTTGGTCCAGGCGTAACGAATCTTGGCGAAAACGCTGCTCGCGAGCTCCGCCGCGAGTGTCTGCTGCTGGCCGGTCCCGGAGTTCCCAAACTGAACCAGCTCGGTTACGGCGAGACCGGGACCCTGGCCAGGGCTCTCGCTGCGACTGAAGAGCGGCCCGCCAGCGCGCAGCTCAGCCACTTGGTCGTCGGTAGTCCAACTATAAAAAACCCGCTGACTACCAATTTGGATCACCGTCTGATCGGCGAACAGAGTGTCGTCGAGCGCGCAGGCGCCGCCATTCACGCCCGCCGCGCCGGCGCTTAGGCTACCGCCCAGGCTCAGCGTACCGCCGGCGTTCAGGGCGCCGCCGGTGCCGGCGTTCGCGGCGCCGCTCGCCCCCGGCGTGGCGCTGTTTGCCTCACTCGACACGAGCCCGCACGATTGCGCGAGCAACGCGAGCAGCGCCGTGAGCATCGTGGGATGCCAGCTGCGCCTCGTGCGACGTGCACGCGACTCGTCGCCGATCGCGTTCCGGCCAGAACTCTCCCACGACATGCGTCCAATTTAAGGGGCGGCACGGCCGGTCGCAAGGAGATCTTTTTTCGAGCCCTCAGTGATCGATTGTCCGTCCGCGCGACATGGGCGTGGGGGGCAGAGCGGTCCATTCAAACGCGCGTTGCGATGAATAGGATGCCCCAGCTGCGCGAGATCGCGGCTGTCGTGCGCGAACCACGTCGTCATGCTCCCCACAGGTTAGGGCGCGTCAAGCTCACAGATCAATTGTGCGGCTGGGTCGAGCCACGGCGCGGCCGTAGGACCGGAGCAGCTCGGATATCCGCTCGGACACGTGCTCGCGTCGTGTTGCGCGCAGGCGCACGTGGGCGACGTGCCCGGTGTGCAGTTCCCTTGGAGCTCCACGCACTCATAGGCGAAGTCCGCCGCGCAGTGTTCGTTTTCGAAGTGTTTGCCGTCCGGGCACGCGTTGGGATTCGGCGGGACCTGCACGTCGCCTCCTTGGAGGCGATACGCGATGCAAACCTCGGCTGCGGAGCACGCCGGACACGAGCTACTCGCCGCGCCCCCGGCGTCAAGCGCGGCGGTGCCTCCGCCGCCATCCACACCGGCCAGCGAGTAACACCAGATCGGGCCGCCGGTGCACGGTTCGACCAATTCACGACATGTCACGTTCTGTGGACATTCACTCGCTGAATAGACCTGCTGCTCGTTGGCAAAACACGAGACCTCCGCGTTGCAGCCCGAATACGTTCCACCGAACGAGCTGCCGCCGCTCGAGGTTCCGCCCGTCGAAGAGGCCGCGCCGCTGCCTGTTCCCACGGGGTTACCCGCGTCGGACTGGGCCTTCCCACCACACCCGACCACGCCCAAGACGAGCAGGAGCCAAATTGGCTTTTGGACCATGATCACTCCGCTGAAGCAAGAGCCGAGCCGCACGCAGGCTCGCCATTTACAGGGATTTTCTGAGTAATCGTGTGCCGAGTTTGGCACAACTCGCGACGCGACGATCCGATCAGCAGCCCGAACGCACTTCTTCGCATGCCGCGACATCCGACGTCGGCATTGTCCGGAATCGTCGGAGCGCGCGCGCGCGCTGACCCAGATCGAGACGCCCGCTGGCTCAACGCTGGACGAGCGAGCTCCGGGCCGCGTGAAATCGGCGAGAAATTGCGGCGGCTCGAGCTGGCGCGTTTCGTGCTGATGCCTTGGTTGCGCCATTCGTCGTGCGCAACGGAGCCATTGCAGACCATGTCCCCACTTCCCACGATTGCTCGACTCGCCAAGTTGCTGGGTGGAATTCCGGTGTGGGAGGTGGAACCCGATAGCGAAGCCGCCGACGCTGGCCTGCGTTTCGGTGACATCATCCTGAGTGTGAACGGCGTCGCCACGCCCACTTTCAAGAGGTTTCTGGCAGCTGGCGGCGCGCATCTCGACGATCTCGTGTTCGAGGTTTTTCGAAACGGCGAGTCGCTCAAGTTGAGTCCGCGTAAGGCTGAGCAGCGCGCGGGGAGACGGACGTCTCTTCGTTCGGGATGAGCAGCCGAGCCACCCTACGGCAGGGTGAGCAGCGAGAAATTCTGGATCGTGAAGCTGTAGGAGGCGCCCGCCGTGACCGTGGTCGGCACGTGCCACTGCACCGAGAGGACTTGCGCGGAATTGAAGTCGACCTTGTTCATCACGTAGTCCGGCTGTTCTACGTCGGACGCAAATAGGATCTCGTTGGTTCCGATCGCGATGGGGCTGACGTAGTTGTCTCCGCTGCCGGCCGGACGCCAGACATGAGCGGCGGTTTGGGTGGTGGGCGTCGGGAACTCGACGCGCAAGCCGGTGCTCGGCAACGTGTGGTCCGGCGTGTCGAAGTCGAACGAGATCCCGACGACGTGATGTGCGGGCGCGTCGTATGGGCTTTTCATGTCGACACCGCCGTCCGCATTGCCGGGATTGTTCAGATCGCAGCCGATCCCGGCGCCCCACATCTTGTCGTAGTCCGGACTGCCCGCCATCCCCACGATATCGAGCACTTTCTCGACGGTCCCCTCGGTGTGCATGGCGCCCCCGCTGTTCTCGAAACTACCGAGCATGGGCGTGGCGATCGCGGAGCATTCGCTCGTGAGGTGGCCTGCGGCCTGGCAATCCCCCGCCGCAGCATCCGCCGCCGAGCCAACGGCGTCTCCGTACGAGTACCACGCTCCCTCAACGCCGAGCGCGGCGTCCTGCATGTACCCCGTCGTGCCGATCACGAGCAGGTGAGCGGTCGTCTGCTCGGGAGGAGGCCCCAACGTCGGGGGCGACTCCTTCGCCTTGTCAGAACTGCAACCCAGTGCCCCCACGACCCACAGCAACGGCCCGACCGTCCCAAGCCATCGTTTCATTGTGCTCACCTGGTTAGTGGACGATTGGCGCATGCCGGCGTGACGAAATATTTTCGTCGCTCGGCGCAGAGCCCTCGGCCCCTGTGATCGCCGCTGCCCACTCGCTGCAAAACTGGGCTGGTCGCGGCGCGAGCTAGCCGCCGCCATCGGGCGCCGCGGAGAGCGGCGGAACGGTCGTACCGTTGAGCGATGAGCACAGCGACGTGACCTGTGACGCCGAAAGCCCGTCGTCGCTGTAGTACCACTCGATGAGAGTGATATTGCTTGCTGCTATTTTGCAGCCGAGCAGGATGTTCTCGACCGGACAAGCGCTGTCCAGAAACGTGAGCCGCGCGGTGGCCGGAGCCGGTACGGCCGCCGCACCTTGTTGGCAGGACTGCTGCGCCAGCGTGATCTGATCGGAAGCCAACCCTGAAAAGTCGATGCACAGCACGCCACTCGTTCCGCCCGACTGCACCGCGATGCTGCAAGAGTAGTCAAAGGTCCCATCCGGATTTGGGCGTCCGCTGGGAGGCGCCGAGGTCTGTCCCGAGCTGGTCGAATCGCCGCCGCACGCGCTCAGCGCACAGACCGCCAGCACGACGCACACAAACACTCTTAGCCCGAGCGCATCTCGCCCCGAGTCCACGCACCCGAACGCGAAAGCAGCCCACGAATCCAAGCACGATCGTTTCGTCATCCGAACTCCCCTGCGAGTCTGCTGATGAGCTCGCACAGGATCGAGACGGTATAGAGTACCCGCCCTACCGTCAACGGCTTCCCTGGTCGTCGCTCGCATGCACCGCCCGCTCCAAACCCTGCACCGCCGTGGCCTCCCGCAGCGCCGGCAGCGCCACCGCTCGCACCGCCGAGGCCGCCTGTCGCGCCGCCGCCTGCTGCGGGTCCTATCCCAGGTTCAATGCGCACTCGCCTGAATTTGACGTCGAAAACGTACCTTTCCTACTTTTTTGATCGAATAGGGACCTCCCCCATACCACTACGAAGCGCGTGCCCCGATTTCGACTGCGTCTAGGTCACAGCGCAGTCACTCGTCGTTGTGCGCTGGGCGGTAGGCGCACGTCATCTGCGCTTCGAGAGTTTCTTCATCTCTTGCGACCGGCACGACGTAGACGAGCATCCCTCGCTCGAGCCCGTCCCAGCGGTCCGAGGAGCTGGCTTGGAGGCACACGTGCTCCAGCCCTTCGGTCCAGCCAGCGGCGCGCGCGCCGATCGTGATCACTCGCCCGCTAAGGCACGCCTTGCTGGTAGTGTTGGTCAGCTCGAGCTCGAGCTCGTCAGCCAACGGGGCGCCGGGGCCGCAGCTCGATCGCCAGCGGGGCATTCGGGCGGGCTGTGGTTCACACAGCGCTTGCGAGCCAGGAGGAGTCGGGATGCAGACGTCATTCTCGGTCGCTGACAATGAAGCAAGCGGCGCCGTCGCTGGCCTTCGCGCGCACGCGAACAAGGTCGCGAGGACGACGGAGCACCGCTCGATACTCCTCAATCGGAACAACCAGACACCATCTGCCGTCCCGCTGCACCCTTGAGCTCTCCTGGTGTTCGGGAATGCATCCGGCGCGGATTTTAGCATGAATCCCAGCAGTCCCGACGTTGTTATCCCTGGTCCGGTCGCACGACAGCGCCCCAACACACGATATTGCCGTCCGTCTGGACGGCGCATGGCGCGTCCCGCGCCGGAGCCACGTCGTCAAGAGACACGTCGATGAAGGTGCCACTTGGCGGAGTTGCCGCGGTGTTGTCCCCCCAGCATGCCAGCGTCCCGTCAGTCGCGAGGGCGCAAGCGTTGTTGGCGGCGAGCGAAATGCGGATGAAAGTGCCAGATGGGGGGTCCGGCAGCAGCGAGTCTTGGTCCCAGCAGGCGATGGTACCGTCCGTGCGCAAGCCGCAGCTCCCTGAGTCGCCCATGGACAGCGCCATGAATGCGCCCGTTGGAGTGATTCCGCCGCTGATGGGGCCCCAGCACTCGACCGTGTCGTCGTCCGCGTGAATGCCGCAAGTGCGCCAGAAGCTGCTGGTGGTGCCAAACGTCGCGACGCCCTTGAATGTCCCGCTAGGAACCGTTTGTTCCTCCGTCATGTTGGGCGCGACATCCCCAACGATCAGGCACTCGAGTGTTCCGCCGGTGTGCACGCCGCACAGGGACCCCGCGCCAGCAGAGATGCTAGTAAACGTTCCAGCCAAAGACGGCGCGTTATCTCCCCAGCAAGTGACCGTTCCGTCGTGGCTCAGACCGCACACAAACGAGCCCCCATAGCGCGCCGACGCGCCCATCGTCAGGCTTACGAACGATGAACCCTGTGGGCTGGGCCGTGCAGAGTTGCCCCAGCACACCGCGGTTCCGTCGGGCTTGAGCCCACAGCGCGCGTCTGGCCCCACCGTCACTACCGCAGTGAATGCGCCCGCGGGAATCACTTCTGGATTGTCGACGAACCCGGGGCGGTAGGCCCAACATGCCACGGTGCCGTCCGTGCGTATCGCACACACCGGCACACCCGAGGAGACGCTCGAGAAAGCGCCAGTCGGCGGTGCGATGTTCGTCAGGTCACCCCAGCACGCCAGAGTGCCATCGGTATGCACGCCGCAACCGAGGTCCGAAACGACCACTATGCCTGGCGTGAACGTCCCGTCCGGGACTGGGCCCCATTGTGAAGAGCAAGCTAGCGTGCCGTCCGTGCGTACACCGCAAGCGCCCGACGACATGCTTGCGAAGGTCCCCGTGAGCGGCGGAGTCCCGACACCCGGATCGCTCGGCCAACAAGTCACGCTCTGATCCGTCCCTACAGCGCAGGCGTTATCGGTATCCACAGTTAGGCTCGTGAACGTGCCAGACGGCGGGGTCGCCTGGTTGTTGGTGTTGTCGCCCCAACAGACGACGGTCTCATCCGTTCGCAGGGCACAGCCATAACGAGCGCCAAGCGACAGACTGGTGAACGTCCCAGTCGGAGGGCTAATTTTCCCAAAGCTATTGTCACCCCAACACGCGAGCGTCCCGTCCAACCTGACGCCACAAGCCCAGTCGGTGCCGCCACTGACGTCAGCGCCCGTAGAGATACTCGTGAACTGTCCCGGGGGCGCATCCAACTCGCCGGTGAGATTCTCACCCCAGCAAGTGACCGTGCCGTCGCTCTTCAGTGCACAGGCGAAGTTCGGTTGTATGGCGAGTTGCTTGGTCGTCAATGCACAGGTCGAGCCCCACGTGCCCGCCGGACAGTCACACACGGTATTGCCCGCCGGCAACGTGACCTCGCTCCCCCCGTGCTGGCACACCGAGCTCACTCCCCCGGTGCCCGCGCTCCCCGCAGTGCCCCCCGCACCGCCCGGGCCCATCCCGGCGTTTCCACCCGCGCCCGCACCGCTCTGTCCGGCTTCGCCCGACGAACCGCCGCCACTCGCGCCGCTCCCACCCACCCCCGCATTCCCGCTCGCACTCCCACTCACGCCCGCACTCCCACTCGCCCCACCGATTGAGGACGAGGCCGGATCGACGACGCGCGTCGCGACGATTTCCGTCTTGCCGCTACACGCGGCAAGGAGAAGGACCGACAGCGAAGCGAGATTCAAAAGGACGACGCGGTTCATGCCGTTGGTAGTTCCCAGGTCTGAAGAAAACGGGTCACGCGCCTGGTCACCATTGTGCGCCTCCGCACAATCCGGGTTGTACTTGCCAGGGCGTGAGAATCACGGTCGCGCCGTCGCGCTCGGCGATGCCGTAGCGGAAGCGTTGCCATTGTACGGTCATGCGCACCGCAAGCAGGAACGCGATGCCCGCGTGCTCGACGCTGGCGCCGAGCGTGACGCTCGTATTGGGGCTGAGCTCGACGCGGCCGCCATCCGCTCGCAGGGTGCCGTCGCTCACGCGAACGGTGTGCCGTTGAATCACGTCCACGCCGCTCTCGAGATCGAGCGCGAGCGCGGCAGCCTTGGCAAACGCGAAGCCCGCACCGATTCCGCCGTTCCAGGTCGAGCCCGCGAACGAGAGCTCGAGCCCGTCCGCGTTCACCTGCTCCGGGAGCCAGAGCCCCGCGCGCAAACCGCCGCTGAGCTCGAGCGACTCTCGGCGCCATGTTTCCGCCGCGCGCGCTTCGGGCCCCTGCGCGAGGCCCTGGGTCCCGCGAAAGCGCAGCGCGTATGCAGCGCCGAGCCGTAGCCGGCGCCGCCATGATGGAGGCTCGCGCGCCGGTGCAGGCCGCGCCGAGGATACCGCTTCCGTGCGTTGAACGAGCGGCGCGTCGATCGGCGCTGGCAATGGAGGCATGAGCACGGCCGCCGACAACTTCGCCTCGAGCTCGGAACGCGCGCTTTCGAGCCGTCCCTCCCAGAGCGCGGTCGCCGAGAGATACGCGGTCTGCGCCAGCTGCTCGGCCTCGACGCGATCCAGGCCGCGCGCCAGCAGTGTCTCTTCCACCAGGTAGCGGGGCGGCGCGCCGGGGGAATCTTCGACGACGTAGAAGACGCGCACGAGCTCGGGGCTCTCGAGCGCGATCCAGATGCGCACGCCCGCGCGCGGGCCCGGATTGAGTATCAAGTCGGGTACGAGCACGGCAGATCGTTCGACTTTTACAGCACTCGTGCTGCCGCGGAACCAGCTCGCGATGCTCGCCGGCAGCTCGTCGAGCTCGGGACCCTCGCCGACCACGTGAATTTCGACGCTGGGCGGCGCGGCACGCCCGGAGGTGTCCGCGGCGTACGCCGCCTGCGCGGCGGCCGACCTTGGCGCAACGCACAGAGCTGCCGCGAGACCGAGAACGAACGCTCGCAACGCGCTCAGCGAGCTCCGCTGTCGAGCAGGGTCAGGCGCTTGCGCACGGCTTCGGCGTACGCCGATGTCGGGTATTCGGCAAGCAGCGCCGCGAGCGTGCTGCGCTCTTCGGCGTTACGACCGAGCTTAGCGAGCGCCAGCGCCTCGCCCCATAGCGAGTCAGCGCGCGCAAGCGAGGCCGTCGTGGCGCGCGCGGCCGCGAACTCATGCAGCGCGAGCTCGGGGCGATCCCGCTGTAGATAGAGCATCCCGAGCGCCTGCCGTGCTGTGGCGGTCTCGGTCGACTCGGGATACAGCGCCTCGAGCTGTCGATACAGGGCAATCGCGCCGGTCTCGTCACCGCGCACGCGAGCGCCGCTCGCCCGAGCAAACAAATCCGCGGCGCTTACGCTCGGAGTCGGCGCAGCCGGCTCGCCGGACTCCGGCTCCGTCGCTCGCGCGGTGCTCGCGCGAACCGGCGCCGCGCCGACAATAGGCGACGCACTGGCGAGGATCGGCGCGGAGTCGACCGCCCACGCGGACTCGCTCGGCGCGACGGCGGACGCCGGTTGCTCGCTGTTCGGCGTGGAGCCATTCGCGAGCGCGCTCGGTGCGTGCGGAGCGTGTACGACTTCGGCGCGATGCGAGAACCAGCGCATCGAAATCTGAAACGCGCTGACGACGCCGGCACCCAGCAACATCCCGGCGGCTACGGCCAGCGCCACTGACTTGGGTCGTGACAGGCGCGACGCACGTGGCGCGACGCGGCGCCGCGCGATTTGCACCATACGCTCGAGGCGCAGGGCGTCGTCCGGCATCAGATCGGGCTCTGCATCGAGCGCGCAGCCTACCTGATAGAGCAGCCGATCCTCGAGCGAGCCCGCAAGCGTGTCCGCCAACGCGCGCGCTTCGGCGTCCGAGAGCGAGCCGCCGCGGGCGCGCGCGAGCAAATCTTCCACGTATTCTAGCTCTGGCCTCATGACGACTCCTCGAGCAACTCGGTCAAGCGCGGATCGCCCAGGATGCGCGCTCGCAAGGCATGTTTGGCGAGCCGCAGACGGCTGCGAACCGTCTCGGCGGGCGCTTCGCACGCGCTCGCGATCTCGGCGACGCTGAAGCCGAGCGCGCAGTGCAGCGCGAGCGCCTCGGCCTGCTCCAAGGGCAAGCGGTCCAGCAGATCGCGCAAGGCTGCGGCGGTTGCTCGCGCGGACAGCTCCGACTCGGGGTGATGCGCGCTGCTCGCCAGCGAGTCGAGCTCGAGCTCGTGCTCGCGCAAAAATGGGCGTTTGCGCGCGCGTTCGCGGCGCAGTGCTTTCATGGCCGTGAGCACGGCGATGCGGCAAGCGAAGTGCAACATCGTTGACTGTCCGCGATAGGTGGGCAGAGCGTCCATCACGGCGACGGTGCACTCCTGCGCGACGTCATCGACGTCCGAGTGTGCCGAGCCGAGCACGCGCCGCACGCTGCGCAGCAAGTGCGGCCCAATGCCGAGGATGAACGTGCGGACCGCCACCGCATCGCCGGCAACCGCGGCCCGCGCGATCTCGGCGAGGGCGTCCGCACGCTCGACTTCCTGGCTGCGCACTAGCCGGAGCACGCAAGTGCGCTCCGACTACGCATCGACAGGTCTACACAGGCACGATCGAACACAGGGACGAAAGATACCGTTCCCAACGCCGCACAAACGGGTCACGGCGCGCTCAAAAAAAGTCATGACAGAAAATAGTCTAAGTTCCGGTGGTTACCGGTTGGCCGCATCAATGTGGGCAATCAAGAGAACGCCGCGACGCCGGCCCTTGCTTACCTGGCTGGACACGATTGTCGGGCCCGCGAACCTAGGGAACCAACACGAAGCGCGCCAGACGCGCGAGCGTAAATAAACTTTCTTAAGCACGCGATCTGAGGCGATTTCCAACAACCGCTGGCGAAAAAATTCGCTCTCGGGGCAAACGACGCACGCTTGCACGAATGAGCTCGCCAAACTTGGTCGTGCTTCGTACGGTGCCCGCAACTCGTAACTCGCAGGAGAACGCGCCGCATGAAGTCGATCGTCCGTCATAGCTTGTCCGCCCTAGCGATCCTGATCTTGCTCGGAGCCTGCAGTAGCGGCAGTAGCGAGTCCGGATCCAACGCGAGCGTCGAGCAAGCACTCGGCTCCGCTGACGGCGCGCTGACGGCGACGCTCGCGATCAACGATTGGGGCGGCGGCTATACGGGTACGGTGACACTGACCAACAACGGCACCACGCCCACGAGCGGTTGGAGCGTGGTGGCCAACCTGCGCACATCGAGCTTGAGCGGAGCCCCCTGGAGCGCGAACAGCCAAATCAGCGGAAATCAAGTCACTTTCACGCCTTTCAGCTACAACGCGGCGATCCCCGCACACGGCTCGACGAGCTTTGGGTTCAATGCGGCCCCGGGCGGCGCGAGCAACGAAGCGCAGCTCGTATCGGTGACGCAGAGTGGTGCGGCGAGCGCTGGCACGGGTGGAGGTGGCGGCAGTGGCGGCAGTGGCGGCAGTGGCGGCAACGGTGGATCCGCCGGCGGCGGCTCCAGCGGCACCACGGGTAGTGCCGGCAAGGGTGGCTCCAGTGCGACCGGCGGAGGCGGATCCACCGGCGCGGGCAGCTGCACGCCCATCACTATCGAAGCAGAAGCGATGACGCACTCGACGGGCGGTGCGCAGGACAGCGGCTGGGATATCTGGTCGAACGGCAACATCTCGGGCAGCGTGAATTTCGCTGGCGGGACGACGACCGTTACCGTCGTCGCCAAGGGCACGCCGGCCGCCGGCGTCTGGCCAAACATGGTCGTGTCCGTGAACGGCGTGCAGATCGGCTCGACGGCGGTAAACACGAGCGCCTACGCAAATTACAGTTTCAACTTCAACGCCTCGGCGGGCCCGCAAACACTGAGCGTCGCCTTCACGAATGACGCGGTGAGCGGTTCGGAAGACCGCAACCTGATCGTCGATAAGCTGAACGTGAGCTGCAGCGGCAGCGCGGGTAGCGGCGGCAGCGCGGGTAGCGGCGGCAGCGCGGGCAGCGGCGGCAGCGCGGGTAGCGGCGGCAGCGCGGGCGCCACGAGTTGCTCGGTGCCAGCGGCGCTCGGAGTCGGCCAGCAATCGCTCACTTGGTACTTCTTTGGCCAAGGCACCGCACGGAACGGCAACTTCTTCCAGACCGCATGCGGCTATCTCGGCACGGAGAGCGGCACCGACGACACGGTGAACAACGTCGCCACGCCGAGCGACTACTTCGCGGCCATCCCGGGTGCCAACAGCTCGGGCAGCTTCGGCAACGCCAACTATTGCGGCGCGTGCGTGCAGATCACCAACACGAGCAACGGCCGTTCCGTGACGGCAACCGTGATCGACGAGTGCCCGATCGACTCGAACCCAGTGTGCGCGAGCGCGGGGCACTTGGACGTGAGCAAGACGGCGTTCGACGCGCTTGGCTTCTCCACCGGCAATCCGAGCAGCGGCGTCAGCTGGAAGGTCGTGCCCTGCAACGTCAGCGGCACCGTGAAAGTGCGCGTCAAATCCGGCAATCCGAATCAGGTCTACATCGAAAACGAGCGGTTACCGATTGCGAGCGTAACGATGAACGGCCAACCTGCGACGCGTCTGTTCTATGGCGCGTGGCAGCTCCCGGGCAATGCCACGGGCTCCACGCTGGTCGTCACCGATAGCGGGGGCCGCAGCATCACCGTCCACCCGACGAGCTCGACGACCGATCAGGACACCGGACTACAATTTCCAGCGTGTCAGTGACCCAACCCCTCGAGCAGGGATTGGCGAAGCGACCGCGATCCGTGAACGCGACGGCGCTCGCCGTCAACGCGCTATCGGATACCCATCGAGCCGCAGCTGGTACAGGAAGTACGGCGGGATGCAGGCGCCGACGCCGGGCTGGGCAGTGCGCGCGCATACATAGTCTTGGCGGCACGCGGTGCGTGCGTCGCAGGCGCGCACGCCGAGGCCGGACACGAATTGAGCGGCGCAAGCGTTGAACGAGCCGTGGGCGCGCAGGCAATTTTGGAAGCCGTCGACGTCGAGGAAGGCGCTGCACGCGAGGGCCGGGTTGTGCGATTTACAGGAAGCCACGCACGCACCGAGTGGGAAGCCGGAGAAGTTGCCGTCGCACGCGGCTCGGCACGCGGGCTTGCTCATGTTCGCAACGCTGTCGCGATACGGCACTTGCGCATCGTGGAGTTCGCCGTATTCGCAGGGCGAGCCGATCTCGCTCTCAGCCGACAGGCACACACCGACTTCGCGATCTTCGAGCCGCGTGCAGCTCAAGCCCGCGGCGCACGTCCAATCCGCGAAGCCCGGATCGCCGAGGCCACACGGCGCGCCGAAGCCCGTGCCGCCCGCTTGACGCTCCGGCAGGGGGCGAAACTCGTCGGGCGCGTGGCCCGCGGCGAGCGCCGCGACGTAGCGCGCGCGCCGTTCGAGATCCCGCTCGAGGTGCGACGAGAGGCCGCTGAAGAGCGCGTTGAAGCCCGGCTCGTCCGCGCGGTCCATGCCTACGAAGTGGAAGCCGGCGATCGAGCGGCTCTCATGGCAGCCGCTGCAGCTCGCGGCGTCGAGCCGGCGGAGCAGCGCCGCGGGCGAGCGAATCGTGCTGAAGCGGCTCAGATCCAAGCCTGAAAAATCGCGTTCGCCGAACAGCAGCGAGAACGGGCGATTGGCGCGCCGCGAGAGACCGCGCGGCGCGAACGACGTGGCGCGTTTGGCCAAGAACGAATCCGGCACGGTCAGCGTGCCGCGATCGAGCGACGCGAGCACGGTGGGCTCGCGCAGGTAGGCGAGCAGCGCGTCGCGCTCACGCCGAGCTTTGGCGAGCCGTGGCGCGTCGGGCATGTTCTCCATCGGCGCGGGCGCAAACGTGTGCCGCGCGTCGCCCGTCGCGTGGAATACGCGCAGATCGTACTCGATGTGACCCGCGAGACTCGGCAGCACCGACGACTGCAAGCGGAACGTCTGTAGATTGGTCTCCACGGACTTGAGCGACCAGTGCGCGCGTGCGACCGGCGCGAGCGCGCCCGTTTGCGCGAGCCAACGCGTGAGCGCTGGACCCGTGACGTCGGGCGGCGTGAGCCAGCCTCGCGCGCTCCTTTGACAAGTCGCGTCGCCCGCGTCGTCGAGCAAAAAGACGACGTTGACCATCATCGGCAAGCGCGAGCTCATCGGCGCGCCGCCTTGCGTCGTGCGATAACCGAGCCGATACAGAAAGCGCACCTCGCCACAGCTGCGGGCATAAAACGCCCGCCGATCGAGGCGATTGAACACGCCGGCTAGTGCAAAAGACATCTCGCTCGACGCGAGCCAGCGCTCATCGAACAAACGAAAACCGTCAATCGAGGTAACCCGCGCCAACGGATGCGGACGCGCCGCGTCGCGCACGTCCGCCCGCACGACGTCGAATAGGCTCTGGAACGCGGACAGCTTGGCGAGCTCCGCGGTCGTAGTCGCATCTCCGTTCACGAGCAGCCTGGCGAGTGCAAACCCATTGGCCTCGAGCTCGGCGAGCTCGGACGGCTCGGTGACAGCCACTATGGGCGAGTTCACGGGCTGCACGGCCGACTGCGCGGGCTCGAGCGACGTCGCGCTCGTCACCGCCGCCGTCGACGGCGCGGATACGCTCGCGCTCGACGGCTTCGCTTCGCGCTGAGGCCCGTGTGACACGCGCGCGCCGGTGCCCGCACAGCTCGCGCCAAGCAAGAGCGCGCTGATCGCGGCCGTGAGCCATCGGAGCGACATCCAGCCCTAGGCTATCATCGGCGCTGCGCGCGGCGCTCACAGCGTCCTCTAAGAAAGCTAGGTCGAACGCTCGAGCTAGTAGCAAACGCCAGCGGAAATTGGCTTGAAGATGCTGCGACGCGCGGACCGTGAGGGCCGGCGCTCTAGCGGCCGGCGCGAAACCGGAATAGAGAGCGGGTAGACATGGGGCGCCTGACCTCCACTTGCTTGATCGCCATCGCCTGCGGAGCGCCGCTCGGAATTCCGTCCATCGCCAGCGCGCAGCAAGCGGAGGACGCCACACGCACGGCAGCGCGTGCACTCGGCACCGCAGGCGTCGAAGCGCTGCAAACCGGTGACGTCGGCGTCGCCACGGACAAACTCGAGAAGGCATACATCATCCTGAAGGTCCCATCTCTTGGGCTCTGGTCAGCTCGAGCGTTGGTCAAACGGGGACTCCTCGTAGAGGCCGCGCAGCGGTACCAAGAGGTAAGCGAGCTGCCGCTCGGGTCTGGAGACACGAGCGTGCAACAGCAAGCTCAAGCCGACGCAAAGGCCGAACTTGAAGCACTACGACCCAGAGTCCCGACGTTGCGCATCCGAGTCGTGGACGCCGACCTTCAGAGCGTCAGCGTTTTCATCGACGGAAAACAAATCGAAGCCTCTTTGATCGACAGCCCGCAACCGATCAATCCAGGGACCCATCAGGTCGGGCTGATGCGGGGCGCGGAGCATACCGTCACGTCCGTGAGCGTGGCTGAGGGTGGCCGACAGAGCATCGAGCTTCGGCTTGGGCCTCAAGCGCCGGCCGCGAAGGATGCCTCGTCGAATCAGGGACCAGAACCCGCGACCGCCGCCGGCGCCTCCGATCATGCGGTGTCGACGAAACCAGAGGATTTCCCGGGCAAGCGTTCAGCGTCGAGCACGCTGCCAACCCTCGGATGGATTGCCGTGGGCGTTGGCGGAGCAGGGATTGTGCTGGGAGGCGTCACCGGCGTGATCGCGATGAGCAAGAAGTCCAATCTCGATAGCGATCCGCGATGTCACAACGAGAGTTGCCCCCCGTCGTCGCAAGCCAAAGTCGATAGCCTGATGACGATGCGCTCCGTCTCGACCGCGGGCTTCATCGCGGGCGGGGTACTCGCTGGAACAGGGGCGATCATCCTTCTGACATCGCGCTCGCCGAACAAGAGCGAGACTCAAGCCTGGGTCATGCCCAATGGGATCGTTCTTCGGAGGACTTTTTGATGAGCCGGGGTTTGCACACGAGATTCGTGATCCTCGGCGGACTAGCTGCGGGTTGTCTCGTCGGCAAGGTTGAAATCAATCCATCGCTCCAATCGGCGGGCGCGAGCGGAACCGTTGATGCCGGCGGAGCAACGGTTGGAGGACTTGCCGGGCAGGCTGGCTTCATCAACAGCGGCGGCACGGGCGGTGCGAGTGCAGGCAACGCAGGAACCAGCGGCGATGCAGGTGCTATCGGGGGAGACGGCACGGGGTCCGGAGGCATCGCGGGCGGCGCGGGTACGGCTGGGGTTGGCGGAGCCATGGGCGGCGCGGCCGGCGCGGGAACCGGTGGCACGCAGTCCGGCGGCAGCGCCGGGCTAGCGGGTGGCGCGGCTGGCAGCAGCGGTACGGCAGGAGCCGGTGGCAAGGCGGGCGCGGGCGGGCAGGCCGGTGTCGGTGGAGGGAACGCTGGCGCCGGAGGCAGCTCTCAGGGTGGCGGGAGCGGGTACGCTGGCGCCGGCGCGACCGACGGTGCGTCCGGCAAAACGTACTACGTTGCCCCAACCGGTAGTGACGCCAACGCGGGCACTCAAGCCTCGCCCTGGGCGTCGATGGCGCACGCGCACAGTGTGATGGCGGCGGGCGATGTCACATACTTTCGCGGGGGTACCTACGCTTATTCGACCGCAACCGCGAGCTGCAGCAGCCAAACGGCGACCGTCAACGCCATCACCTTGAGCAACAGCGGCACTACCGGTCACCTCATCAGCTACCTGGCATACCCAGGTGAAGTCCCGGTGCTCGATTTTTCGAGCATGACCGACAGTTGTCGCATCACCGGTCTGCGCGTCACGAGCAGCTGGATCCACCTGAAGGGCTTCGAGATCAAGGGCGTCCGCCAAAACAATAACCTCAACCATGAATCGTGGGGGGTCTGGAACTCCGGGGGCAACAACACCTTCGAGCTCCTGAATATACACAACATCATGGGCACCGGGCTCTACGTCGCGAGTGGCGGCAACAACCTGATACTCAACTGTGACTCGCACGATAACTATGATGCCATGTCGACGGCGCCGGGCGAGTATGCGCACGGCTTCAACCTGCCGATCGCTGCGGGCGCGACGGGCAACGTCGTGCGCGGCTGTCGCGCCTGGCTCAACAGCAGCAGCGGGTATGTGCTCTTTAGTGCACAAGAGGCCATCACGGTTGAAAACTCCTGGGCTTGGAGCAACGGCTACTTGTCCGACCAGACGAAAGCGAATGGCAACGGGAACGGTTTCGAAGGAGGCGGCTACGGGGTGCCTCCTGTCGGTGTACCCGCGACGCCTCCGCAACACACTGTGCAGTTCTGCGTTGCGTTTCTGAACCGAGTCAATGGCTTCTATGCCGACCACCACCCGGTCGCGGACCGCTGGTACAATAACACGTCGTATGCGAATACCGGCGCTGCCTTCGACATGCTCGGTATAGACATGCTCGGTAACCCGATCGACCTCGGGATCCTCCGAAACAACCTGGCCTTTTTAGGAGTGGCGATCTCGAACCACACGGGCGCGGGCATCGACGATCAATACAACTCGTGGTCTCCCTCGCTCGGGGTCAGCCCGACCGCCGCCGATTTTCAATCGACCACCACGACGGGCTGGGATGCGCCACGACAGGCTGACGGTAGCCTTCCGGTGCTGAGCGCCCTCCACCTCGCGGCGACTAGCGATCTGATAAATGTTGGGCAAAGTGTTGGCGGGCCTTATCTCGGCTCCGCCCCCGACTTGGGTGCGTTTGAGCTCAAATGAGCAGAGCTTGCTCGCCGTCTATTTTTGGGTGGAAACGCCTAGCCTCGTTCGTGGAGAAAAAAAATGAAGCGCATCGTTCCAGTGGCCGCCGTAATTGCTGTTCTTGCCGCGTGCTCGGGCTCGAGCGAAAACGGCGGGGTGCCGTCGAGCGGCGGCGGCCAAGCAGGCGCGTCGGGCAGCGCAGGGCAAGCCACCGCGGGCAACAGCGGCAGCGCGGGCGCGATGTGCGGCGCGCTGGGTTGCGCGACCTCGAGTGGCGGCTCGGCAGGTGCGGCTGGGCGTGGCGGAGGTGGTGAGCAGGCCGGCCAGGCTGGAACAGCTGGCGCGAGCGGCGCGAGCGGCAGCGCGGGCACGTCAGACACGAGCGGTGCGAGCGGCTCCGCCGGCAGTGCCGGCGACAGCGGCGCGGCGGGCGGAAGCGGAACGTCGGGATCCGCCGGGAGCAACGCATCCGGCGGGATGTCGGGCCAAGGCGGCAACGCGGGCGGCTCCGCGGGCAGTGCCGGCGACAGCGGCGCGGCGGGCGGAAGCGGAACGTCGGGATCGGCCGGAAGCAACGCGTCCGGCGGGACGTCAGGGCAAAGCGGCAACGCCGGCCAAGCCGGCGGCGCAGGCACGGGTGGCAGCGCAGGCACGGGCGGCAGCGCGGGCGCGGGCGGCAGCGCGGGAACGAGCGGCAGCGCAGGAACGAGTGGCGCGGCGGGAACGAGCGGCGCGGGCGCCGGTGGCACGGGGACGGGCGGGACCGCGGGTGTGAGCGGCGGTGGAGTGGGAGGCACTTCCGGAGGATCCGCGGGCGGCGGTCAAGCGGGAAGCGCAGGTACCGGTGGAACGTGCAGTTGCTTCCAGTCCAGCACTTGGAGCGTGGCGAACCTGACGCCGTGCATCTACGAACTCGACCCGACCACGATATTGGGCATGACGTCGACCCGCAGCAGCGATGGGCAATGCGGTTCGGACATGGCGACCCCGCCGGAGGCCGATTGGTCGACTGACAAGCTCACCGCGGATTGTTCGGGACACTACAAGCTCTGCTACACGCTCAGAGCGAACTCCAGCCCGGGGGTCAAGAGCAGCAGCGACTGCTCGATCGTCCAGGTTTGCACCGAGGCGGACTACACGACGGCTGGCGTCGCACAAACTTTTCCCCCGCTCCCGGGCTGGGCGAACGATACGGACCTCTCGTGTGAAGATCAATTCGTCGCCAACGGCGGGCACGGGGACATGTCGGTCGAAGGCACCTCGAGCTGTGGCCCTGTAAAGCGGGTCTTTGAACAGTTGACGTACTGCCCATCTTCGTGCAACGGCCAGAACCCGCCCTTGTTTTGCGCCACGTGCGTGTCAGGTGGCGGCACCTTCTGATCACAGCCCACGTTCAGCGTTGCTTGATTCGCTCCGCTGCTCGGACAACGTCGACACACTGGTACCATCTCGCCGCGGGTATGCGTGGATCGCGCGGCGTGGCGCGATATGCGTCGGACCCGTTGTCGCCTTTAGCGCGCTAGCGGCCCGCCGATCATAATCGAGCCCGAAATGCGGGCTATGGGGTGGCGCTTGCGCGCTACTCAATATTTCGGCATGCCTACGGGCGTCGGCGACTTGGGTTGTGGCATCGGCGACGACGATTTGCACGCCGTGATGGCAACCAACGGCGCGAGCAAGAGGCTGAGGATCACGATGCGGTGGATGATCTGGGACATGACCCACGGTAAAGCAGCGAACGTGCCATAGGGCCGAACGCGCTCGCGCTTGTTCAGGACCCAACACCCATGACAGACTCGGGCCGAGGAGATGAGCATGGCCAGAGTGACGGGAATCGGTGGGGTTTTCATCCGGTCCAAGGATCCCAAGGCGCTCGCCGCCTGGTACGCGGCGCATCTCGGTATCGCGCTCGAGGAGTACGGGAGCGCAACCCTGAGCTGGAAGGACGAGGTCCCAGCGGGGACCGGCATGACCACCTGGAGCACGTTCCCGAACGACACCAAGTACTTCGGCGACGGAGAGCAGGCGGTCATGATCAACTACCGCGTCGACGACCTCGACGCGCTCGTCGCGAAGCTCACCGCGGCAGGGGTCTGGGTCGACCCGAACCGTCAGAACGAGAGCTACGGGCGGTTCGCCTGGATCAAGGACCTCGACGGAAACCGCCTGGAGCTGTGGCAACCGCTGGCGTAGAGAGACGACTCGTTACTGGCCGACCATGAGAAATCCAATCGGCGTGCTGGCTCTCGCTGCTTCGCTGCCCCTCTGTTGCGCGCGAGCCTGGGCAGGTCCCCCGTTTCTCACCGACGATCCCGAACCTGTCGAGCTCAAGCACTGGGAGTTCTACGCTGCCTCGCAGTGGACGATTGCGCGTCACGAGGCAACCGGTACGAGCCCGCACGTCGAGGTCAACTATGGTGCGCTGCCGAACTTGCAGCTCCACGCAATCGTACCCGCCGCGCTGGCTTGGACGAGCGGGCATTCAGTCGAGTACGGGCTCGGAGACATCGAGCTCGGGGTGAAGCTGCGCTTCATCGAGGAACGCGCGTCGCGGCCACAAGTCGGGATTTTTCCCCTGCTCATGTTGCCCACAGGATCGGAGGCCCGTGGGCTCGGAGCTGGCCGAGTCCAAGGGCTGGCGCCGGTCTGGGTTCAGAAGAGCTTTGGCGCGTGGACGACGTATGGCGGTGGTGGCATTCGCTTCGCTCCGGATGGGAACGCAACGGTACTCGGCTGGCTCTTGCAGCGGAGCTTTTCGGACGCGATCGCGCTCGGAGTCGAGACCTTCGTAACGATCCCGTTCAGGGCTGAAGCGGTTCAGATACAGGCCAACCTCGGAACGATCATCAATCTGTCCGAGCTGCATCACGTGCTTGCCTCCGCGGGGCCATCGTTCCGCACGAACGCTTTCATGCAGGCGTATCTTGCGTACCAGCTCACTATTTGAGGTGAAGAAACCCGTGCACGGCACAGGAACGAGCGCCGGCTCGCGTGACTTGGGCGAGTTGCCGGCTCAGTTGGTCGTCGTCACGTTCGCCACCGGGAACTGGATGCTGCCGGTGCCGCCCCCAACCTCTACATTGATGTGAACCGAGGACAGAGTCCCGAGGCTCCAGCCCTGCTGCGCCCACGCCGCGAAGTGGTCGTTGACGGTGACCGTCCCGCATTGGCGGGCCGTTTGCCGGGTACTAATCATCTGAGTCCAACCGCCCGTATGACCGGCTTCGCACGCATTGGCGCCACCGGTTCCGGTCGTCATCGTGGTGGCCAAGTAGTACGTGGCCCCGTCGATGGTTGCGGTGGCCGTACCCCTCTTGTTCAATGTGCCGAACGCGTCTTCGTTGATATACCATTCAACACATGGGTTATGCATCCACCCATAGATCCCAATAGACGAGTAGGTGCCCGAAGTGCCCGTTTTCGACTCGACGAATTGCGCCAATATCGCGCCGTAAGCCGTATAGGCCTTGGCGGTATTGAAATCCAAACCGACATGGGCCAAAAAGTCCTTACTCATGTCCCAAGATGCACTAAAGGCATGCGCATTGGTAAAGACAGTGATGTTGCCCCCGGCGCCGTTCGTCCAGATGCCGTAGTTGAGGCCGTCGGCCTTGCCATTGACGTTGGTTCCGGTGGTGGTAGTGCCGCCGGTCGGCATGGGAGTCGAACAATCGGGACCGCCCGCAGCTCCGCTGCCGGCAGTTCCGTTGCCCGCGGCTCCGCCGGCTGCGGTTCCACCGCTACCCGCTCCGCCCGTTGCGGCACCACCGGTTGCAACTCCACCGCTGCCAGCTCCGCCCATTGCGGCACCACCGGTCCCTGCTCCACCGGTCCCTGCTCCGCCGGTCGCGGCTCCGCCGGTCGCGGCTCCGCCCGCTCCTGGTGCGCCACCCACTGTGGCTCCGCCCGTGCCCGGCATGCCACCCGTGCTGGTCGGCCCGGTTCCGCCCGTCGCCGTCCCGCCGCCTGTTTGTGCGCCTCCGACTGCGGTGGCCCCGCCGCTCTGTTCGGTCGACGTTCCCCGTCCTGGGAGCGGGGTAGTCGTCGCGCTGCAGCCGGCGACAACCAGACCAATGGTCAGAACGGATAAATGGAGTGGCATGGTACGCACGGGGCATCCAGCTCGGTCTTCAAGGCGATCCATGTTCGCATATTCCCGCGAGTTCATGCGCTGATCAAATACGCCGTGCAGAATCGCGAAAACGCGCGGATCGGTGCACTTTCGCGCAAAGCGACGACGCGGTGCGCCTCGCGGATCGCATCAACGCGTAGCCGACTTTGCTCGCAGCCCGTGCCGCGGCCAGGCGCGTTACCGTTTTGAACGGCCCATCGAGCGCCGGCAAATCGAGCTCGGTTTGGCGCTCCGCGAACGGATGGGCGATCAGTGCGCGTACGTCGGCATCGATCAGTTCTTCCGATTTCTGCATCCCGCGCGGACGTTGAATTGGCAGACTTACCTTTCGCTCACTCAAGCAGTCTTTGTGGCTGCGCGCGCTGCGCGAAGGCGGGCTGGACGTCGTGGTCGACACGGTCTTCGAGCGGAGCGACTCCGAGCCACCGTTAGAAACGCGGCGCAGCGCTGCCGCAGGATCGAGGGATACGGCGCGGGACCAAGCACGTCGAAGAGCGCCCAAAAGTCTCTATCTCGAGCTCTCGCTGACTTCGACCGCGTCCCGCTCAAATTCGACGCACGCCGCCAGCTAGTTTTGACATTCGCAACTCGTGGCCGAGCCCGGCGCCCTCGCGAAACCCGTGATGAAGCCATGGTTCAAACAGCACGCGATACACGCCACGTTGTCTGGCTCCGAGCAGACGGTGTCGTTGATCAGGAGCTGACAGACGCAGCCGGAGGTCTCGACGGTCCCCTCGTAGTAACCCGCTTGCATGCAGCACGCGTTACAAGTGCCCGCGGAACTCTGACAGACCTTCGCCGCGTTCGCGTCTCCGGCGCTGCACGCGCACACGTTTTGAACAGACAAGCTTGCGTCGAAGCCATGCGCAAAGCAACACGAGCTGCATTCGCTCGACGACCCTCCATTGCAAGTGATGACGTCGATATTGGGTGGCGGCTGCAGCGTGATGGTGCCCGCGTCCCCGTCCTCGAGACCGGGTGTCCCGGCGTCCAAATTCCCGGTCGCGCCGGCCGAACCGCTGGCGCCCGCTACGCCGCTAGCGCCCGCTACGCCGCTAGCGCCTGCTGAGCCACTCGCCTCTCCCGAGCTGCCACCTGGCGCGGCACCGCCCATTGGAGAGGAACCACCTGACCCTGATCTCGCACCCGAGCCAGAGCTACCCGCAGCGCCGCCTTGGACGGCGCCAGCACTCGCAAGAGAGCCACCTGTCCCCGAGCCGGCGCTTGCACTCGAGCTACCGCCAACGCCGGCTCCGCCGCCAACTGCAGCGCCATTATTCCCTGCGGACGCCGTCCCTCCGTTCTTCGACGTCCCGCCGCAAGCGCATTGTAGTAGGAACCCGATCAACAAGCATTCACTGACGAGCCACCGCATCCCGAGAAAGGGTAACTTGGCCGCGCCCCAACGGCAACTCGTTTGCCAGGCGCAACGACGAGTGCCAATAGTCCAGCGAAGGAGTGTTAGGCTGCCGCCCATGCGGAACCACCGTTCGTCCTTTGGCGTGTTCGTGCTCGCGCTCGGCATTGCGGCGCTCCCCGGCTGCGGCAAGCTCAAAGAGCGTCTCGGCATGAGCAAGGGCGCCGACGGCGGTGCCGCCTCCGCTCAGGCCGCGAACGGTTCGGTGCCCTCGCTCGACGGGTTCGAAGGTGAGATCGCGCTGCTCATCAAGCCGGGCCCCAAAGAGCACTCCAGCAAACCGATCCCGCCGCTCAATCTGCTGGTCAAAAGTGGCAAGTTCCGCATCGATGTGCCCGCGGATACCGAGGAGCTCAAGTCGATCGGCCGCGTCTATGTGGTGGTGGCGGCGAGCGACAAAAAGATCTCGGTCGTGCTCGACGACAAGAAAGAAGTAGTGGTCATCAACCTCGACAAGATTGGTGAAGAAATGAAGGGGTTCTCGCGCGGTCACGAGGGGACGCCCGCGGCGCCCAAAGAGCCGCCCAAGGTCGTCAAGACCGGGCGCAAAGACACCGTCGCCGGTTACAGCTGCGAAGATTGGGACATCGTTCCGAGCGACGGCTCCCGCTCGAAGGCGTCGGTCTGCGTCGCGGAGCGCGCGGCGTCGTGGTTCAGCCTGCCCACGCTGGGACTCCCGGCCGAGTACAAGTTCATCGCCGAGATGCTCGACGGTCGACACTTTCCGCTCAGGGTCATCGGCTACGAGAACGACGGCAGCGAGGGCGGTCGGCTCGAGGTCACCAAGCTCGATCAGAAGCCGCTGTCAGCGCAGCTGTTCGAGATCCCGGCGGGCTATCGCACCGTCGACGTGCAACAGGCGGTTCAAGAGATCATGGCGGGGGCCATGGCAGCGGGACGCGGAGGGCCTGTCGCAGTGCCCGGAGTGCCCAAGCCTGGTGTCGGCGCGCCCAAACCAGCGGCCGCCGCGCCGAAGCACAAGTAGCTAGGCGTCCGTTAACGGAGTAAGGTCGCGCAGCGCTCTCGACTCCGAAGAGCGATGGAGGAAGGCCGCCGATGTCGCTCTCAATTCACTCGTCGCAACTCCTGTCTGCCGTCGCGCTCGGAGCGCTCCTGCTCGGTTGCCAGGAGGAAGCAAAAAAAGAAGAACCGCCGGCCAAACCCAGCGCTTCCGTGGCTGCCGTCGCTCCCCCTCCGGCACCGAGCGTTCAGCCACCCAAGCTTCGGGACGACTGCCCCGACGGGTCGAGCGGAGTCGGTACGATGGCGCAGCCGTGCCTCGGCAAGGGCGACTCACGCATGATGGAAGTGGCTTACACCGGCAAGACCACGGACGAGGGCCCGAAGTTCAGCATCATCAACAAATCGAAGAGCCCCATCTTGTACGGGTCCCTCGCCGTATATTTCTATGACAAGGCCGGCAAGCAGCTCGACGTGACCACGGGCAGCAAGCCGCAACCGATGCAACTCTGCTCCGGCAGAATCTTTGCTGGAGCCGTGAAGCCCGGTGAGAAGATCTTCATGTTCTTCTCATGCGTAAAAAAGGCCGACATCCCGGCGGGAACTGACGCGATCGAAGCAGAGGTGAAGACCGTGGGCTTCACCGACGAGGCCGCCCGCGACAGCGACTACTACTGGTCGAACCCGGATCTGGTTCCCAACCAGCGCCCCAAGAGCGGCGGCAAGGCGAAGGCGAAGAAGTAGATACGCGCCTCCTACCTTCATGGCACGAAAGCCTAGCCCGACGCCTCGCGTGGCCGCGCTCGCGCTGGCACTGCTGTCGTTCGCATGCGCGTCGCCCGAGGGCGAGCGCGTCGCGGCCCTGACCGAGCGCGATACGATGCAGTGCCCGAGCGAAACGGTGGAGGGCGTGGACGTCTATGACGGAGACGGCCCGATCGACTGGGTGAAGGTGCGAGGCGGCACGCTCGCTGACGCGGGCACGGCGACGCCCCGCGTGTTCGCGTTCATCAAAGCGACCCAGGGCGACTACGACACGCAGAGCACATTTGCCGGCAATTGGTCGAATGCGAAGAGCGCAGGTTTGCTGCGCGGCGCTTATCACTACTTCGACGCGACCATCGACGGCGTCGCGCAAGCCAACTTCTTTCTGGCCCAACTGGGAACGGACATCGGTGAGCTGCCGCCCATGCTCGACGTCGAGTGCCCGACCAGCACCATCGAGACAGCCCCCGGAAATCTTTGCCTAGGCAATGGCGCCTCGGGCTGGGTCGATACGGCCACGCTCGAGACCCGCGTGTTCGATTGGCTCGCGACCGTGGCGGCCGCCACCGGCAAACAGCCAATCATCTACAGCTACCCCACGTGGTTTGCTGACCTCGGTGTCACGGACGCACGGCTCGCCAGCTATCCACTATTCATCGGCAGCGCGGGTTCGTGCATCGACGTTCCCGCGCCGTGGACGCACGCTGCATTTTGGCAATACCGCACGATGTGCGCGGCGCCCGACACGCACATTCCGTGCGATCTCGACCGCTGGACGGGGGATCTCGCGAGCCTGACCACATTCGTGTCAGGCGACGCGGGCGCGCGCGACGCGAGCGCGGGCACGGGTGCCGGTGATGCGTCGGTTTTGGATGCGTCGGTTTTGGATGCGTCGAGCAAAGACGCCTCAAGTGGTGGCGCGAGTGACGCCGCTCCGACCGACGGCAGCTCACTCACGGACGCTGCGTCAGCGGTTTCGCCCGCGACGAATTCAGGGGAATCGAGCGGCTGCGGCTGCCGCGTCGCGCGCACGGGGACGCCGCTCGGCGCCGCGTGGCTGCTGACTTTCGGCTTCCTTCTTGCCATCGGACGAGTCAGGCGGCGTAGCTCGGGTCGGCGGGTACTTCGACGCGGGCGGCAGCAGGCCCCGTTTTTGCTTGAACGCCAGTTATGACGAATACACAGCGCAACAAGCGATGGTCAAAGCGCGTGACCGAGACGAGTAACGCGCTCGATCTCGAAAGCGGCGTCTTCAAACAGCGGAGTGCAAGGCGGGTTGCGCTCTCCCTGAAGCGATCAGCAGAACGCAGCCGGCGGCGTAAGAGCGACCCGTATCGCTCGGCGATGTCGATGCTCAATCTCTACATCAACCGCGCCGGCAAGAAACTGCCGGCCACTCGTCGCCGCGTGCTCGAGCAGGCCAAGGCTGAGTTGCACCGCGTATTTGGACGAACCGATCCATGAACGACTGATATACAATCGAGGAAGACCCATGCTGAAAGCCACCACCCACCTGCACTTCGACGGCCGCTGCAAGGAAGCCCTGACGGCCTATGCCGCCTGCCTGGGCGGCAAGATTTCGTTCTCCATGACTTGGGGTGAATCTCCCGCTGCTCAGCAGGCCCCGCCCGCTTGGGCTGACAAGATCATCCACGCCAGCCTCGAGTTCGACGGCCAAACGATCTCCGCCGACGACGCGCCGCCCGGAAGCTACTCCAAGCCGCAAGGCTTCTCGGTCATGGTGAGCACGCCCGATCTCGCGCGCGCTGAAAGCATCTTCAAAACCCTGGCGGCAGGTGGCGAAGTGGGCATGCCCTTCGCAAAGACCTTCTGGTCGCCCGGCTTCGGCATGGCGGTCGACCGCTTTGGGATTCCCTGGATGGTGAGCTGCTCGCAGCAGGAAGCCTGAAAAGGCGTCGCGGCTCTGATTGAAGCCAACCGAGCGGCGGGCAGTGGCGGAGCGATGGGAGGGCATGCCGCGTCGGCGAGATCGGCTCCCGCGACGTGTTGCACGCAGGCCAGCCCACGAGCAGGCTCCCGGCCGCTGCCGTGCTGCCCATCGGCGATTACTGAACTCTGAGCAACGCGCTAGCTTCGACAGCCCACGCAGCGACCTCGAAGCTGCACGTCGGCGACGGCGCTGCGCGCGGCCTCACCGCTGAGCTTGACGGTGTTCGCTGGCAAACAGCACACGTCGCCGCACTCGGTACACAGGAGATGAGGATGGGCGGCGTGCTCGGTCGTTGCAGTCCGCGGTAGTTCATAGCGCTGGACGAGATCGCCTAGCTGGGCTCGCACCAGCACACCAGCGTCCGCGAGCCTCTGCAGGTTGCGGTAGACGGTCGCGCGATCAAGGCCCTTGCGGGCGACGCGCTCAGTGAGCTCGGCGTGGCTGATCGGCATCTTCGCGCGACCGAGCTCGCGCAAGAGTACGACCCTCTGTTCGGTCACGCGGAGCCCACGGGCCACGAGAATGTCACGGAGATCGTCTTCGGAGCGCGCGAGGGTCGTCATCGGATGCAGGATTCCACGTTTACCTGGATCACGCAATCCGCCGCAAAGGAGGAAGGCGCTTCCTGCAACACAGGTGCATTTGGTTCCTGCAACACAGGTGCATTTGGCTTGACGCACGGTGGCGAGCTCTGCCAAAGTGTTGGGCGTCACGTGCCGAAGGTCTCTCACCCTCGCTATTTCGCTGCGCGGTTCTGGCCACAGATCGTCGCGGTTTGCGCGGTATTGCTGCTGCTTGGCGACGTGTGGAGCGCGCTCCACTTGCTCACGGTGCAGCACGTGCGCTGCCCGTACGATGGCGCGTTGGTTCATGCCGACGAGCTCGGCAGCGTGGGTGAGGCGCCAGCGGAGCGGCCGGAAAGCTCCCAGCCCGCCGCGGCCGTCGTGCATCACCACCGCTCGTGCGCGGCCTTCACGGCGGTTCATCGGGTTGCGTTTCTGGCCGCCTCCGCGCCGCACGGAGAGTTTTGCGCGCTTAGTTGCACGGTGCTCAGAGCGCTCTCGGCGCAGGCGTTCGAACGACCTCCTGCTTTGACGTACGCGCCCAAGCAGTCTCCTCCGACCTGAGCAAACGAGCGCGCTCGTACGCAGTTCCTTGCAGTTGCCTAGGAATGCGGCCTGTGCGCGGCTTTGCGCCTCGTGCGCACGCGAGCGCAGTCCACCGTTGGAAAACATTGGCGCAGCAGGTTAGCGGGCTCGGCCCCGTTTTCGCCGCTGTCGCGCTTCACGGGCAGCTCTGCTCCCGCTGAAGCCTCGAACTCGCTTGCGAAGGCGAATCGCACATGAATGCCATTTTCAAGGTTCCCATAACTGTGCGCCGGGTCCGGCGTATGGATTCGCTCGCGCAGATTCATCGCGCCGAGTGCGCCAAACTGCCTATCGCGGACGTCCTGAACGTCGGCGGCTTGCATGAGCGTGTGACGCGCGCGTTTTGGATCGGTTTGGCTCTGAGCGCCGCGGTGAGTTGTGCTGGTACGACAGGTGAATCGCTGCACGATTTTCCTGCCGCCGCCGCGGGTCCGAGCGAGGCGCGGGCGGGCACTGCTCTCGCATTCACGAACGACCACGGCTGGCACGTCGTACTGACTCAAGCGACGCTCCACGTCGGCGCGATCTATCTGGATCAGTCGCGACCGGTCGCCGGAGCCGGCGTCACGGCCTGCTACCTGCCGGGCGTGTATGTCGCCGAAGCCACGAGCGGGCTCGACGTCGATCTTCTTTCCAGCGAGCTGCAGCGTTTCGGTGGGCTCGCGCACGGCTCGACGCTACAAGCGATCGTTGGCCAAGTGTGGCTCACGGGCGCGGACGTCAATAGCCCGGTCGACGCTACGAAAATCCTCACTATCGCGGGCACGGCCGATCAAGGCGCTGTCACGCTCCCTTTCCACGGCACGATCACAATCAGCAGCAACCGCGCCTCCGCAGGAACCACGGCAGCAGGCGCCGCGCCGATCTGCAAGCAAAGGATCGTTTCGCCGATCCCCACGGCCGTGCGTGTGCAGGATCACGGCGGGCTCCTCTTGCGTGTCGATCCGCGCGCGCTGTTTGTGAACGTCGATTTCGGCACGCTCGCGCCGGCGACGACCGGCTGCGGTTCAGCCGCCAGCTGCCTCGCGTTCAGCGATGACCCAGGCTCGTCCTCCTACGGGCAGGCCGATCGCAACCTGTACCTAAATCTGCATTCCACCGCGGATCCCGCGACGACGACCCTCGCTCTTTACACATTCATTTGGTCGAACGACCTCTAAATAAAGGAACCCGTCATGATCAGAAACATCGCCAAGATCTCGATGCTCGCTGCGACCTTGCTGGTCGCGGCTTGCTCGAGCGACAACAACTCGACCAACGGAAGCGCCGGTGCCAGTGCGAGCAACGGAGCAAGCGGAAGCGCCGGCTCCAGCGGCAGCCCGGGTATGGGTACATTCGTGCCGCCGACCGATCCGGGCCCGAGCGGTATCTTGTTCGCCGCCTCCGGCGAAGTACTCGCGCTCACGGGCTATGCGTTTCCACCCGCTGACCCCATGGGCGCGGCGTTCGTCGACGGCTGGCAGATCGACTTTACGCACCTGCTGGTCACGATCGATCACGTCAAGCTCTCCGAAAACCCAGATATGTCCGCCGGCGACCAGTCACAAACCGGAAAGCTCGTCGCCCAAGTCGACGGCCCTTGGGCGGTCGATCTGAGCCACAGCGATCCAAGCTACTTGCCGGGCAAGGGCGGGCCAGGCGAACAAGCCGTGCCGATCGCCGCGCTCTCCAATCAGAACAAGAACGGCGGCGCGCCATTCGCTACCGACGGCACACGCTACGCCTTCGGATTCGACACCATTCCCGCCAGCGCGACCGCCTTGAGCGTGAACCTCGACGGTGAAGCGCAAGCCGCCTATCAAGCGATGGCGCAGAGCGGCTGCGTCGTGACGTACATGGGCACAGCAACGTTCAAGGGTGGCACCGTTGCGGGCCACACGGACTGCGACATCTATCCCGATTGGCCGAAGACCGTGAACTTCAACCTGTGCTTCAAGTCGCCGACGACTTACATCAACTGTCAAAACCCGGACAACATGAACGCGACGCCGCTCGGAACCGACGAGTACGAGCGCGGCATCGCCTTTCAAACGTCCGGTTCCGTGATCGGTCAAGTAACGATCCA
>DASXKQ010000041.1:0-2216 GCA_036496745.1 Polyangiaceae bacterium
AAGTTCTTGCTGGGGCTCTACCTCGGACACGCGGGCGTTTCTTCCGTGTACGGCGCGGCCGGTTCGATCATCGCGCTCGTGATCTGGGTCTACTATTCTGCGCAGATCCTGTTGCTCGGTGCGGAATTCACGCGTCTCTACGCGCGCCACTGCGGCTCGCGCATCGCGCCCGCGGATGGCGCCGTCGCGCTGCCCAAGGCGTCGACGACCACGGCTCCCGCTGCCGACTCACTCGCGAAGCAGCGCGCTCAGCCGAGCCAGCCCTAGAGTCACCTCCGACGAGCTTGCGTTACTGAAATTCAAACGCAAGTAGCCTGGCACGGGTACGCCTGGGAAAAAAGCCTCCCCCGGCACGAAGGCCACGCCGCGTTCGATAGCGCGCGGCAATAGCGGCAGCAGCGAACGCGGCTCCTTCAGGCGCAACCAAAAGAACAACCCACCACTCGGTAGTTGCCACTCCGCGAGGTCCGACAACTCGCGCTCGAGCGCGCTCGCGAATACATCGCGCTTTTGCCGGTAAGAGGCGCGCAGCGCGTTCAGGCGCGCTCTAGCATCCGGCGCCTCGAGCAGCGAGAGCGCGAGCCATTGGCTCACGCGATTGGCATGCAGATCAGCTGCTTGTTTCAGGCGCTCGAGCGGCTCCCACAGGTCCGCCGAGCAGGCCAAAAATCCAAGACGCATCCCGGGCATGAACATTTTCGAGAAGCTGCTTTGGTAGACCCAGGGCGCGCTCCTGAGCCCGCTCACGATCGGCGCCGGCGCGGGCGCATCGAAGGCGAGTTCTCGATATGGATCGTCCTCGAACAGCGGCACCTTCGCGCGATCCAAGATGCTGGCGACGCGAGCGCGCTGCGCGCTATCGTACAGTCTGCCCGTCGGGTTTTGGAAGGTCGGATTCAGATAGCAAAGCCGCGTGTCGGGCGCCGAGATTTCGCGCTCGAACGACGCGAGTGACGGCCCGTCGCCGTCGAACGGCACACCGCGCACGCTGGCACCAAACAGGTCGAACACCTGCAGCGCCGCCAGATACGTCGGGCTCTCACTGACGACGCGCGAGCCGAGATCCACAAACAGCTTCGCCACCAGATCGATGCCCTGCTGCGAGCCGGACAGGATCAGGATTCGCTCGCTCGGACACTCGAGTCCGAGCTGCGCGAGGTACGCAGAGAGCGCGCGCCTGAGGTCCGGCTCGCCCGGCGTCGGGCCGTATTGTCCGAGTGAGGTCGGAACGGCAAGGCCGCTCAAAGCCGGCAACCACTCCGGCGCGGGCAGGCCGCCAGCAAAGGAAATCACGCCAGGCGCCTGCGCCACGGCCAAGATCTCGCGCACGACCGAGGGCCGCAGTCGCGCGATTCTCTCCGAAAAAACAGGCCTATTCATCGCCATCCGCCGGGGTCGACCTAGGTCAGGTATATTGACTCATCTCGGCAGGAACGTCAAGATGGTTGACTCAAAGCGCGAAGCCCAACTCAACGAGACGCTCGAGCTCTTTCATTTCGCGTTCCGCGCGTTCACGGCCAAGCCGGACAAGGTGCTCGCGGCGCGCGGACTGGCGCGCGTGCACCACCGCATTTTGTATTTCGTGGCGCGTAACCCAAACTTGACGGTCAGTGCGCTGCTCTCGATTCTCGCGGTGACCAAGCAAGCGCTCAACGCGCCGCTCCGTCAGTTGGTCGAGATGGGACTCGTCGAGAGTCGAACCGCCCACGACGATCGACGTCAACGACTGCTACGGCTGACGCTCGAGGGAGAGCAGCTCGAGCGCGCGCTGAGCGGCGCGCAGCGCAAAAAAATGGCGAACGCCTTCGAGCGGCTCGGCCCGGACGCGGAGCGCTACTGGCGCTTGGTGATGGCGAAGGTCGCGGAAGAGCGCTAAATCGTGGACGCCCGTGTCATTTTCGTCGGCCCTCTGGCAGACTCGGGTTCTTCGAAGGGGATCCCCATGAAGCCGTTCATTACTCGCTTGTTTGCCTGCGCTGCTGCCGCGCTCGTCGTGCTGGCCGCGGCTCATCGGGCGACGGCGCAGGTCACGACCATCACCGTGGAGACGGCAGGCATCGTGCACTCGGACGTGGGCACCCGCCCCTCGATGCCGCTCACGTACATCAACCGCGCCGATTGCTTGCAGGACGATGTGGTCTCATTTCCGATCGTATTTGCCGGCAATTATATTGGGCTCACGCTCGAAGCTTGGGCCGGCTTCGGCTGCGACCAAG
>DASXKQ010000042.1:0-53433 GCA_036496745.1 Polyangiaceae bacterium
CGGCTAGGCGTCCGCATCTCCGATGTGCCGGTTGAGCTCGGCACTATACGCACGCGATAAGCAGTCGGACGAATCAGAACTGATGAAACTGACTGCCGTCGAACCAAAGCACGAAGCTTTCACCGCACTTATATTGTGCAAAGGTCGGATCCTGAACCGTTAAGAACACCTCGCTATTGGAACGCCCCCAAATGGATGTCACATACAAGTGGCTTGTCAACAAGGCCAGGGCGGTACCGTTCCAGCGACCGAACTCACCAAGCGTTGCAAAGTAGAGCTGACCGTCGATGCCCCAGAGTTGCGTGACGCCCGACCCATTTTGGGAGGCCTGCATCGCGCTCCAAGCAGTCCCATCGTAGTGAACCAACTGCCCAGCGTGGTTCCCTGCCCAAATTTCAGCGCTCCCAAAGCCCCACACCTTCGCGTAGTCGCCAGCTGGTGCTCCTGCAATTGGAACGAAATCGGAGGCGCCCTGGCGCACATAGACTGCGCTCTGTCCGGCGAGAACGATCCGATCTAGACTTGCCCACATGCTGAATATGATGGAGTCGACCTGCCCAATCGAGCTCCACGATCCGCTCAAGTATTCGTATACATTTGTTGTGCTCGCGCTGTAGTCGACAGCGATGAAGAAGGCGTGATCGCTGGCTACCGCGAAGCCATCCACCTTGACGGAGCTTCCGAAGTTGGGTTCTTGTGTGAGCGTGGTGCCGTCCAAGAACGAGAGCGAACCATATTGTGGGACATCATAGAGGACGAGCGGTCCTGCCGGAAATCCCGTGAATGAATAAATGCTCCCCCCGTAGAGCAGCTGCCAACCCGTACCGTCGTTAAACTGAAGCCCACTATGCCCGAAGCTATCGTCGCACGGCACACCCCCGCCCGCGGCTGTGACTCCGCACGTAGCCGAGACCGAAGCGAAAACTCCGCGCGTATCCGCCCACACGTTATCGCCATAGTCGTTTCCAATATGAGTGTCGCAAAAGGGCTGAGTGCTATTTTGCCATCCTGGCTGGCCTAGGGGTACGTCGGGCGTCCATGGTGGCGGAGAAGGGCGAGTGTCGGGTGGAACCTGCTGCATGCCCACGCTCGTCATCCCACCGACGGTTAGATCCAGCCCTCCCTGCCCGCTGGTTCCGCCCGCTCCCCCCGCCCCACCAGGCGCCATTGGCACGCCAAGTTGATCAGACGCCGAACGGCCGCTGCATGCGCCAAGCGCGAGCGCTGATAGGAACACACCGAGAAACTCAAGCCTCAACATTTCTTGCCTCTTGCTCCCGGCAAGAGTGTAGCCCGCAGGAGCTCCTTGAGCAACGCAACGGGCCCCGTCCGCCCCCAAATGCCCGCACGGCGTCCGGTTACAACAGCCCGCCGCCGAGCCGAGTGTATCATCTACCTGCGCAACGGTACGAGTTTAACCCTCGCAGCATGCGAGCCATCAGCCGCGGTCGGCCGTTACGTACGACAGGGCCTGCCATCCAACCGTGATTGATTGTCTGGTATATGTTAGCTGCGTGTTCGGCGCCGCGCCTTGAATGCCGAACTGGTTGTCACACTCCAGGCCATTCCAATTTGAACCGCCGTAAATGGTTGGTCCGAGTAAAGCTGGCGGGTTAGCTCCGCTAGCGAAGTTGCCAGATCCGGACGTGCCATGACAGCCCTCAACGTTCGTCTGCATCTGTGTGGTGTCCGACCCCGTCCAGAGCCCGAGGCTACTGTAGTGAGTCCCGCCAACTGCCCAAGCGGACCGAAGCGGAAACATCTGCTGAGGCGCGTCTCCTGCACTGTGTTCGCCTGAATACCAGTAGTGGTAATTGTTCGACTCCGGGCCCGGATCCGATCCATAGTGCGCCCAATTGTCAGGCGGTTGACTCGGCTGGCCTAGCGGTGTTCGCCGAGCAAAACATGTTCGCGCCCAAGCCAGCGCCCGCACCCCAAGTGCAGGCGCTGATCAAATGTGAACCCGGAGCCGAGTTGCCACCACCATTCGTTCGACAATAGATTTTATGAGTAAGATCGACACCCAGGTTCCAAATCCGTCCTAACCTCCGCCAAGCCATCGCATCCGTAGCCGCTGTTGCATTCGTGTTGAACATCGAATCGCTCACCAAGGAAACCAGGATCTCCACGAAGGATCTCGCGTTGCCCGTGCTCAAGCTTTGGGATTCGAAGTCGATCAAGACGGCGGGCCAGAAGCGCGGCACGAAGTATTTCGTGAAGTGAAGGGACGGGGGCCATGGGACGCGAGGAAAACATTGTCGTTCGATGCCCAGCATGCGATCGGCACGTCACTGGTAAGCCGCACGGGCACTACGATTTCCGCCCTGAAGAGTACAGCCCTGAGCACGTGCGGCATACTCTCCTAGCATGCCCAGAATGCAGTCGACCGTTCGTCGTGAAACAAAACGGGATGGACGAGTTCGACAAATACGTTGGTGAATCCTACGTGAGCTGGGAGTTCCCGGTTGTCATTTACCCGGGCGACCCACAAGCCATGGATCCTTCCGTCCCGGAAAACATCGCCAACAGTTACCTTGAAGCCCGTCGTGTCTACCGGGACGCCTCAGGACCCACCGCTGCGGCCATCATGTGCCGCCGCACATTGGAAGGGATCTGTGACCACTTTGGTGCGGAGGGCGGGAATCTTGTCCGTAAGCTCGACAGCTTGAACAAGGAAGGAATCATCGACAAGAAGATTCATCAGTGGGCGAACGATGTTCTGCGGGCCCTAGGAAACAACGCAGCTCATGACGTCGACACAGTGATCAGTCGACAAGATGCAGAAGACGCCTTGGAGTTCACCAAGGCAATCGTTGAGTACCTCTTCGTGTTCGAGGAGGCGTTCCGCCAGTTCACGGAACGCCGCAAGAAATCCGACGAACCATCGCCCCTGCCGACCTGACGACTCGCCAATCCGAGTGCTTACACCGGACCCTTGCATTCGCTTACCGGCACGGGCGACTACGTGGTTCTTAATCGCCCGCGATGTTAAACTCGCGCCGTGGCAGCCCCTAAGACGAGTCCGCTCGCGACCGCGCCGAAGATCGGGCTCGGTTGGCTCGTTCGTTTGCGCTGGATGGCGGTGTTCGGTCAGCTCGCGATTACGGCACTGGCTGTCGTCGCGCTGCAAGTCTCGCTGCCGCTCTTGACGGTGCTCGCGTTGATCGCGTTGACGGCCGCGAGCAATCTGGTCGTCGCGCGCTGGCTCGAGCGACACGAGCCGTCGTCGCGCGCGTCGATGGCGGTCTTGGTCTTGGATATCGCGACTTTGACAGGATTGTTGCTGGCCGCCGGCGGGCCTTCGAATCCCTTCAGCGTGTTTTATCTGGTGCACGTGGCGCTGGCGGCGCTCTTGCTGGATTCGTGGCGCACGTGGCTCTTGGCGGCGCTGTCTTCATTGGCGTTCGGTTCTTTGTTCTTGCTGCCCTCACACGCGATCGACGCGCACGCGCGTCACATGCAGCACATGGCCTCGCCTCTCCATCTGCAGGGGATGTGGTTCGCGTACACGCTAGCGGCCGGCTTCGTGGCGCATTTCGTGTCGCGCGTCGCGAACGCGCTGCGCGCGCGCGAACGCGAGCTGCTCGAGCTGCAAGCCTCGGTGGCGCGCACGGAACGGCTGGCCTCGCTCAGCACGCTGGCCGCGGGCGCCGCGCACGAACTTGGTACGCCGCTCGCGACGATCGCGCTGGTAGCCAAGGAGCTCGAGTATCGGCTCGAGCGATCGGACGCGAGCTCCGTCAGCGACGCGCGCTTGATCCGTCAGGAGGTCGAGCGCTGTCGCGATATCTTGCTGCAAATGGCTGGACGCGCGGGGGAGGGCACGGGGGAAATGCCGGGCACGGTCGCCGTGCGCCACGTCGAGCAGCGGCTGTCGGAAGCGCTCGGCGCGATGCGCGCTCAGGTCCGCTTCGACAGCCGCGACACGGAGCGAGAGCTCTTGGTGCCGGAGCGGCTGCTGGTGCAAGTATTGACGAGCTTGGTCAAGAACGCGGCCGACGCTCACGCGGAGGTGGGCTGCACGGAGCCGATCCGCGTCGTGTCGCGGATTGAAGAGCGCCGCGCAGCGTTCGAGATCCTGGATCGCGGGGTCGGCATCTCGGAGCAAGTCAGGGCGCGTATTGGTGAGCCGTTCTTCACGACCAAGCCTCCCGGTCAGGGTCTGGGCCTCGGCGTCTTTTTGGCGCGCGAGTTTGCGGAGAAGCTCGGCGGGGAGCTCGAGCTCTGCGCGCGGCCCGACGGCGTCGGTACGGTCGTGCGCCTGACGTTGCCGCGCGACGTCGTGCACGAGGGCAGCGCATGACCGACCACGCGCACTCGATCCTGATCGTCGATGACGACGAAGTATTTCGCGGACGGCTCGCGCGCGCGTTCGCCGAGCGACAATTCGAGGTCTATTCTGCTCCGAACGCCGAGCAAGCGTTGAGCTTGGCCAAGCGTGAGAGTCCCGAGTTCGCGCTCGTCGATCTGCGCATGCCCGGCGCGAGCGGACTCGATCTCGTGCGCGAGCTGCGCGCGATCGACGTCGGCACGCGCATCGTCGTCCTGACCGGCTACGGCAGCATCGCGACCGCGGTGGAGGCCATTCGCCTCGGCGCGACGCACTACCTGACCAAGCCCGTCGACATCGATCAGATCCTGGCCGCGATGACCGGGCAAGCGAGCGCCGCGACGACGGACGCGTCCGTGCCGAGCTTGGCGCGCGTGGAGTGGGAGCACATCCAACGTGTGCTCGCCGACTGCGCTGGGAACGTCACGGCGGCGGCCCGGCTGCTCGGGCTACATCGCCGCTCGTTGCAGCGCAAGCTCGCCAAAGATCCGGGCCTGCGTTAGCCGCAGTTTTTGCCCGGATTCGGGCTGCTCGCCGCTCGGTCCGTGTTAGCGTGCCGGCCCGATGCGTAGTGGGCGACTCGAATCTTTGTTGGTCCGTTTGGGCAAGCTACAGCATACCCGGCCGTGGTGGGTCGTGGCCTTCGTATTGGTCACGCTGATCCCGACGGGGATCCTGACCTCGCACCTCTCGGTGCATTCGGCTTTCTCCGAGCTCTTGCCGGACAACAAGCGCAGCGTGATCGAGATGCGGCGCTTGAGCGAGCATTTGACCTCGTCCTCCACGCTGACCGTAGTGGCCGAGAGCGAAAACGTCGACGCGCTCAAGCACTTCGTGGACGAGCTCGCGCCTCGCATCCGCCAGCTCGATCCGAACGTCGTCAGCTCGGTCGATGACGGCACGCGCGAGGTGCGCGAGTTCTTTCGCGCGCACAAGCACCTGTATGCGGATCTGACCGACATTCAGAAGATCCACGACGATGTCCTCGAGCGCTACGACTACGAGGTTCAAAAACAGGCCGGCATGGCGCTGGACGAAGACGAAGCGCCGCCGCGGATCGACGGCAAATCCCTGGGTGAACGCTTTCAAACCAAGATCGACGAGGCGGAACAGAAGCAGCCCGGCACCGACGGCTACTACATCGGAAAATCGCGCGGCCACATGCTGGGCGCGATCATGGTGCGCACCAAGCTCGGCGGCATGAACCCGAAGGCGTTCGAGCTCGAGGCCGAGATCGAAGCCTTGATTCGGCAGATCAATCCGCAACAGTGGGATCCCGCGCTGACCGTGGGGTTCACGGGCAACCTGATCACGAGCGCCGAGCAGCACCGCGTCGTGACCAAGGATTTGACCCAAGTCGGCCGGCTCGGGGTCGGCATGATCCTCGGCGTGGTGTTTCTGTTCTTTCTGCGCTTTCGCGTGCTGCTCTGCATGGGCGTCACCATCTTGGTCGGCTGCGTCTGGTCGTTCGCCGTGGCGCGCTTGACGGTCGGCTACCTGAATCTCGCGACCGGTTTCTTGGTCAGCATCATCGCCGGCAACGGCATCAACTTCGGCATCATCTACATGGCGCGCTACATCGAAGCGCGTCGCGACGAGCGCAAGACCCCGCCGGAGGCGGTGCTCGCCGCGCATCGCGGCACGTGCGCCGCGACGCTCGCCGTCGCCGTGGCAGCCATGGCCGCTTACGGCTCGCTCGCTGTCACGAACTTCCGCGGCTTCAAGCATTTCGGGCTGATCGGCAGCATCGGCATGCTCCTCTGTTGGTTCGCCACCTACATCTTGCTGCCGGCCGTGTTGGTGTTGACCGAGCGCTACAGCCCGATGTTCCGCGGTGAAGGCAGGTGGCGTGATCGTCTGCGCGGCGTCTACGGCCAGCCCTTCGTGTGGGCCGCCAAGCGCGCCCCGCGCGCCTTGACGGTGCTTGGCCTCGCGCTCGGCGCGGTGACTATTGTCGTCTCGGCTCGCTACTTCGAAGGCGATCCGATGGAGTACGACATGCGCAACATCTCCAACGCCAACACCGGGGGGCAGACCTCCGCGAGCATTCTGGCGACGCGCGTGGACGAAGTCGTCGGTCGTACGGGCCAAGACGGCCTCGCGATCGTCGTCAACCGTTTGGATCAAGTAGACCCGCTGGTCAAGGAGCTCACCAGGCGGCGCGATGCAGCGCCGGCAGGCAGCAAGCCCTTCGACAAAGTGGTCACGATCTTCGATCTGCTCCCGAAAGATCAGCAAGAAAAGCTGGCGTTACTGGCGGAAATTCGCGACCGGGTGGAGCGCGGACATCGCCGGCATTTCGTGACGGACGAGGACTACAAAAGCGTCAACGAGTACATTCCGCAGAAGCTCGCGCCGCTCGGCATCGACGATTTACCGCTCGGGATCGTGCGTCCCTTCGTCGAGCGGGACGGCACGCGCGGGCGCATCGTGTTCATCGTCCCCACCACGGGCCGGAGCATCTATGACGCTCATTACCTGGAGCAGTGGGCGGACGCATTCCGCGAGGTGCGCTTGCCGAACGGGGACGTGATCTACGGCTCCGGGGATCAGGTGATCTACGCCGACATGCTGATCGCCGTGCAGCAGGACGCGCCCAAGGCGATCTTCTGGAGCCTGGTCGGCACGATCTTGGTCATCGCCGGGGCGTTCGGCGCGCGCCGCTCGGGCGTGCTCGCATTGGCGGCGCTCTTGATCGGGGTGTCGTGGTTGGTCGCATTCCTCGCCCTCCGCGGCATCAAGCTCAACTTTTTGAACTTCGTCGCGCTGCCGATCAGCATGGGCGTCGGCGCGGACTACGCGCTGAACATCATGAAGCGCCGCGACCTCACGAAAGACGTGGATCTGGCGCCCGCGCTAGTCGAAACGGGCGGCGCCGTCGTGCTCTGCTCGGCCACCACGACGCTCGGCTACCTCGCGCTCACCTTCTCGATCAACCGCGCCGTCCGCAGCTTCGGCCTAGCCGCCGCCGTGGGTGAAATGACCACGCTCTCGGCTGCCGTGCTCCTCTTACCCGCGATCCTCTTCTGGCAGATCAACGTGCGCAAACGCCGCGGACAGCCGCGCATGTCGGAGCCGAGTATCAGCAAGTGAGGAGGGATACCGGGAGCCTCATCAACTTCACGCTAATGAGCCTCGACCTGGACGCCCTTAGCCGGCTTGTCGAGCAGCGCGATCAACGGCAGAAACACCATAATCAGCACGGCCGTCGCCCAGAACGTATCGGAGAACGACATCACGGCGGCTTCGCGATTGACGGTGGCGTCGAGCACGGCCAGCGCTCGCATGCGGGCTTCGTTCAGCACGGCGCCCTTGGCGACGAACGCCGCGGTCAGTTGGTTCAAACGCTCGAGCATATTCGGGTCGGACAGCGTCAGCTTCTCGACGAGCACGCTCCGGTGAAACGCCTGGCGGTGCGTGAGCAAGAGCGTGAGCAGCGCGACGCCCACGCTGCCGCCCAGCTGGCGCGTGAGGTTGAAGAAACCCGTAGCGGCCGAGATGTCCTTTTTGGGGATCGGGCCGAGCGTGGCCATGTTGAGCGGCAAGAACATGCACACGGTCCCGACGGCGCGAATGATCAAGGGCCAGAACAAGTCGTCGACACCGGTCTGCGCGCTGAGCGAGCTCAGGCTGTAGACCGCGAAAATCAGCGTACACGAGCCGAACAGCAGGCCAATGCGCGGGTCGAGCGTGCGCAGGAGTTTACCGGCCACGATCATGGTCACGGCGGAGGCGAGCGCGCTCGGCAAGAGCAACAAACCCGTCTCTTGCGACGTGTAGCCCATGATCAGCTGCGCGAAGATCGGGACCGCGAAGAGCGCGCCGTACAACGCCATGCCCAAGATCACGCTCAGGATGCTGCCGGCCCAGAGCGTGCGATAGCGCAGCACCCGCAGATCCACGACCGGAATGTCGGTCTTCATCTGGCGGCGAACGAACAGCACGAGCGCCACGATCGCCGACACGAACAGCGCCACGATCAGTCGAGACTCGAACCAATCCTCGGAATTGCCCTCCTCGAGCAGCGTTTGCAGGCTACCGAGGCCGACGGCGAGCAGGAGCAACGACCACCAATCGACTCGCGAAGTGAGCTTCTTGACGCTGTCCGTGGGCAGCGCCGCGATGCACATCATCACCGCGAAAATTCCGATCGGTACGTTGACGAAGAAGATCCAGCGCCAGCCGACGTTCGTCACCAAATAGCCGCCGAGCGTGGGGCCTATCGCGGGGCCCGAGATCACGATCACGCCGAAGAACGCTTGCGCCATCGCCTGCTCTTCACGCGGGAATGTCTCGAACAGGATCGCCTGCGCCTTGGCCAACAGGCCGCCGCCCATCAAGCCCTGCAGGATGCGCGCGATCACCAGCATGGTCAGCGAAGTGGCCATGCCGCACAGCACGGAGGCGAACGTGAAGCCTATCAGCGAGAAGATGAAATACGTCTTTTTTCCGAAGCGGTCACCGAGCCAGGCCGTGAGCGGCAGCACGATCACGTTTGCGACGGCGTAGCCCGATACCACCCAGCTCACCTCGCTGAGCGTCGCGCCGAGCGTGGTCTGCAAATCGGTCAGCGCCACATTGACGATGCTGGTGTCGACGATCTCGAGCAATGCGCCGAGCGCGACCGCCACCGCGACGGCCCACTTGTTGACGGCCGGCGCCGCGTCGGGCGCAGGCAAGGACAGCGTGGCCTGGGACACGACGGCTATTTCCGAGTGTCCACGCTGAGCTCGACGCTCATGCCGGGACGGAGGGCAATGCCGGCCGGCAGGTCGCGCACGTGAATGCGCACCGGCACGCGCTGCACCACTTTGGTGAAATTGCCGGTCGCGTTGTCGGGCGGCAGCAGCGTGAAGCGCGAGCCCGTTGCTCCCGACAGACTCTCCACGTCGCCCTGAATGGTCGTGCCCGGGAAGGCGTCGACCTCGAAGTGCGCGGGCTGACCGACCCGCATCTTGGCCAGCTGCGTCTCCTTGAAGTTGCCGACGACCCACAACTTGTCCGTGACGAGCTGCGCGATGCCCTGGCCGAGCCCGAGCATTTGTCCGACCACGATGCTCTTCTTCGAGACCACGCCGTCGCTCGGCGCGAGGATCTTCGTGTACGAAAGGTCCAGTGCCGCGAGATCGCGCGCGGCCCGCGCCGTATCGACTTGCGCGTGCGCCGATTTCGCGCGCGCCGCCGCGAGCTTGATCTGCGTGTCGACGTCGCTGGAAACTTTGGCGCGGGCTTTCGCTTCCACCACGCGGCTCTGAGCCTGCGCGGCAGCCGATTTCAAGCTCGTCAGCCGGGCCTTCAAGGCGTCGGAGTTGGCGGTAGCGACCTTGAGCTGCGTGTCCGCGCGATCGAACTCGGCCTTCGAAATGGCTCCCGAGTCGAGCAACTTCTGAGCGCGATCGCGATCGATCTGCGCCTGCGCGAGCGTCTGCTGCGAAGACGCGAGCTCGGCGGCGCCTTGATTGATCTGGTCAGATGTGGACAGCGCGCCGACGGCTGCCGATACGAGCGACGCGTCTGCGGCCGACTTCTCGCCGCTGGCGCTGGTCTGCGTGACCTGCGTCGTGGCGTCCGCGGCCTCCGCAGATGCCTCGGCGGCGAGCAACTGCGCTTCGGCCTCCGCCAACTTGGCCTTGGCCGGTGCGTCGTCGAGCTCAGCCAGCTCGTCGCCGGCTTTCACGTGCTGATTCTCGACGAACAACACCTTCTCGACGACGCCGCCGACGCGCGCCGGTACCGACACGACCTCCGCGTCCACCTGCGCGTTGTCGGTGCTCTCGATACCGAGCCGCGACACGTAGATGGCGCCGGCGATCAGCGCAGCGACGCCAACGACCGCGGCGATGATCGTGCCTCGCTTGGGACGCGCAGCGCTGGTCGTTTCGGCTTGTGGGATAGGAACGGGATTCGCGGGAGTAGGAGACACTTCGGCAGCAGTAGTCATGAAATGGAGCCTCGGAGAAGATTGGTTATAGGACGAGGAATCTCGACCGCAACGGGCTGTTGCCTTTATTGACGTGGCCTTTACGCTTCTTTACGGTCAGGAACGGACGAGGTTCGGAGTTCTCGTACCACTGCAATCTGAATGGTCTGAGAGAATCTTCATGGCTGTGGCGTGCCTTGACAGGGTCTTACCTGGTCCTACCTATGCCCTGAGCTGCTCTCGATTCTGCCAGTAACATGACGTCCCTCTGCAGCCGCGGGTGAGACCTGGCCCGCGTTTTCGTTTTAGGAAGGAAATTACAAGGTGCGCAAGGCTTTGAGATGCGGGCTCGTGGGATACGGTTTCATAGCCAGCAAGGGGCACGGCCCGGTTTACGCGACTCGCGCGGCCGAACAAGGCGACTTCGAAGTGGTCGCCATCGCCGACATCTGTGAGGCGCGTCGCGCGGCGGCGGCCGCAGCCTTCCCCGCTGCGCGCATCTACGCCTCGCACCAAGAGCTCCTCAGCCGCGAGGCCGGGCGGCTCGATGTTTTGGACATCACCACCCCCCCGTACGCTCACGCCGAGATCGCCAACGCGGCCTTCGATCGGGGGCTACACGTGCTTTGCGAAAAGCCGATCGCGACCACGCCGGAGGACGCGGTCAGCATGGCCGATCACGCGTTGCGCGCGCGGCGTGTGTTCTTTCCGGGTCACAACTACAAGCATGCTCCGGTAATCAAGACGGTGCGCTCGCTGCTCGAGAGCGGCAGCGTGGGCCACGTCAAGCTCGTTTCCTTGCAGACCTTTCGCACCACGCACGCGCGCGGCGTGAGTGAATGGCGACCGGATTGGCGTCGCGAAAAGCGTTACTCGGGCGGCGGCATCGCGATGGATCACGGTAGCCACACGCTGTACCTCGCGTTCGAGTGGCTCGGCTCTCACCCGCTGACCGTGAGCGCCAAAGCCATGACGTTCGGCGCGTTCGACACCGAGGACAACCTGAGCTGCACGCTCACTTTTCCAAACGGCATCGCCACCGCGCAGCTCAGCTGGACCGCCGGTGCCCGGCGCGTGATGTACTCGATCCACGGCGACCTCGGCGCGATCACGGTCGAAGACGACCGCGTCGAACTCGTGATCCCAGATGACGTGCGAATCAAGCGACCCGATCTCGCCTTGCGGGCGGGTGTACAATCGGTGCCCTCGCATTGGATGGACGCCAGCCACAAAGAGTGGTTCGGCAGTTTGCTCGACAAATTCAAGCAAGCGATCGAGATGGACGACTTCGTGGGGCCCGACGCGCGCGACGCGATCATGTGCATCAAGACCATCGCGGCCGCGTATCAGTCGTCCCAGCAGTCCTCGCGGGAACAGCCGATCGAACGCGCGCAGAGCCGAGAGCTGCACTCCTCGTTCGGTCCGTTCGCCGCCGAGTAAGCGTCATGAACGCCACCGAGATCGAGGCCAAAGTATCGCTGCTGGTGCTGCTGGCCATGCCGTTTTTGGTGCTGTCGGCGTACGGCGTGCGCGTGCTCGCCTATGGTCGGCCGCTCAACGACCGCGTCGCGCATCAGACGAGCTCGGCCCTATTCGGCCGTTTCTTGATTGAGGCGTTCCACTGGGTGCTGACGGGCCTCGGCCGCAGCGTCGCGCGCATCGGCATCTCACCCGACGCGCTCACGCTCATCTCGCTTTTCATCTCGCTCGCGTCGCTGCCGGCCGCCGCGCTTGGTCACCTGAGCTGGGCCGGGGTGCTGCTGCTCGCCGGCGCGATGTTCGACGTGCTCGACGGCGTAGTCGCGCGCGAGCAAGGTCTGGCCTCGGACTCCGGTGAGGTGCTCGACGCCATCGTCGATCGCTACGCGGACGGCGCGCCGTTGATCGGGCTGCTGGTATTTTACCGGGAGTCGGTGACGGCGTTGCTCTTGGTCGGCTCGGCGCTCGTGGGCTCCATGCTGGTGAGCTATGTGCGCTCAAAGGCCGAATCTCTCGGGCTCAAGCTGCGCGGCGGTCTGATGCGCCGCCACGAGCGAATCGCGTATCTATCTGGGGGTCTCTTGATCGGCCCGCTCGTTGCGCTGCCTCGCGTGCCGTTCGCTGCGCCGCTCACGCTGCTTTCGGTGGCGGTCGTCGGCTTCATGTCGCATCTCGCCGCCGTCCTTTTGACGCGCAGCGCGCGCGCGGAGCTGGTCGCGCAGGGGCGCGGTCCCGGGTCTTCGACGTGAACGCGCCGACGCCGCGTCGCCTGCGCGTCATCAGCGACGTGCCCGGACCCAAATCCCGTGCGCTGCGCCAAGAAGAAGCGACCACGCTGGCGCCGGGCACCCAAGCCATCTGGGAATACGCCGGCATCGCGATCGACTCGGGCCTGGGCAGCGAGCTCACGGACGTCGACGGCAATCGCTATCTGGATCTGGTGGCGGGCATCTCGGTAGCCGCGCTCGGCTACGCGCATCCGCGCTATGTCGCCGAGCTGTCGCAGCAGCTCGCCCGCGTGCACGTCGGCTCCTTCACGACCAGCGTGCGACGCCAAGCGTTCGCGAGCCTGCGCCGACTCCTGCCGGCAACGCTCGACAAAGTGCAGCTCTTTTCCGGCGGCTCGGAGGCGGTGGAGAGCGCGCTCCGCCTGGCGCGCGCGCACACGGGAAAATTCGAGGTGCTCTCGTTTTGGGGCGGCTTTCACGGCAAAACCAGCGGCGCTCTCGCGCAGATGGGCAGCGACTTCAAGCACGGCCTTGGCCCGCTTTCGCCCGGCGCCGCGCTCACGCCGTACGCCGACTGCGCACGGTGTCCCTTCAAGTTGAAGCACCCGTCGTGCGGGCTCTTGTGCGTCGACTTTGCGCGCGAAAAGCTCAAGCGTGAGACCACCCTGCGCCTGGCCGCGGTACTCGTCGAGCCGATGCAGGGCACCGCAGGCAACGTGATCCCCCCGCCGGATTGGCTGCCGGCGATCGCGGAGGTTGCGCGCGAACACGGCGCGCTCTTGATCGCGGACGAAATGATCACCGGCTTCGGCCGCACGGGGCGGCCCTTCGGCAGCGACTACTCGGCCGTCACGCCGGACATCATGACGCTCGGTAAGGGCATGGGCGGCGGCTATCCGGTCACGGCGGTCGCCACGCGCGGCGAGATCGCCAGCGCAGAGCCGTGGTCGAAGCCGAGCTTCTCTTCGTCGAGCTACGGGGGCAATCCGCTGGCGGCGGCGGCGATCGTCGCGAGTCTCGGCATTCTGGCGGATGAGGGTCTGATCGAGCGCTCGCGCCGGGTCGGTGCGCGCCTGAAAGCCGGCCTCTTGCAGCTCGCGGAGCGCCACCCGGTCGTGCAGAACGTGCGCGGGGAAGGCTTGTTCTTGGGCTTCGATTTGATCGACCTGGCGACCAAAGAGCCGTGGCAGACGGCAGCCTGTCGCAGGCTATTCGACGCCGCGCTGCGCCGCGGGCTGATCACGATGGCCTACGCGCCGCGCGTGCGCATCAACCCGCCGCTCGTGCTGAGCGAGCTCGAGGCCGACGAAGCGATCGGCCTGCTCGACGAGGCCCTGACGGAAACCGCGCAAGCCCGCGCCTCGTAAGGTCGAGCGCATGAGCGCCTGGTCCAACATCGTCAATCCGCGAACGGTCAGCAAAGCGGCCGTTTCCTCCGTGCTCGCGACGCTCGTCGACGGCGTGGCCTACCAGGGGCTGTTGTTCGCCCTGCCCGAGCACTATGCGATCGTAGCCATGTTCGGAGCGGTCATTGGCGGCATCACGAATTTTTCGATCAATCGTCGCTGGACCTTCCAAGGGCACGCGGGCGACGCCAGGCTCCAGGCCGCCCGCTACGCGCTGGTCTCCGGTCTGACGTTCCTCGCGCTGCGCGGCGCGCTCTGGCTCATGATTGACGTCGCGGGTATCTCGGCGCGCCTCGCTTGGCCTCCCGCGAAGGTTCTCGCGTTCTTGCTCATTTCCTACCCCGCACAGCGTGTGTGGGTGTTTGCCACGCGTCCTCAATCGCCATGAATTCGCTCGTAACGCACGTGCGCGGTTTATGGCCGCGCTTCGGACTTTTGGTATTGGCCCCGTTCTGGGCCATCGTCGTCGTGCGCGCCGCACAGCGCGCGCTGCGCTGGGACGAAGTACTCGTCGCGCTGGTTGCGACGGGGCTCGCCTACGGCACGGCGCGTACCAAGCGGCTGTTTTTGGGTATCTTGCCGATCGGCCTGGTCGCCGTGCTGTACGACGCGATGCACGGGCTGAAGGACCTCGGTCTGTCGCCCGAGCGCGTGCATGTTTGCGATCTGCGCGCGATTGAAATGCGCTGGTTCGGCGTCGACGTCGGGGGCGTGCGTGGTACCGTGCACGACTATCTGCAAGCCCACGCGGTGCCGGCGGTCGACGCGCTGTGCGCCATCCCATACGGCATTTTCATCTATGTCGTGATCGGCTACGCGCTCTACTTGTATCGGCGTGACTACCCTCGACTCTTGCGCTTCACCTGGTGCTTCCTGGCGTTGAATCTGACGGGCTTCATCATCTACCACCTCTACCCCGCGGCGCCGCCCTGGTACTTTCACAGCTACGGCTGCCACGTCGACCTGAGCACGTCCGCCAACGAGGGACCGAACCTCGCGCGCGTCGACACCTGGCTCGGCTTTCCGTATTTCGCGAACTTCTATCGGCGCTCGAGTGACGTGTTTGGGGCCGTCCCGTCGCTTCACGTCGCCTATCCGCTGCTGATGGTCATCGAGGGTTTCTCGTTGCACCGCGTGGTGGGCCGCGTTTCACTGATCGGCTTCTACCTGTTGATGTGCTTTTCGGCCGTGTATCTCGATCACCACTGGATCTGCGACGTCGTAGCGGGCAGCGTGCTCACGCTGCTCACCGTCGCCCTCGTTCGTCGTGCCTTTCGCTCCAAGCTGGGGGAGCTCGCTCCGCTCAGACTCAGCTACGGCTCGGCGCCCAGCGCGCGGCGGGAGACCGGTGACAGCCACTGATCGGGATGCTCGTCCGGAAATTCCCCTTGGGCATCGCTGACGCGGGACACTAGAGTCGATCCTCGATGCTCTCCGCTTCGAGTTCGTCCGCGAGCCCCCGTCTGCGCGCCTTCGTGCGCTGGGCTATCCGGCGCGGACCGTTGCTGTGGACGCTCGCGGTCCTGTTGGCCATCCCGGCGTTCGTGCGCACGGTCGGGCTGTACGCGCGGCTCAAGAGCGACATCGAGGAACTCTTGCCGCGACAAGCACCAAGCGTGATCGCGCTCGATGAGCTGCGCGCGCGCATGCCGGGCATCGCCTACTTGGGCGTGCTGGTCGACGTCGGCTCGGAGCAAAACCTGCCGGCCGGCGAGAAAATGCTCGATGATCTGGCCGCGCGCGTCCGCAAGTATCCCGCGAACCTCGTGACGCACGTGCGGACCGGCGTGCTCACGGAACGCGATTTTCTGCGCCAGAACGCGCCGCTCTACGTCGAGCTCGCCGATCTCAAGACCGTGCGCGAGCGCGTGGAAGCCAAGCGCGACGCCGAGGTCTCGAAGAGTCTCGATCTGAACCTGGAAGACGAGGCAGACGAGCCGCTGGATTTCAGCGACCTCCAGAAGAAATACCAAAACGACCAGATCGACCGCTTCAAAGACGGCCGGTTCTCGAACGCCAAGCTCAAGCTGACACTGATGCTGATCGAGGTCGCCTCGGTCAGCACCGGCTCGGAGCTCGGCAACGCGCTGATGCACCGAATCAAGAGCGATCTAGCGGAGCTCGGCGGGCCCGATCACTACGCGCCCGGCATGCGCATCGGTTACACGGGTGACGTCGCGATCGGTGTGGAGGAGCTCGCGGCGCTCGTCAGCGATCTCAGCGTGTCGTCCGCGCTGGTCGCGCTCCTGACATTGACGGTGGTGCTCGCCTTTTACCACTGGGGGAAGAGCGTGCTCGCGTTACTCCTGCCGCTCTTGCTCGCCGCGCTGTACGCGTTTGGGCTCTCTACGTTGCCGCCGTTCGACGTCCACGCTCTGAACTCGAACACGGCGTTTCTCGGCTCCGTGATCGTCGGCAACGGCGTGAACTGCGGCATCATCTTTCTCGCGCGCTACGTGGAGGAACGCCGCCGCGCGCAGCCCGTCGAGGAGGCGCTGGTCACCGCCTGGTGGGGCGCGCGCCCCGGTACGATCGTCGCGGCGCTCGCCGCATCCGCCGCCTACGGTTCGCTGATTCTCACTCAATTCCGCGGCTTCCATCAGTTCGGCATCATCGGCGCGCTCGGCATGCTGAGCTGCTGGGGCCTGGCGTTCCTGCTCAGCCCGTCGCTGATCGCCTGGCTCGACCGCGACGACAGCAGCCAGCGCTCACGTCGAGATTTTTCGATTATGGCGCCGGTCGCGCACTTCGTCGCGCGCCACCCGAAAATCGTGCTCTCGACGGCTGCGCTCGCCACGCTGCTGTCATTGGCCAAGGTTCGCCACCTCGACTCGTCCTTCATCGAGTACGATTTCTCCAAGTTGCGGCGCGCGGACTCGCGCATCTCGGGCGAAGCGTACTGGGGTCACCGAATGGACGAGCTGCTCGGCCGCTATCTCACGCCGCTGGTCATGCTCACGGACGACCCCAACGTCACGAAACGCGTGGCGGACGATCTTAAGACATCGCAACAAAGTGGGGTGCTCGCTCCCTATATCGCCGAGGTCGACGATCGCGACGACGTGATCCCCCCGCAGCAGCCGGAAAAACTCGCGGAAATCGCCGCGATTCGCCGCGATCTCACGCCGCGCATCCGCGCCGAGCTCACCCCGGACCAGCGCGACGCCATCGAGCGCTACCTACCCGACGACAGCTTGCATCCGATCAAACCCGAGGATCTGCCGCACACGCTCGCCATGGGTTTGCGCGAACGCGACGGCCGCATGGACCGCGCGGTGCTCGTCTACCCAAAGCCGAGTGAAGCCACCTGGCATGGTGACGCCCTGGGCCTGATCACCGGTGAGCTGCGCCGCATCGGCGGCAAGGACGCGCGACCCGCGGGTTCGATCCCGATCTCCGCCGACATCATCAGCTCGATCGCTCGGGACGGCCCGCTCGCCACCGTCGTGGCGCTCGGCAGCGTGCTCTTGCTCGTGACCGGGATCTTCCGCTTCAGCCGACCCACCTTGATGATCGCGGGTTCGCTCTTGACCGGCGTGCTCTGGCTCACCGCCGCGATCATGGTGCTCGGCGTCAAAGTGAATTTCTGCAACTTCATCGCCTTCCCAATCACGTTCGGGATCGGCGTCGACTACTCCGTCAACGTGATGGCGCGCTATCGCGAATCCGGAAACAAGGACGTCTTCGGCGCGGTGCGCTCCACGGGCGGCGCCGTCGCGCTCTGCTCGATGACCACCATCATCGGCTACGGCTCACTCTTACTCGCCAACAACCGCGCGCTGTTCCTGTTCGGCGTCGTCGCCGTGCTCGGTGAAGTGATGTGCTTGGTGGCGGCCGTCGTGGTGATGCCGGCCGTGCTCGCGTGGCTGGATCGCGCTGCGTAAACCCCAAAAAAGCACTGATTTCTGAGGCCGCTGGGCGCCTATCTCGCTAGCCCTTGCTCACGTCCCCGCTGAACCGCTCCAAGAAATCGTCGTACGTGCCGTTCCAGTCGACGAGCCCTTTGTCCGTGAAGGCGAAGATGCGCGTCGCGAACGACGCGACTAGGTCGCGATCGTGCGTGACGACGAAGGCGGTGCCTTCGTATTTCGTGAGCGCGTCGCCGAGCGCGATGATCGATTCGAGATCGAGGTGATTGGTCGGCTCGTCGAGCACGAGCACGTTGTCCTTGGTGAGCATCAGCTTCGAGAAGATCAAGCGCACGGCTTCGCCGCCGGACAGCGCGTCCGTCACCTTGCTGCCCTCTTCCCCCTTGAACAGCATTTTGCCGAGCAGGCCGCGGATGTCCTGCGCGTTCGCCAGCTTGTCGAAGGAGTGCAGCCATTCGCTGATCGTGGTGCCGTTCGGGATCCCTTCGCGATGATCTTGCGCCAGATAGCCGAGCGTCGCCTGGTTGCTCCAGGTGATGGTGCCCTCGTCGGGCTTGAGCTCGGACATCAAGAGCTTGCAGAGGGTGGTCTTGCCCACGCCGCTGCGGCCGATGATCGCGACCTTTTCACCCTTGGTGACGAGCGCGGTGAAGCGCTCGCAGACCGTGCAGTCGGGCCACTTCTTGGTCAGACCTTCGATGGTCACGGTTTGCTTGCCGGACGGCTTTTTGACCAGAAATTGGATGAAGGGGCGCTCGATGTTGGAGCGCTTCAAATCCGACAGTTGCAGCCGCTCGATCTGCTTTTTGCGGCTCTGGACCTGCGACGCGCGCGTACCCGCGGCAAAGCGCGCTACGAACTCCCGCAGTTGCTCGATTTTTTTGGAGCGGTCCGCGTTCTCTTGCTCGACCTTGCTGCGCGTTTGGCCCTTGGCAAACACCATGTCGTCGTAGCCGCCCGGATAGACGATGATGGTCTCGTAGTCGATGTCCGCGGTGTGCGTGCAGATCTCGTTCAAGAAATGACGATCGTGCGAGATCGTCAGGAGCACGCCGCGATAGTTGCATAAGAATTTCTCGAGCCAGCGAATGCTGTCGATGTCGAGGTTGTTGGTCGGCTCGTCGAGCAGGAGCGCATCGGGATTGCCGAATAGCGCTTGCGCGAGCAGTACGCGCAGCTTGAAGCCGCCCGGGATCTCGCGCATCGCCTTCTCGTGTTCGGCTTCGGGAATGCCGAGGCCGGACAAGAGCTCGCCCGCGTCGGCCTCCGCGGAGTAGCCGTCTTCCTCGGCGATCACGCCCTCGAGCTCGCCGAGCCGCTCACCCTGCTTGTCGGTCAGGTTCGGCAGCGCGATCAGCTGCTCTTTCTCTTCCATGGCCGCCCACAAGCGCTTGTTGCCCATCAGCACGACGGACAAAACACGGTCGCGCTCGTGCGCGTACTGATCCTGTTTGAGGACGCTGGTGCGCGCGGGCCGGCTGACCGAGCCCGCGTCCGGCTCGAGCTCGCCCGCCAGGATCTTCAGAAATGTCGACTTGCCGGCGCCATTGGGGCCCGTAATGCCGTAGCGCTTGCCCTCGCCGAATTCCACGGCGACGTCCACGAATAGACGTTTCGATCCGTACGCTTTGCTGACGTCACGAACTTGTATCGAGGGCATGGGAGCGCCCTCGTAGCAGACTTTCGCAGGGGTGTCCGGTCGCCGGCTACGCTTGCCGGCGAGCCGTAGCGCGGGTCCTGCGCCGACGGCCCAGAGCGCCGAACATGGCCAGTGCCGCGAGCAGGCCGTACGGGCTCCCGCCGTTGGTCTCGCCCGGAATACGGCAACCACAAGTGCCCTTGTCATGGCTGCCCGCGATGATGGCGCCAGGCGGCATGCCCGTGTCGCCGCCGGTCCCGCTGCTGCCTGCGACGCCGCCGGTGCCTGCGGTGCCAGCCGTGCCGCTGGTACCAGCGGTGCCCGCCGTGCCGCTCATACCTGCCGTGCCAGCTGCTCCGTCGCCTGCCTCGACGCTGCCGTCGAGCGAGCCGTCCAGACCGGCGTCGGTCACGCCCGCGTCGACGCCCGCGTCGACGCTCGGTTTCTGGCAGGTCGTGCCGAGACACTGGAAGCCCGGAGCGCAGTCGCCGTCGGCCGCGCAGGTCGTGTGACACGCGCCGGCGGTCGCGTCGCAAGCAAAGGAGCCGCAGCTCGTCTCTTGCGGGACGAGGCACTGACCGGCGCCGTTGCAGAGCGGCGTGTCGTTGGCGATGCCGCCGCTGCACGAGCTCGCGCCGCAGGCAACCGCCGCGCTCGCGAACGTGCACGCCGTGGCGTTGGAGCCGTCACAAATCGCGGCGCACGCGCCGACTCCGGGACAGCCCGGACGACCGTTGTGCGGCAGATCGCCGGTGAGCGTCGTGCACGTGCCGGGCGTATTGCCCACGTCGCATGCTTGGCACTGGCCGCTACACGCGACGTCGCAGCAGAAGCCGTCCACGCAATTGCCGGTGGCGCACTGAGCCGCCTTGCTGCAGTGAGACCCTTGCGGGAGCGTCGGCTTGCAGTCGCCGGCCGCGCAATAGCTGCCCGCCGCGCAAGTGCCCGTCGTGCAATTGCCCTGGCACACGGTGCCCGCGCAGGTGCCCGTACTGCAGGCCTCGGTCAGATCCTTGGGACACGAGCCGTGCCCGTCGCAGTTGGCCGCGAGCGTCGCCAGGCCGGCTGCGCAAGTGCCCGCGAAGCACGACACGGTCGTCGCCGGATACGTGCAGGCCGTGGTGAGCGTGCCGTTGCACTGCCCGGCGCAGGTGGAGCCGTCGCTCGTGCACTGCGCGCGCAGGCCGTGCGGTGTACCCGTTACTGCGGTGCAGGTGCCCGGATTCGCGGGCAGATCGCAGGCCTCGCACTGGCCGTCGCACGCGGTGTTGCAGCACACGCCGTCCACGCATGGGCCGAGGCACTGGTTCGAGTCGGAGCAGGACGAACCGTTCTTCAACTTGGGCGCGCACACGCCGCCCGCGCAGTACTGATTCGCGGCGCAGTCGTTGTCCACCAGGCAGCCGCTGTCGCACAGCGTGCCCGCTGCGTTGCAGCTGTTCGGCGCGCACGCTTGAACACGGGCCGGCGGGCAGCTGCCGGTGCCGTTGCAGAAGTCGGCCAGCGTCGCGTTGTCGTTCGTGCACGATGCGTCGCGGCACGACGTACCGGCCGCGGGGTAAGCGCAGCTCAGACGATTCGTGCCGTCACACTTGCCGGCGCACATCGGGAAATTCGAATCGCTGCTGCACGCCGTGCGGCCGTTGTGCGGCGCGTCGGTGACCGGCGTGCACACGCCGGGCGAAGCCGCCACGTCGCAAGCCTCGCACTGGCCGTTGCACGCGGTGTCGCAGCACACCTTGTCGACGCAATGCGTGCTCGCGCACTCGTGGTCGCTGCCACAGCTCGCGCCGGCCATCGTCTTCGTGACGCATTTGCCGCCCGCGCAGTATTCCGTGCCGGCACACTGGCTATCGACCTTGCAGTCGCTGCAGGTTGCACTCGGACCGGTCGCTGCACCGCACACGCCCGGCGCGCAATCGACGAGCTGGACCGCGGGACATGAGCCGTTGCCCTGGCACTGCTTCTGCACGTTGGCGGTGCCGTTGGTGCAGGTCGGCGGGCGACAGGTCGTGGCCGTGTCCGGCAAGAAGCAGGCGTTCGGGTTACCGCCGTTGCAGGAGCCGTTGCAGGCCGTGCCGTCACCGGCGCACACGGGCCGCGAGCCGTGGGGAGCACCGCTCGGAACCGTGGTGCAGACGCCCTTGGCCGGGGCGGGGAGATCGCAGGCTTGACACTGCCCGGTGCACGCCGAGTTGCAGCACACGCCGTCCGTGCAGAAGCCGGAGACGCACGCCGTGTCGTTCGTGCCACAAGCAATGCCCGGACCGAGCTTCGGTACGCACTTGTTTGCCGTATTGCAGTAGGCGACCGTCTGATCGCAATCGTTGTTGCTCGCGCAGGTGGTGCCGCACGCGGTGCCATTGCACACGAACGGCGTGCACTTGGTGACGACCGGCGTCCCGCAGGTCGCGCCGTTGCCGGGGCAGTCGACGACCGCGGAGGCCGAGCCATTGGTGCAGGTAGCGGGCGAGCAGACCGTCGTAGCGGTCTTGAACCCGTCGGCAGCGCAGGTCGCAGCGCCGGTGCAGTCTTCCTCGACGTCACACGACGAGCCGGGCTGGATCGGCCGGCAAACCGTGCCCACCGCTTTATGCGCGTCGGCAGGACACGTCGTTCCGGCAGCCGGGCAGTTCTCAGCGACGTCACAGGTGATGGTGGGAGCCACGGCCGTCACCGCGGCGCGGCACACGACCGCGGCACCCGCGGGAGTCGTGTGCGTGCACGCGTTGGATGCGCACAGATCCGACGAGCAGACATTGCCGTCGTCCGGGCACGTCTGTCCGTCGCGCGCGGTGGTCGCATCCGCCGGACACGCATTGTTCACGCCGTCGCAGCTTTCGGGCGCGTCACAGGGGCCGGTGCTGGCGCGACAGACGCTCGTGAGCTTGGCGTCCGCAGGGCAAGCCGTATTGGCGCCTGCACACACTTCCGCGACGTCGCAGGCACCAGCCTGAGCACGGCACGTGACGCCGGGCGTCGGCAGGCAGGTGCCGGCGGTGACGTTGCAAGCTTGGCAATCGGTCGGATCGCTGTTGCCGCAAGCTGTGTTGCAACAGAAGCCGTCCGCGCAGAACAGGCCGGCGTTGCAGTAGTTGGCCGTGACGCAGATGCCGCCGGCCGGGCGCTTGGGAAGACAGGTATCGACTTGGCAGAACTGCCCACCTGGACACTTTGTGTCGTCACCACCGCAACCGCCACCGCAGGCGTTGCCGACGCACAACGCGCCACCCGTACAAGCCACGGTCGTTGGAGCCGGGCAGGTCTTGGCGACGCCGTTGCAGTTTTGAGCGAGCGTCCCGGTGGGCACCGGCGTGTTGGTGCAACTCGGCCCGGAACACTGCACGCCCGTGCCCGCGACGCCGTCCGGCGGACACGTGGTCGTGACGCCGTCGCAGTTTTCCGCGACGTCACAGGGTTGGCCACTGGAAGCGCGACAAAGCGTACTCGCAGGTGCGGGCGTGGTGTGCGTACACGCGTGACTGGCGTTGCACAGATCGCTCGTGCACGCGTTGCCGTCGCTCGTACAGGTCAGCCCGTTCGTGCTCGAAACCGGGCACGTCGTGTTGCCGCCGCAGGTGACCGTGGGATCACAAACGGCATCCGCTCCAGCCGCGTGGCACACGGTCCCCGCCGCTGCCGGCGTGGTGTGCGTGCACGTGTGGCCCGCGTTGCATAGATCGGCGGTGCAGATGTTGCCGTCATCCGTGCAGGTTGCGCCGGTCGTATTCGACACCGGGCAGGTCGTGTTGCCACCGCATGTGACCGCCGGATCGCAAGCCGGGTCGGCTCCAGCGGCGTGGCACGCCGTACCCGCGGGTGCGGGCGTGGTGTGCGTGCAGGCGTGGCCCGCGTTGCACACGTCATCCGTGCAGACATTGCCGTCGCTCGTACAGGTCAGCCCGTTCGTGTTCGAGACGGGACACGTCGTGTTGCCGCCGCAAGTGACGGCCGGGTCGCAAGTCGGATCCGCGCCTTGTGCGTGGCACGCCGTACCCGCGGGCGCGGGCGTGGTGTGCGTACAGGCGTGACTCGCGTTGCATAGATCGCTCGTGCAAACGTTGCCGTCGTCCGTGCAAGCGAGGCCGTTGGTATTCGATGTCGGGCACGAGGTGAAGCCGCCGCAAGTCACCGCGGGATCGCAAGTCGGGTCGGCGCCCTGTGCATGGCACGCCGTACCTGCGGCAGCAGGCGTCGTGTGCGTGCAGGCTCCGCCCGAACACACATCTTGCGTGCAAACATTGCCGTCGTCCGTGCACGCCGCCGCGTTGTTCACGTGCGAGCAGGTGCTCGGCACGGTGGTACTGCCGCAGCTGTCATTGGTGCAGCCGTTGCCGTCGTCGCAGCTGACGACGATCTGGAACGAGAGGTAGTTCGGATGATCGAGCGTGTTGGCGAAGCAGGCCAAATCGTCGTTTTCGTCGTTGACCCAAAGGCCAAACCGGAACCCGCCGCAATCGTTGGACGCCACGGTCGGCGCCACGTACTGAAACTGAAAGCTGACTTGACCCCCGATCGCCACTACTTGGGGGTGCGCGTGCATCACCTCCGTGGCGCCATTGTTCGTCGCAACGGCGCAGGTCGACGTGCAGCTCGTACAATGGTTCACGCTGCAGCTGCAGCTCGTCCCGCCCCCGGGCGCGTTGCCGTCCGGGCATTGATGCGTCGCTGCATCGCCGCCCAAGCCCCCAACCTGCTGCAGCTTGCCTTCAGCGGCGTCGGTGGGCAGGTTGTCGTTGTGCATCACAAGGAAGCCACCAGAGCGGTTGCCCGTCGATGACGTCCCAGCCGTCGTGAACGACAACGTGAACGTCGTCGTCGACCCCGGCGCCACGTGAAAAAGACTTCCCGATTCGGTCGCTGTGCTCAAACTGATCGCGGGGCCCGCTACGCTCCCGTGGCACCCCTGGCAGGCATTCCCCGTTGCGAACCCCGACAGCGCAGGGTCCGACGCCGGGTCGCTCCCGCTCCCGCCCCACACGCCGGACGTGATGTATCCAGGCGACGGGCCGTCCGTCCCCCCCCCAGCGAACACCGCTCCCGGGTACGCGCTCGCTTCGCGCCCGACCAAAAGGAGCACCAACAAGATAAGAGCTCGCAGAGATTGCTTCACCCACACGCGCGCTAAGCACCGCATCGCAGCATTTGGCCAGCGGTTCGAGCTTCTGTCAACGGCGAAACTTTTCATATCTCACCCAAGGCCTACTCGGCCTGTGAACGTGCCTCCCCTGTTACGTCGCGCGCGGTCTCCAGTCGCAAAAACGATGAAGTTCTCTGACGACGGCTCAGTGAACACACACCTGCGTCAGCAATTTGCCCCGCTCCGGTGCCAGCTGACGCTGCAGAACCGGGATCGCATTTCGGTAATACGTGCAGTCGTCGTACGTCGATTGAATCGGCTCGTTCCAAAGCGACGTGGTGCGCAGCGACACCTGCCCGCTCTCCTGCTCCTCGATCACGATGCCCTCACCTTCGACACGCTTGTGCACCGCGACGGCGCTCGGCAGAGGAGCTGCACTGGCGATGGGCGTGACCGGCGCGCCGGGCGAGCTTTCCGCAGCGGCGCTCGCGCTCGGTTGACTGTGAGTGTCCACTCGAGCCTTGGAGCAGGCGAGAAACCCAACGGACAACCCAACGAGCGCGGCGCGCCGAATGCATCGAGGCATGGCCTGAACCATACGCTTCAACCGTTGCGTCGGGAAAGAGGGCGAACGGGCCTTCAGGCAACTCGGCGACGGCGCCCGCGACGACCGGCCAAACCGATGACCGCGAGCGCGAGCAAGATCGGGGCGCTGTCATGCGCGGGCTTCGCCGGCACGCGGCAGCCGCAACCGCCCGAGTCCTTCGAATTGACGACCACGGCGCCTGGAGCGCCGACCGTGCCTGCGATGCCGGCCTCCACGCTGCCGTCCGGTGCCGACGCATCGGTGGCAGAGCTGCCTCCGGTGCCACCGCCATCGGCGACGCTACCGCTGTCGCCGCTGCCGCTGCTGCCCGCGCTGCCGTCACTGGTGCTCGCGTCGGGGTTGCCCGCGCCTGAATCGACGCCCGCGTCGACCGGCTGTTTGCACTCGCCGCTATCGCACTCGAAGCCTGCCGCGCACTGGGTGGCGTCCGTGCACGACGTGACGCACGCGCTAGGACCGCAGACGTACGGCGCGCAGCTCTTCGAATCGCTCGGGAGACAGACGCCTGCGCCGTTGCAGGCCGGCGCGGACACTTCCGTGCCGTCCGTGCAAGACGCCGAGCCGCAGGTGGTAAGCGATCCCGGGTAGATGCAGGTCGTGCCGCTCGTGCCGTCACACAGCGACGCGCAGCTACCCGCACCGGGGCAAGCCGCTCGTCCGCCGTGAGGCGAGTCGTTCTTGATCGTCGTGCAAGTGCCCTCAGAACCCGTCACGTCGCATGCCTGGCACTGGCCGGCGCAGGCGACATCGCAGCAGTAGCCGTCGACGCATTGCCCGTTGGAACACTGCGCGTTCGTGGCGCACGCACCGCCTTGCGGCAGCTTGGGAACGCACACGCCTGCCGAGCAATAGTTGGTGGTGTCGGCGCAAGGTCCGTTCGAGCAGTCACCGTTGCAGGCCGTGGCGCCGCACACGAATTGTCCGCACAACTGGTGTTGGCTCGGCGGGCAAGCGCCGCTGCCGTCGCAAGTCTGCGCCAAGGTCGCGATGCCGGTCGTCGCGTCGCAGGTCGGTTGGGTACAGGTCGTGGTGCTGCCCGGGTAAGCGCAGGCGTCCTGGTTGACGCCGTCGCAGACACCGCCGCAACCAGTGCCGTTGTCGTTGCAAGCCGCGCGCAGACCGCGCGGCGAGCCGGTCACCGCCGTACAGGTGCCCTCTTTGCCGAGGATGTTGCAGGCGGCGCACTGCTCGTTGCACGCCGTGTTGCAACAATAACCGTCGACGCAGGCACCGACACACTCGTTCGACGTACCGCACTGCGTGCCGTTCTTGTGTTTGGGTAGGCACACGCCCGCGGAGCAGAACTGAGTGAGGCCCGCGCAGTCTGCGTCCGTGACGCAGCCGTCACCGCACACCGTGCCGTCGGCGCTGCACGTGTTCGGCGCGCAGGCTTGCTGGCTCGCGAGCGGGCAAGTACCCGTCCCGGTGCACGACGCGCCGGGCACCGCGATGTCGTTCGTGCAGCTCGCGGTCCGACAATCGACGCCGGCTCCGGGATAGACGCAGGAGAGCGCGTGTGTTCCGTCGCACTGACCGGCGCACTCCGGATGTTGCGAGTCGCTCGCGCAATCCGCGCGACCCTTGTGCGGCCGCCCGAGCACCGCCGTACACGTGCCGGGAGTCGCGTCGCACGCCTCACACTGGCCGGTACAGGCCGTGTCACAACACACGCCGTCCACGCAGTGGTGGCTGGCGCATTGGTTGTCGCCGCCGCACTGCGTGCCGGGGTCGAGCTTGGTCGTGCAGGTGCCGGCGCCGGGTTTGCAAAAGTGACCCGCTTGGCACTGCTCGTCGACCGTACAGTCACCGACGCACTGCGCGCTGTCGCCCGTGGCCGCCGCGCAAGCCTTGGGTGCGCAATCGACCTGCTCGAGCGCCGGGCAAGTGCCGTCGCCGCGACACACGGCCTTGACCGTGGCGGTGCCGTTTTGGCAGACCGGATCGCGACAGACCTGAGTCGGGCCGGGCAGCGAGCATTGGGTGCGGTTGGTGCCGTCGCAAATGCCCTGGCAGCGCGAGCCGTCGCCGTCGCAGGGGGTGCGCGCGCCGTGCGGTGCGCCACCAGCGGTCGTCGGCAAGCAGTTGCCGAGCGCGTTCGGCAGGTCGCACGCCTCGCACTGACCGTTGCACTGGCCGTCGCAACACACGCCGTCGACGCAGAAGCCCGAGCCGCACGAGTTCGGATCGGTACAAGTGGAACCCGGCGGCTGCGTGGGCGTGCACTTGTGGTTGGGATCACAATAGAAACCCACGTCGCAATCGGTCTTGCTCGTGCAGGTCGTGCCGCAGGCGGTGTTCTGGCAAACGTACGGCGTGCACTGCTGAGTCAGTGGAACCTGACAGCTCGCGTTGTTGCCGGAACAATTGGTGGTGAGGGTCTCGGTACCGGCCGCGCACTTGGCGTCCACGCAGATCGTGGTCGCCGGCTTGAAGACATCCGTCGGGCATTGCGCGCTGCCGTCGCACACTTCGACCGCGTCGCAGATATCGGCGGCCGCGCGGCAGGAAGTGCCGGGCGGGTTGGTCGCGTCGGGCGGACACGCGGTGGTGCTGCCGTCACAGTTTTCGACGATGTCACACAGACCCGCGGACGCTCGGCACACGGTGCTCGGTGAAGCCGGCGTGGTGTGGGTGCACGCATTGCCGGTGCAGACGTCGACTGAACACGGATTCGAATCGTCCGTGCAAGCTTGGCCGTCGCGCTGCGGTGCATCCGGCGGACAGTTGACGTCACCGCCGCAGGTTTCAGGGAGATCGCACAGACTGCCGTCGGTGGACGGCCGGCAGAGCGTCGCGGACGGCGCGGGGCCGTGCGTACACGTATTGCTGGTGCAGACGTCGACCGTGCACACGTTGCCGTCGTCCGTACAGGCGTGGCCGTCGCGGTTCGGCGCGTCGGGCGGACAGGTCGCGGCGCCGCCGCAAATTTCCGCCGGATCGCACAGATTGGCGTCCGTGGACGGTCGGCAAACGGTGGCCGCGGGCGCCGTCGCGTGCGCGCACGCGTTGGCCTGGCATTGGTCGAGAGTGCACGCGTTGTTGTCGTCCGTGCAGGCCTGGCCGTTTAGGGTCGGCGCATCCGCCGGGCACACATTGCTGACGCCGTCGCAGCTCTCCGCCGGATCGCAGGCGTTGGTGCTCGCGCGACACTGGGCCGTGGACTTCGCGTCGGTGGGACAGGCCGTGTTGCCGGCCTGGCAGGTGTCGGCTTGATCGCAGGGGCCCGCAGCCGCTCGACAAGTGGTGCCCACCGGCACACTGCAAGTACCTTCACTGCCGGGCACGTTGCACGCCTGGCAATCGGTGTTGACGCCGCCACCGCAGGCCGACGTGCAGCAGACACCGTCCACGCAGGTCAAACCCGTCTGGCAATAGTTGTTGGCCGAGCACAGCTCGCCCGGGTTGCGCTTGGGCGTGCAGGTACCGCCTAGACAGAAGTCGGCCGCGACGCACAGCGCATCGCTCGTGCCGCAGCCGCCGCCGCAGGAACTGCCGCTGCACAGCACGCCGTTGCACGAGACGACCGTGCCCGCCGGACAGGTCTTGTTCACCGAATCGCAGAAGCTCGTCAGGGTGGCTTGAGACGGCGGCCCGTTGCTACAGCTCGCGGCCGCGCACTGCGTGCTGGTGCCTGCCACGGCGTCCGCGGGGCACACCGTGGAACCGCCGCAGGTCTCCGCCACGTCGCAGGGGCCGACGCCCGCGCGACACACCGTAGCGGCCGGCGCCGGCGTCGCATGCCCGCACGCGTTGGCGGTGCAGAGATCCGAGGTGCACGGATTGCCGTCATCCGGACACGCTTGGCCGTTGCGGGTGGCCGCATTGGCCGGACAAGTCGTCGCGCCGCCGCAGGTTTCGGCCGGATCGCAGACGTTGCCGTCCGCCGACGCGCGACACACCGTGGCCGCGGGTGCCGCAGTCGCGTGGTTGCACGCGCTGTTCAGACATTGATCCACCGTGCAGGGGTTGGAGTCGTCCGTGCACGCGGTCCCGTTGCGCGACGTGTTGTCGGCCGGACAGGTCGTCGCGCCGCCGCAGGTTTCCGCGATGTCGCACAAATTGCCGTCCGTCGAGGCGCGGCACACCGTGGCCGCCGGAGCCGCCGCGGCGTGGTTACACGCGTTGCTCTGGCATTCATCGAGCGTGCATGGGTTGCCGTCGCTGGTACACGCGGTGCCGTTCAACGTCGGTGCGTCCGCAGGACAGGTCGTCGCGCCGCCGCACGTCTCCGCGGGGTCGCACAGGCTGCCGTCGGTCGAGGCGCGGCAGACCGTGGCCGCGGGCGCAGCCGCGGCGTGGTTACACGCGTTGCTCTGGCATTGATCGACCGTGCACGGGTTGTTGTCGGTCGTGCACGCGGTGCCGTTCAGAGTGGGCGCGTCCGCCGGGCAGGTGTCGGCCACACCGTCGCAGCTCTCCGCCGGGTCACACGCGCCGGTGCTCGCGCGGCATTGCGAGGTGAGCTTCACGTCTGCCGGGCACGCCGTGTTGCCGGCCTGGCACGTCTCTGCCTGGTCACAGGGACCCGCAGTGCCGCGGCAGGTCACGCCGACCGGGACGACGCACGCGCCGAGCGAACCCGCCACGTTGCACGCCTGGCAATCCGTCGCGACGCCGCCGCCACAGGCGGACGTGCAGCAGACACCGTCGACACAGGTCAGACCGGTCTGGCAGTAGTTGTTGCCACCGCAGCCTAGGCCCGCCGTCAGCTTCGGCGTGCACGTCCCCGCCAGACAGAAATCACCCGCGGTGCAAAGCGAGTCGTCGGTGCCACAACCACCGCCGCAGCTCGTCCCATTGCACAGAGCGCCACTGCACGACACGATCGTGCCGGCGGGACAGGTCTTGTTCACCGAGTCACAGAAGCTCGCCAGCGTGGCTTGAGAAGGGGGGCCGTTGCTGCAGGTTGGACCTGCACACTGCACGCTGATGCTCGCCACTGCGTCGGCGGGACACACCGTGGAGCCGCCACAGGTTTCGGGAAGATCGCACGCCCCGACTTGCGCGCGACACACCGTCGCGGCGGGCGCGGGCGTCGCATGACTGCACGCGCTGTTCGCGCATTGATCGACCGTGCACGGGTTGCCGTCGCTCGTACACGCGGTCCCGTTGCGCGACGTGTCGTCCGCCGGGCACGTGGTCGCGCCGCCGCAGGTCTCGGCGATGTCGCACAAATTGCCGTCCGTCGACGCGCGGCACACCGTGGCCCCGGGCGCCGCGGTCGAATGCGTGCAGGCATTGCTCAGGCACTGATCCACCGTGCACGGATTGCCGTCGTTCGTGCACGCGGTGCCGTTCAATGTCGGCGTATCGGCGGGACAGGTCGTCGCGCCGCCGCACGTTTCCGCCGGGTCGCACAGATTGCCGTCTGTCGACGCGCGGCATACGGTCGCCGCCGGCGCGGCGCTCGCGTGATTGCACGCGTTGCTGAGGCATTGATCGACCGTGCAGGGATTGCCGTCGCTCGTGCACGCGCTGCCGTTGAGCGTTGCGGTGTCTGCCGGGCAAGTGTCGTTCACGCCGTCGCAGCTCTCCGCCGGGTCGCAGGCGCCGGTGCTACCTCGACACTGTGAGGTGAGCTTGGCGTCTGCCGGGCAGGCCGTATTGCCCAGCTGACACGTCTCGGCTTGATCGCAGGGACCGGCCGCGCCGCGACACGTCGTACCCACTGGGACGACGCACGAACCGAGCGAACCGGACACGTTGCACGCCTGACAATCCGTCGGGTCACCGCCGCCGCATGCCGACGTGCAGCAAACGGTGTCAACGCAAGTCAAGCCGGTCTGACAGTAGTTGTTGCCACCACACGTCTGACCGGCGCCGAGCTTCGGCGTGCACGTGCCGGCCAAACAGAAGTCGCCCGGGGTGCACAGCGCGTCGTTCGTGCCACAACTGCCGCAGCTGTTGCCGCTGCAAAGCGCGCCGTTACACGAAACGACCGAGCCGGCCGGACACGTCTTGTTCACCGAATCGCAGTGGCTCGCCAGCGTGGATTGCGGCGGAGGTCCGTTGTCGCAAGTGGGGCCGGCGCACTGCACGCCAACGCCGGCGACCGCATCCGCCGGACACACGGTCGAGCCACCACACGTCTCCTGCAAATCGCACGGGCCGTTTTGCGCGCGGCACACCGTCGCCGCGGGCGATGCCGACGCGTGGTTGCACGCATTGGCCAAGCACTGATCCACCGTGCACGGATTCAGATCATCGGTACACGCGAGCCCATTCCGCGTCGCGGTGTTGGCCGGACACGTGGTCGCGCCGCCGCACGTTTCCGCCGGATCGCACAGGTTACCGTCCGTCGACGCGCGGCACACGGTTGCCGACGGCGCAGCCGTCGCATGATTGCACGCGTTGCTCACGCATTGATCGACCGTGCACGGGTTCGAGTCGTCCGTGCAGCCTTGCCCGTTGCGCGTCGCGGTGTCCGCAGGACACGTCGTCGCGCCGCCGCACGTTTCCGCCGGATCGCACAGGTCGCCGTCCGTGGACGCGCGGCAGACCGTGGCGGCCGGCGCAGCCGTCGAGTGCGTGCACGCGTTGGCCAAGCATTGATCCACGGTGCACGGGTTGGAGTCGTCGGTGCAGCTTTGCCCGTCACGCGTCGCCGAGTTGGCCGGGCACGTCAGGGCGCCGCCGCACGTTTCCGCCGGGTCGCACAAGTTGCCGTCGGTAGACGCGCGGCACACCGTGGCCGAGGGCGCGGCCGCCCCGTGGTTGCACGCGTTGCTCAAGCACTGATCTACCGTGCACGGGTTCAAGTCATCCGTGCAGGTTTGGCCGTTGCGCGTCGGGTTGTCAGCGGGACACGTCAGGGCGCCGCCGCATGTTTCCGCCGGGTCGCACAGATTGCCGTCCGCAGAGGCTCGACACACCGTGGCCCCGGGAGCCGCCGTCGTGTGCGTGCATGCGTTACTCAAACATTGATCCACCGTGCAAACGTTGTTGTCCGTCGTGCACGCAACGCCATCCCGCGTCGCGGTATTGGCCGGACATATCAGGGCGCCGCCGCACGTCTCCGCCGGGTCGCACACGTTGCCGTCCGTCGACGCGCGGCACACCGTCGCGGAAGAAGCGGCCGTCGAATGAGTGCACGCGTTCGCCAAACATTGATCCACCGTGCACGGGTTCAGATCGTCCGTGCACGCAACATTGTTGCGCGTCGCCGTATCGGCCGGACACGTCTGGCTGCCGCCGCAGGTTTCCGCCGGGTCGCACAGGTTGCCGTCCGTGGACGCGCGACACACCGTCGCGGCGGCCGCGGTCGTGTGCGAGCAGGTGCTCGGCACGGTCGTACTGCCGCAGCTGTCATTGGTGCAAACGTTGCCGTCGTCGCAGCTGACGACGATCCGGAACGAGAGGTAGTTCGGATGATCGAGCGTGTTGGCGAAGCAATCCAAATCGTCGTTTTCGTCGTTGACCCAAAGCCCAAATACGAACCCGCCGCAATCGTTGGACGCGACCGTTGGTGCCACGTACTGAAACTGAAAGCTGACCTGACCCCCAGGCGCCACCTCTTGGGGGTGCTTGTGCATCACCTCCGTCGCGCCGTTATTCGTCAGAGCCGCGCAGGTCGCCGTGCAATTCGTGCAATGGTTCACGCTGCAGCTGCAGCTCGTCGGAGCCGCCACGTTGCCGTCCGGGCATTGATGCGTCGCCGCGTCACCATTCAAGCCCCCAACCTGTTGCAGCTTGCCTTCAGCCGCATCGGTGGGCTTCAGATCGTTGTGCATCACCAGGAAGCCACCCGAGCGCATGCCCGTCGATGACGTCGCTGCCGTCGTAAACGACAACGTGAACGTCGTCGTCGACCCCGGCGCGACGTTGAAAACGGTCCCCGATTGCGTCGCCGTGCTCAAGCTGATCGCAGGGCCGGCCACGCTGCCGTGGCACCCTTGGCAGGCGTTCCCCAGCACACCCGTGATCGCAGGGTCCGACGCCGGATTCGTCCCGCTCCCGCCCCACACTCCTGACGTGACGTATCCAGGCGACGGCCCGTCCGTGGGCGTGGGATTGCTCCCAGCGAACACCGCTCCGGGGTAGGCGCTCGCTTCGCGCCCTGCCAAAAGGAGTGCGAGCAGCACCAAGGCACGCACGCATTGCTCCACCCACACGCGCGCAGAGTACCGCATTCAACCGCTCATATGGCCAAGATTGTCTCCCCGTGTCAACGGCTATTGGCGATCGGTGATTTGCTATTTTGCGTTTGTACAGCGTGGCTTTCCAATCAGAAACTGGCGGCGCGTCATACTCACATTGTGTGTTCGACGCGGCACTCCTCGACCACTCGCGCACAACCCAATAGAGTCCGGCGCGACCACGCTGAACCGATCCCATTGCCAACGATGAACTCGACCCGCAGATCACCCGCATTCATTCTGATTCTAGCTGGACTCGCCGGAGCGCTTGCCGTCGTGGCAACTCTCCGGCGCCGTCACCCAACTCCCGCTACGCCGATCCCCAACAGCGCCGCACCCAGCGCGAGCCTCGCCGTGAGCAGCGCGCCAGAGCTGCCGCCACCTCCTCTTCCACCGCCAGCGCCGAAGTTCGTTTTCAATTGCGATGGCCTCGCTCCTCCCGGTCAAGCCGAGTGCGCCAAGCCCGCGAGCGCTGAACAGGCGTTGCTGGAGGCTATGAGTTTCTTTCGTGGGTTCTCCTGTCAAAATTGGTTCGCGCCGCGCTCCGAGCAGGTGTTGAAGGCCCTGCAGCAAGTCGCGAAGCTCGACGTCGCCAAGCGCGCGCCGCTCGAACGAGCCGTCCTGCAGAACGCCGTACTGGAGGCGCTCTCGTGTAGCTCGAGCCCCGGAAACAAACAGGGCGGTCCGATCGCCTCGCTCGCGCGTCCCCTGATCAAAAAGCTTGCACTCTCCAACGACGAGCGCGCCGCTTTGCCGACGAGCGCGGCCGTCGCGGAAGCGTGGCTCGGCAGTCCCGACACTTGGTTGCGCGGTTTGCCCAAGACCGCCTTGCACACCGTTGGGGACGGCAACACGCGCACCCACACTCAACTACGTCGGGATAGCTCGTTGGCGGACCTCGTGCGCATGGTGCTCGTCGGGAGCGACGGGACTCCCTATGTGTCGGATGTCGCTCAGCGCCTGGTAATCCGACGCTCGGCGGGCGACGAGATCCACGTGTGCATTGCGGTGGTCGACCCCCTCTCGGCCACGTGCAACCGAGCGGGTTCGCTGACCCCGCTCGACAAGGTTGCCGGAGAGCGTGCGATTAGCGGCCCGGGCAGTCCGCCTTGTTTTGGATGCCACTTCGGAAATAGGCCACAGTCCGCGCCATTTGGGCCAGATACCGGGTTCGCCGTCAGTGAGCCCACGATCGCCAGCGTTCGAGCCGCACTAGGCCCACTCCTGGTCGAATAGTGCCCCGCGCGAGCGCGGGCGATCGGCGCATTCGTCCTCGCTGCCGTGGCGGGCCGCCCGCCGCTTGAATGCAACCGCGCGCGCTTCGTCTAACCTTCCCGCTGCGTTCCGCGAAAGCGTGGTTCCATTTCGCCTGAAGCGCGCCCCAAAACGCACCCAGAAGGAACACGGAACGTAATTGTAGGCGAGCCTCTTTGCTGTTAGAGTCGCCGTTCTCCAAGCGGCCCGCTCGGCTTGTCATGCGCGGGCAGTCCGCTTGTGACTCGGGTCGCATGTGATAGCGTGGAGCGCTCAAAACCATGAACAGTCGGCGTACCTTGCATCTCGGTGGATCACTCGCCTTGGCAGCGCTTGCGACCGTGGTCGCTGTCGCCTGCGGCAGTAGTAGCGACGGCGGGACCGCGCCCCCTGCAACGGGTGGCGCGGGCGCAGGCGGCTCTGCCGGCGCCGCGGGCAAAGCCGGCAGCGGCGGCAAGAGCGGTTCAAGCGGAAGCGCCGGCACGGGCGGCGCGGCAGGGAGCAGCGCAGGTTCCGCGGGCACGGCCGGCTCGGATACGGGCGGTAACTCGGGCACCAGCGGCACCGGCGGTGAAGGCGGTGAAGCCGGCGCCAACGACAATTTCGCGCTCAAACGCGCGGCCTACGGTGCCGTGCCGTTCCCCTCCGAAAATCCCGATAGCGACGCAAAGGACACGCTCGGTAAAATCCTGTTTTGGGACGAGCAAGTCAGCAGCGACAAGACCGTGGCGTGCGGCACGTGTCACCGCACCGGCAACGGCGGCGGTTCGGATCCGCGCGCGGACGTCTCGCGCAGTCCCGGTGCCGACGGCATCCTCGGCACGAGCCCGACCGATCCCAACGGCACGGACGACGTGCACGGCTCGATGGGCATCAAGCGCTGTACCGAGGTCGTCGATGCAGACGCCGGACTCGGCAGCACCACGGTCACGCGCATCGACGATCCGGTTTTTCATTTCGCCACGCAGGTCACGGGCCGCCGCGCGCCCACCTACTTGGACGCCATGTTCGCGCCGAATATTTTCTGGGACGGTCGCGCCACCAGCGCCTTCACCGATCCGATCACCAACACCGTCGCCATCGCCCAGGGCGGTGGCCTCGAGAGTCAATCCGTGGGTCCGCCCCTCGGCCCGGCGGAAATGGCCTGTGACAGCCGCACCTGGGACGAGGTGCTCAATCGGCTGCGCAACGTCAGCCCGCTCGGCATCGCCAAGACCGTGCCGCCGGCGTTGAAGAGCGCGATCACATCCGCCAACGGCACGTATCAGCAGCTTTTCGCCACCGCGTTTGGCGACGCTACCGCGAACGACGCGTCCATCTCCGTGCGTCGCTTCGCGTTCGCCATCGCGACCCACGAGCGCCACCTCACCAGCAATCAGACTCCGTGGGACAAGTACAACGCTTACTTGCGCGGCGATGCCGGCGGCGACGCCAACGCGCTCACCGCAGCGCAAAAGCACGGTCTGGATTTGTTCCTGAACAAGGCCGCGTGCGCCACGTGCCACGTGCCCCCGCTCTTCACGGACGCCCAGTTTCACAATCTCGGGTTCATCGCGCTCTCGGGGCCAAAGGCAGACCTCGGTCGCTCGGCGCTGGCCGGGCACGCGTCGGATCCGCCTGGTCAAGTCAAGACACCGAGCCTGCGCAACGTAGGCCTACGCGCGCACGAAGGCCTGTTTCACTACGGCTTCGGCCCGGGGGCGGATCTCAAGACCCTCGTACAAACCTACAACAACCCGCCCGCGTTTCAGGACCCGACACTCGGCGATCCCACCGCCAGCGTGATCGAGGCTCTGAACCTAACGGCGGACGAAATCGACGATCTAGTGGACTTTCTTCAAAATGGGCTAACGGACCCGCGCGTCGAAAGCCAAGCGTTTCCATTCGATCGCCCCACACTCAGCACCGAGTAGGCGCCATGAAACTTTGCTTAGGTCGTACGTCGCGAGCGTATCGGTTCGGTACCGCTGCGGCCCTGTGTTCATTGATGCTCGGCTGCGGCTCGAGCAAGAGTAGCGGCACGGGCAGCCCAACCCCAGGCACAGACTCGGGCTTACCTGCGGACACGACACCGCCCATGTTCGCAGGCCTCACCTCGGCGACGCTGAGCGACGCGAACATCGTGTTGAGCTGGGATGCCGCCTCCGACGACACGACGCCGCCGGAAGAGATCGCCTTCGCCATCTATAGCGGCTCGCAAACGGGAGCTGAGGACTTCTCGACGCCCTACGCCTTTACGCCCGCGGGCGCGACCGGCGCGGTGGTCAGCAACCTCGCGTCCACGCAGACCTATTTCTGGGTGGTGCGCGCGGTCGACGGCTCCGGCAATCAAGACGCCAACACGGTCGAAAAAGAAGCGACGCCGCCCGACCTCGTGCCGCCGCGTTTCGCGGGCGCGACCAAAGTGACGGCCGACAGCTCGCACTCACTACTCGTGGAGTGGAAACCCGCGCACGACAACGCGACCAGCGCGGTCAACATGTCCTACGAGGTCTTCGTGAGCGCGTCGCCGGACGTCTCGAGCTTCGACTTCAAGAACCCGAATGCCACCTCCGACGCCGGCCAAAGCTCGGTAGAAATCACCGGTTTGGATCCGGAGACGCCCTATTTCGTGATCGCGCGCGCAGTCGACCAAGCCGGGCTCGTCGACGACAACACGTACGTCCAAACGGCGACCACGCCCGAAGGCGTGCCGCCGAGCTTCAAGGGCCTCAAGCAGGTCGACGCGTTGCCGGAAGGCGTGAAGCTCTACTGGCTGAGCGCTACCGACAACGCGAGTGACGTCGCGAACATCACGTACAACGTCTACGTGTCGCCCGACAGCGCGAACTTCACGGCCGCCCAGCTCGCCACGCCCAACTACCAGACGGATGGCGGTGTCCTCTCGTTCGTCGTTCCGAATCTCGTCAACCAGAAGCGCTACTGGTTCTTGGTGCGCGCTCGGGACTTGGCGGGCAACGTGGACGACAACACGCAGGTCATCAGCGCGCTTGCAATCAGCGGTCAAGACACCACTTCCCCCGCTTTCAACGGCACCTCGGTGATGGTCACATCGGACAGTCCGAGCACGCTGCATGTGACCTGGGGCACGTGCACCGACGGCATCACGGACAGCTCGCGCCTCGTCTACGACATCTACGTGCAGACGGACGCCTCCCCGCTCGCAGCGGACGCCGTACCCACTCTAGTGAGCGCGCCCGGCGCAACCTACGCGACCATTGCCGGCCTATCCCCACAAACCACGCGCTACGTGATCGTGCGCTGTCGCGACGAGGCGGGCAACGCGCTGGCGAACAACACGGCGGTGATGGGCTCCACGCTCCAGCTGCCGAACACGGACGTCGTGCCGCCCGACATGTCGGCGAGCACCGTGGCCGTGCGCACGTACACCACCGCGCCGGGGGACATCCAACCCGACAAACTACACGTCACCTGGACGGCCGCGGTGGACGCCGGTAGCACCGCCGCTCAGCTCCGCTACCTGCTCTGCGTGTCGCCGCAGCAGGCCGACTGCATTGGCGTCCAGTTCAACCAGCACATTTACGCCACCTCCGCCGCGGGCGACGTGTTTATGGACTTGCACGGGCTGATCTCGAATCAGCGCTACTACGTCTATGTGCGCGCCGAGGACTTGGCCGGCAACGACGACACCGGCAATCACTTCGACACGGCCGTTACCCCGGTTTCGTTCCAAACCGACGTCGCGCCCGTCTTCTTCGACCGCTGCAACGGCTGTCACTCGTTCGGGCCGAGCACGAACACCATCGTGAACGTCCTCGGCAGCTACGTCGACAACCGGCTCCCCTCGGGTTGTGGCTGCGCCACGGGCGACCAAGCCTGCATCGACAACTGCGTCGCCAAGGGCGGCGGCCTCGCGCTCGTACTGCCCGGCCAACCTCAGAACAGCCTGATCTATCGGCGCATCAATCCGTTGAAGCTGACGTTGCCGCCGTTCAACGTGGCCCCAGTTGTTTCGAATTTGTACACCGGACCGCAAGAGCCGCGGGACGCTCAAGGCAACCTTACTGACCCACTCAGTGCCGCGGAAGACGGAGCCATTCGGGATTGGATCACCCAAGGCGCTTTCGCCAACTAGGACGAAGACATGCTAACTAAATCAGCAAAAAACGGGGTGGTTTTGAAGTGCGCACTGGCTGCGCTCACTCTTTCCGGCGCGGTGGCCATGAGCTGCAGCAGCAGCAACAGCGGCGGCGGCGCGACGGGAAACACCGTGACCTGCGGCGCAAACACGACCCTGCAGGGCAACACCTGCGTCGGTCCGAGCGGCATGGTCACGGAGGCCGGCACGCTGGACAGCCCTCCGACCTTCGCCGGCGCCGTCTCGGCAGCGGCCGCGTCGGACTCGTCCCTGCAGATCACCTGGGCGCCCGGCAGCGACGACGTGACGCCGGCGGATCAGCTCAAGTACGACATCTACGTAGCCGCCTCGGCAGGCAAAGAAAACTTCGGACAGCCGACGGCCGTTTCCCCGCCGGGCGCGGCCTCGATGGTCGTGTACAACCTGCAGCCGGACATGGCGTACTCGATCGTCGTTCGCGCCGAAGATAGCGCCGGCAATCAGGACGCGAACACCACGGAGATCAGCGGCACGCCGACCAAAGACACGACTGCGCCGACCTTCGCGGGCGCCACTGCTGCCGACGGCACGGGCGCCAGCACGGTCAAGGTCTCGTGGGCTGCAGCGACCGACGACCTCACGCCCGCCGAAGGCATCTCCTACGCGGTCTATTGGTCGGATACCGAGGCGGGCGCAACGGCAGGGGTGCTGTCGATGATCACCGCTCCGGGCGCGACCAGCGCCGTGGTCGACCACCTGCCCACGCCGAGTTCCACGTATTACTTCTACGTCCAAGCGCGCGACGCGGCGGGCAACGCCAGCAAGAGCCCGATGGTGGTGTCCGGCATGACCAGCGCCGACACGACTCCCCCGGTGTTCGGCGGTTGTACCGCCGCGGCCAATCCCGGCGCCGCACGCGCGACGATCACCTGGCTGCCCGCCACGGACGACATCACGACACAGGATAAAATCCAATACAACGTGTACGCGCTCAAGGATCCCACGGATCCCGGTACGCCCTTCGGCAACCCGCAGGGCACGTTCACGGGCGTCACCACGGGCGTCGTGCAAGGCTTGATGCCCCTCACCACGTACTACTTCGTGTGCCGCGCCCAGGACGAGGCCGGCAACGAGGACACCAACATCTCCTTCCGCTCGACCACCACGCTGGAAGACAGCCAGCCGCCGGATTTGAACGGCGGCATCAGCAACATCACGGTGGAGGCGACCTCCGCCACGATCAACTGGAACGCGGCCAAGGACGATCAGACCGACACCGACCAGATCAAATACGTTGTCTACCAATCGACTGATCCGGACGCTTCCAATTCCGGCATGGCCGTCAGCCCGGGCCCGCCACTCGGCGCCACGAGCTTCACTGTGGCCAACCTCGCCTCCAACACCACGTATTTCTGGGCGATCGTCGCGGTCGACGCGGCCGGCAACGCCAGCGCGCCGTCGGACGACGTGAGCGGCCTCACCCTCGTCAGCTTTGCCAATGACGTGCAACCCATCTTCACGACCAACTGCGTGAAGAGCAATTGCCACGGCGGCGGTGGCGTGATCATGCAAGGGCAGGATCTGTCGGAGGGTAACGCCTACGACAACATCGTAAACGCCCCGACGCGCTGGGACACCTCCGTGAGTCCTTACTGGGGCTGCACGCACATCAATCGCGTGCAACCCGGTCTCACCGACAAGAGCCTCCTGTGGCACAAGATCAACCACACCGCGGCTATCGCAGGCGCGGCGACTGGCAACTGCAACGACAAGAACCAAGGCTACGCCTTCGGCGAGGGCATGCCGAAGGACCTCTGTGACAGCGGTGGCGGCGGCGTCCTCAATTGCCCGAAATTGCCGCAGGCCACACTCGACACCATCACCCTCTGGATCACGCAGGGCGCTGAAAACAATTGACGCGCCCGCCACGGGCGGCTTAGCTCTCCGGCTATAATGCGGATTGGCTTTAGGCTGTGCTTTGGGATCGCGGCTGTCCTCGCCGCGTGCAGCGTCATCAACAAGTTCGATCCACTGAAAGACGTGGAGCCGGACGCGGGCATTGCGGGCTCCGCAGGGCTCGCGGGCGCGGGCGGCAGCGTCGCGGGCACGGACGCCGGCGGCAGCTCCGGGAGCGGCGCAGGTACCGCTGGCACTAGCAACGGCGGCAGCAGCGGAACCGGCACCAGTGGCACCGGTGGAGAGGCGGGCGCGCCTTCGGAGCCGATCACGGGCGGCTTGATCGTGGTCGCGACACACGACACGGCGGTGCCTCCTCAATACTCCCTGGTGATGCTCGATCCGACGAGCGCGGCGGAAATCGCGACCACCAAGATCAATACGATCGCCAAAGCGAAGACGACGATTCACGCAGTTGCTTACGACTCCGTGAGCGACAAGTGGTTCGTGTTCACCGGCCCCCTCGGCAAGGGTGTCACGGGCGAGCTGCTCGTGGGCAGCATGTTCACGGACGGCTTCCACATCGAAGACAGCGCGACGAACATCCCGCAACCGACCGATCAGATCGTGGTCGCGATGTTGAACAAGCGCATCCTGTATCGCTCGACGACTCACACCGGCTCCATGGCCTCGGTGGACGACGGCCTCACCCTGCTCGATACCAATGCCTCACCCCCCAAGGCGATTGGGACGATGACCATTCCGTTTGCCCAATCGGTCATCAGCATGGTCGGGCGGCCAGCCACGGGCACCGTAGCGGGCGGCCGCGCGTTCATCCTGCACGGCAACTCGGGCGTCGCGACCAATTGCTCACCAGAAGACGGCGGCGCCGTCCAGCAGGACTCTTGTTCGTTCGAGTACTCGGCGCCCCAAGTCCTGGCCGCAGATCTCGGCACACTCACGCCGCCCACGCCCGCGGTGGTGGGCGTGGAGGATCAAAACGGCTCGCAACCCGGCCTCGCCGTGCAGCCCGGCAATAACGGCAATATCGCCGCCATCATTGCGCCACCGCTCTCGAGCAACAACACGACTCCGAGCGGCAGCATCTATTTGTACAGCTCGGGAACCGGCGCGAGAACGACGGACCCGGTGCTGCCTTTCCCGATGGGCATGGTGAGCAGCGTCACCGCGTCGATCGCGATCGCGGGTGTCGCGATTGACAACTGTTACAACATCGCAATGACTGGGGAGCTGGCGAACACCAAACGCATCTACGCCATCTCACTCGTTGCCGGCGGGTCCACGTCCAGCATTTTGCCGAACTCGAAGAACGGCACGGTGGGCCAGCTCACGTTCGAGCCCTACACGGGCACGCTGATTCACAACGTGAACGACCTCATGAATCCCACGTTCGAGGGCTTTGAGTTGCACGGCACGGAAATGGCCCCAACATTCGTACAGCGCGGCAAAGGCGGCGCGAAGCCGTGGAGCCCACCGATTGGTCTCGTACCGCTCATTGTGGTCACAAAAATGCCAGCCAGCTTTGCTACGTGCCCGGTTCTCCCTCCTTGAACAAGGGCGACGCCGCGTCAAGCTCGCGCTTGAGCGACCGCGACCCCTGCACATCCGCACCCCAACGCCCAAAATTCCCATAAATTCCCGGTAATTTTGCGCGGACGCGGAACCGGCCCGGCGACAGCGGCTTTGATTGCCGTCACAACCGGCCCGTGATACGGGTCGCCGCCTTCGTTCAGGCGGCTTTGAGGGAGTGAGTCCCCGCGCACCGCAGGAGTTCTTCGGCCATGAGTCAGCTCACCGACTACGTCGTCTTCAACGACCAGAAGCTCGCGCAGAAGTACGGCAATGGGACGCCTATTCCGATCGACACGCTGTTCGAAGCGTATTTCGACGGCGCGCTCGACATCCCGGGCGACATCTACAAGCTGCTCGACGACCGCTACGCGATCGCCAAGCACCCGTTCACGGTCGAACACTACAAGTACTTCATCACGCGCTTCGTCCCGGAGTTCGCCATTCACTCCAAGAAGCTCGACGAGAAGCTCGTGCGTTGGCACTACGACCGCGGGGACGACTTCTTCGCGGCGTTTCTCGGTCCGCGCATGGTCTACACCTCGGGCTTCTTCACCGATCTGAACCAGTCGGTCGAGCAGGCGCAAGATCAGAAGCTCGACCTGGTGTGCCAGAAGCTGATGCTCAAACCGGGCGAGAAGATGCTCGATATCGGCTGTGGCTGGGGCACCCTCGCGATGCACGCCGCGCGCCACTACGGCGTGGAGAGCACCGGCGTCACGCTCAGCAAGAACCAAACCGCGTTCGCCTCGGATCGCATCAGCAAGGGCGGGCTCAGCGGTCGCTCACAGATCCTGTGCATGGACTATCGCGACATCCCCAAGGGTCGCTACCACAAGATCTCGAATCTGGAGATGGTCGAGCACGTGGGCGTGAAGAACCTCAAGCCCTTTTATCAGCAGGTCTACGACTTGCTCGACGATCAGGGCTTGTTCCTGATGCAGTGGACCGGCCTGCGCCGCACGTCGAATCAGGAAGATCTGGTGTGGGGGCTGTTCATGGCCAAGTACATCTTTGCCGGCGCCGATGCGAGCTTGCCGCTCGCGCCGATGATGAACGTGATGGAAAAGGTCGGCTTCGAGATCCACAGCGTGGAGAACATCAGCACGCACTACCGCTTCACGATCAAGAAGTGGCACGACAACTGGATCCAGAATCGTGACGAGGTCGTGAAGGCCTACGGCGAGCGCTGGTACCGCATTTGGCACTGGTTCTTGGCCTGGGCGACGACGATCGCCGGCCAAGGCACCGCGGCCTGCTTCCAGGTGCTCGCCCACAAAAACCTCAACAACTTCGACCGCACGATTTGGGTCGGTAAGCAGAGCCTCGGCGAGCGCAGCACGTTCCCCTACCGGGATCGCGGCGCGTACGAACCCGAAGAGCTCGCGCAAGCTGGTGAATAGCGGCCGCGAAGAACACTTCCCGCGCTCACGCTAGTCGCTGAAACTCTTAGAAAACCTGACCCACTGGTCAGGAAATAGCCCACGTCACCCGGCCGTGTGGCATCATGCCTCACTCTGCCCCCAACGATTGTGTGATCCGACCATGACCATGAAAGACTCAACTGTCGCGCTCGCTCCGAGCGCGTTTGCGACGCCCACGTCGAGCAAGCCAGCCTCTGACCATGACGAGCAGGGCCGAACGCACGGCATGCCTTTCATCTTTTGGCTGCTCGAGCAAAACCAGCTCGTGCTTTTGGCGATCCCCACGGTCGTCGCGGGCCTGGCGTACACCTTGGCGCGCGGACACTTCGCCCGCGATTGGCTGGTGTTCGTGTTGGTCTGGCTCGCGGTACCCGTCTTCGGCGTGATCCTTCCGCTGCTCTTCTTGGTGTATCGCTCTCATCGGGACGCGGGCGCGGCGAACTGGGACGCTTACATCTCGTGGCGCGATCCGAAGCTTGCCAAGCGCTGGCAGGGCAAGAAGGTCCCGATGGAGATCCTGTACGAGGCGTACATGGCCGAGAAGGTCGATTTCAAGCAAGACCTGTACGAGGTCATGCTGCGCCGGAATCAACTCTTCCGCTTTGGCTTCACCTGGGGCGACGTCAAATTCTATTTCAAAGAGTTCCTGGGAACGAACGTGACGCACAGCGTGAAGGCGGATCACGGTGACATCGCGCACGTGTACGACCGCGGCAACGATTTTTACAACTGGTTCCTCGGCGAGAGCATGACGTACACGAGCGGCATGTTCCTCGATCCGTCGGACACGCTCGAGGCCGCCCAGGAGCGCAAGCTAGCGACCGTCTGCAAATACGTGCAGATGAAGCCGGGCGATCAGCATCTGGACATCGGCTGCGGTTGGGGCCCGCTCATCACGTACGCCGCGCAGCATCACGGCTCCCACAGCACCGGCATCACGCTGGCCAAAGAGCAGGCCGCCTGGGCCACCGAGCGCGCGAGCAAGGCCGGCGTCTCGGACCGCGTGAAAATCATCGTCGACGACTATCGCAATCTGCCCTCCGTCAAATACGACAAGATCACTTGCCTCGAGATGGCCGAGCACGTCGGCATCAAGAACTTCCAAAAGTTCTTGTTGCAGGTGCGCAGCATGCTCAAGGACGACGGCATCTTCTATTTGCAGATCGCAGGGCTGCGCCGCCCGTGGCAATTCGAGGATCTGGTCTGGGGCCTGTTCATGGCCAAGTACATATTCCCTGGCGCCGACGCGAGTTGCCCGCTCGGGTTCGTGGTGTCGCAGGCCGAACGCGCCGGCTTCGAGGTGCACCGCGTCGAGCATTGCGGCGTGCACTACGCCGTGACGATCGAGAAGTGGTACCAAAACTGGAAGCGCAACGAGAAGCTCGTGGTCGAAAAGTACGGCGAGCGCTGGTACCGCATGTGGCTCATGTTCCTCGGCTGGTCGGTGATCATCGGCGGGCAAGGCAGCTCGGCCGTGTTCATGATCACGATGACCAAGAACCACAAGAACGACAAATCCACCGTCTCCGCGGACGAGGCCGGCAAGGTGCCGTTCAGTCGACGCGATCGGTGGATCGGGCCGAATCCGGTGGCGACGCAGCAGTAGGTTTGTATTTGTGTTTGCTAGGCTGAGGCGTCTGGCGTCTGACGCCACTGGTCGGAAAGCAGGCGCCGGGTCCGCCGGTTTGTGTCGGGGTCTCGCTCTCTTTTGCCGATCGTGATCTGGTCTTCCAAGACTTCCGAGTCGATTCAGGGGGCTCCGCCCCACGCCCCGGGAGGGGCGACTGGACGCGTTGGGCCGGAGTGTGACTGGACGCGTTTGGGCCGGAGTGTGACTGGACGCGTTGGGCCTAGCCTCTGAGTGCGTCGCGGAGACGTTGCGCGAGGCGCGTGGAGCGCTCTTCTTTGCGGGTTTCGGCGAGGGCTAGGCGGAGGGCGCGCGGATCGGCGGCGAGCACGCATAGTTTTTTGGCGCGGGTGACGGCGGTGTACACGAGGTTGCGCGACAGCATCACGAAGTGCGTGGTGAGGAGCGGGATCACGACCGCGGCGTACTCGCTGCCCTGGCTTTTGTGGATGCTCGTGGCGTAGGCGAGCGTCAGGGAATCGAGCGCGGCGTCGTCGTACTCGACGTTGCGTTGCTCGAAGCGCACCGTGAGCGCGCGATCGGGCGCGTTCACGGCCACGATGGAGCCGATGTCGCCGTTGAAGACCTCGCGCTCGTAGTCGTTGCGCGTCTGCATCACTTTGTCGCCTTGACGCAGCTTCTGGCCGCGGGATTCGAGCGCCGGGCCCTCCGGATTGAGGGCTTGTTGCAAGAGCTCGTTGAGTGCGATGGTGCCCGCGGGGCCGCGATGCATCGGCGTCAGGACCTGCACGTCCCGACGCGGATCGAGCCCGAAGCGGCGCGGAATACGCGACACCACCAATTCTCGAATCAGCTCCGCCGCTTCTTCGGGGGTCTTGCGCGGTACGACGAAAAAATCCGCGTCGTCGTCGCTCGCGCTTTCCGGCATCTCCCCGTGCAAAATGCGATGCGCGTTCAGCACGATCCGACTCGCCCCCGCTTGCCGGAAAATCTCGTTCAAGCGCATGGTCGGCACGACGCCGCTCTCGATCAAATCGCGCAACACCGCGCCGGGGCCGACGGACGGCAATTGATCCGAGTCGCCCACGACGATCAGGCGCGCGGCCGTCGGCAGCGCGTTCACGAGCGCAGCGGCGAGCGGCAAATCGACCATCGACGCTTCATCGACGATCACGACGTCGCTCTCGATTGGGTTGTCGGCGTCATGCTGAAATTGCATCTGCCTGGGATCGAAGGCCAGCAAGCGGTGCAGCGTGCCGGCCTCTTTGCCGGTCGCTTCCGCGAGTCGCTTGGCGGCGCGACCGGTGGGCGCGCTCAAGTGCACGCGCAGCTTGGCGCGGGTGAGCACGCCCAACACCGCGCGTACGATCGTAGTTTTGCCCACGCCGGGCCCGCCGGTGATCACGACCACTTTGTTCTTGGCCGCTGCCTCGATCGCGGCGCGCTGGCTCGGCGCGAGCTCGACGCGCGCTTCGCGTTCGAAAGCCGTCAGTGCCGCCTCGAGTCCGCCGAGCTCGCGTCCAGGGCTCGCCAGCAGGCGGCGTAGGCCTTGGGCGAGGGCGACCTCCGCCTGGTACAGCCGAGTCGGGTAGACACCGGCGTCTTCGACGACCACGCGCTCTGCGGCCCACAGCGCGCTGATTGCGGCCTCCACGTGGCCCACGTCGATCTCGAGCATCGCGGCGGAGCGCTCCGCGAGGAGTTCACGTGGCACGAGCACGTGACCCTGATCGGTGAGTACGCCAAGCTCGTGCAGCACGCCGGCCTGCGCGCGCTCCGGGTGGTCGCCCGAGATGCCGAGCGAGCGCGCGATCCGATCCGCGGTTTTGAAACCCACGCCGCGCACGTCGAGCGCCAAGCGATACGGAAAGCGCTGCACCGTGCTGGCCGCTTTGTCGCCGTAGTGTTTGACGATGCGCATGGCGAGCGCGGGCGACGCGCCGTGCGTCTGTAGCAGCATCATCACGTTGCTCACGGCGCGCTGCGACGCCCAAGTCGCCTTGATCTCGTCGATTCTACGCGCGCCGATGCCGGACACTTCGCGCAAGCGATCCGGCGCTTGATCGAGGACCGTCAGACTGTCCATGCCGAACGTCTCGACGATGCGCTTGGCGAAGCCCGGGCCCACGCCGCGGATCACGCCGGAACCGAGATATTTCTCGAGCCCAGCGAGGGTATCCGGCGCGACGGCGACCAGACTCTCCACGCGAAATTGCTCACCGCGCCGCGCGTCCTTCACGAAATTGCCGGTGACGCGCACGCGCGTGCCGGGGCCCACGGCAGGAAAGGTGCCCACCACGGCGACCGGGCCGCGACGCGCACCCGCGCCCTCGATTGAGCCCAAACGCAGCACGCGGAAGCTCGTCTGCTCGCTCTCGTAGGTGATGCGTTCCACTTCGCCGGTGAGCGTGATCGGCACGCCCCAAGCCTACTACGTTGTGCGACCGGTTCGGGCCTTGCGAAGCCGGCGCGGGCACGCTACCGGGTCGAGACGCATGTCGACGATTGGTCATCGGCTTCACGCCCGCTGCGCGTGTTCTGCGGCGGCCGCCGCCCCGTTCGCCCTGGCGGGTACGGAGCGACAGTACGAACGCGCGCGACCGTTCGCGGTGAGCCACTTGTTCCTCGATCTCGAGCTCGACTTCAAAGCACGCGCGGTCGTCGGCTCCGCCACGTTGAGCTTCGAGCGACGCGCTCCCGGCGCGAGCACGCTCGAGCTCGACGCGGTGGGCTTCGAGATTAGAGCTGTCCGGCTCGACAGCGGCGATGGCTTTGCGCCCGCCGATTTCGAATACGACGGAGACAAGCTCACGCTGAGCGGCCTCAACGACGTCGATGCCGGCCGCGTCACGATCGAATACCGCGCCGTCCCGCGCCGCGGCATCTACTTTCTCGCGCCCGACAGCACCGTCAAGGATCGACCGCGCCAGGTCTGGACGCAATGCCAGGACGAAGACGCGCGTCATTGGTTCCCCTGTCACGACAAGCCGCACATGAAGATGACGACCGAGCTTCGCGTGCGCGTACCGCCGCGCTTCACGGCGCTCTCGAACGGCGAGCTCGTGAAGCAGTCCAAGCCCGCTGGCAAACCGTGGACGTATCACTTCCGTCTCGAGCGGCCGCACCCGAGCTACCTCGTCACGCTGGTGGCCGGCGAGTTCAGCGTGCACCAAGACCGCTCCGCAAACCTGGGAAAGCACGGGAAAATCCCGATTGAGTACTATCTGCCGCCCGCCCGCAAACGCGACGCCGCGCGCAGCTTCGGCGAAACGCCGCGCATGGTGGAGCTGTTTTCGCGCCTAACCGGCACGCCCTTCCCCTGGAGCCGCTACTCGCAGATCGTGGTCAGTGATTTCATCTTCGGCGGTATGGAAAATACGACCGCCACTACGATGTACGAGCACGTCCTGCTCGACGAACGCGCTGCGCTCGACATCAGCTCCAATGATTTGGTGGCGCACGAGCTCGCCCACCAATGGTTTGGCGACTATGTCACCTGCCGCGACTGGTCCCACGCCTGGCTCAACGAGGGTTTTGCGACGTACTTCGAGCACGTGGAACGTGAAGACCGCTTGGGACGCGACGAGTACGACTACGGCGTGGCCGCGGATCTCGATAGCTACCTCGCGGAAGCCAACGGCCGTTACAGCCGGCCCATCGTGTGTCGAGACTACGCGGAGCCGATCGATCTATTCGACCGCCATTTGTACGAAAAGGGCGGCCTCGTCCTACACATGCTGCGGCGCGAGTTGGGCGACACCACGTTTTGGGCGGGAATTCGCCGGTATTTATCGACTCACGCGCACGGCATCGTCGAGACGAGCGACCTGGTGCGCGCGCTCGAGCTCGAGTCGGGGCGCTCGTTCGAGCGTTTCTTCGATGCTTGGGTGTATCGGCCCGGGCATCCCGAGCTGAAGGTCAAGATCTCGTTCGACGACGGCTTGCTCTCGGTCCACGTCAAGCAAGAGCAGAAGGTCGGCGACACCGCGATTTTTGCGTTCACGCTCGAGGTCGAAGTCGGCATGAAAGACGGCAGCACGAGCCGTCATCAGAAATCGATCACGCAAGCCGCGGACACGCTCGTCGTCCGCTTGTCCGAGCGGCCCGCTTTCGTCGCGTTCGATCCGGACTTTCGTGTCGTCGGCGGCCTGAGCTGTGAAGCTCCGACAGACATGCTGCGCGCGCAGTTGGGCCGCGCCACGCGCGCGCTCTCGCGCTGGCGCGCGGCGGACGCGCTCTCGCGCCGGGACGATCCGGAAACGCTGCGCGCCTTGGCCGCCTCGCTCTCGAACCGAAAAGAAGCCTGGATGGTGCGAGCCGAGGCCGCGCGCGCTCTCGGCAAACTCCGCTCGGACGAAGCACTCGAGCAGCTCCTCCGCCACGTGAAAGAACAGCACCCGAAGGTGCGGCGCGCAGTCGTCGCCGCGCTCGGCAATTTCAAAAAGACCGAGGCCGCGCGCGTTTTGGCAGCGCTGATCAGCAGTGAAAAGAGCTACCTCGTGCTCGGCGAGGCCGCGCGCTCGCTCGGACGCACGCGCGAACCGCGCGCCTTGCAGACCCTGCTCAAAATCATCGATCGGCCGTCGTGGGCTGACGTCTCGCGGGTCGGTGCGCTCGACGGCTTGGCGGCTCTGCAGGACGACAGCGCGCTCCCCGCGGTGCTCTCGCGCACGCGCTACGGCATTCCGGCGCGCGGCCGGCGCGCAGCGATCGCGGCTGCCGCCAAATTGTCGGATTCCCGCAAGGTTCGCGAAAAGTTGGAAGAGCTCTTGGACGATCGCGACCCGCATCTCAAAATCGAGGTGGTGGCCGCGCTCCAGAGCCTCAACGATCCGCACAGCCGGAGCGCGCTCGCCCGCGCAAAGGCGCGCGAGCTCGACGGCCGCGTCGTGCGCCGTCTGCGCGAGGCCCTGCGCGACATGGGCGACGGCGGCGCCGCCGAGCGCAAGCGCCTCAGCGACGAGCTCGACGGCGTGAAAGGCGAGCTCGGCGAGCTCAAGGCTCGCCTGTCGAAGCTCGAAGCCGGCGGCAACAAACCAAACGCGAGTCCCAGCGCACGCAAGGGCCGCGCAAAGAGTCGGCGGCCCCGCTCATGACCGACGAGGTTCAGCTCGCGCGGCGCGGCGCAGTTGCCGTCGTCACTATCGATCGCGCGGCGCGCAGCAATGCCCTGTCGAAAAATACGGTGCTCGAGCTCGGTCGCGTCGGGCGCGCGCTCATGGCGGACTCCGCCATTCGCCTAGGCGTACTGACTGGCGCCGGTGAAAAAACATTCTGCGCCGGAGCGGACTTGAAAGAGCGTCAGGGCATGAGCCCGGGCGACGTGCGCGAGTTGCTGGGCCTGTATCGCAGCGAGCTCGCCTGGCTCGGAGCGGCTGATTTTCCCGTGGCCGCGGCGATCAACGGCGCCGCGTTGGGCGGCGGGCTCGAGCTTGCGCTAATTTGCGATTTTCGCGTGGCCGTCGAGCACGCCGTGCTCGGCCTGCCAGAGACCTCGCTCGGCATCATTCCGGCCGCAGGCGGCACCCAGCGCCTGCCGCGCTTGATCGGCGAAGCGCGCGCCCTCGAGCTGATCTTGCGGGGCACACGCATCGAAGCACGCCAAGCGCTCGACTACGGCCTAGTCCATCGCGTCACGCCCGAAGGCGCCGCCGTCGTAGACGACTGTTGCTCATGGCTCTCAAGCATCGTGGCCGGCGCACCGATCGCGCAGCGCGCAGCCCTCCGAGCCATCCGTGCCGCGCGCGATACCACGCTCGAACAGGGCCTCGAAATCGAACGCTCGCTCTACGACGAATGCCTGCTCAGCGAGGATCGCGCGGAGGCGCTGCGCGCCTTCGCCGAGAAGCGCGCGCCGCAGTTTCGCGGTCGCTAGCCTTCAACGGGTCAACACTCACGTGCCCGCGGCGGACGCGGGTGGCTCGATGATCGCCCGGGGCTTGCCTTTGCCGACCTGCATTTTCACGTGGCAAAATCGCTTTACCGGGCGCCGCGAGTCTTTGTCGTTGCCGAGACCCCAGAGCGCGACTTGTAGATCCAACGTGTCTCCGATCGCCAGCGGCCGCAGGCCAGCGGCCGGCCAGGTGCGACTGAACTTGTACGGCTTGTCGCCCGAGAGCGTCTGGTCCGTCTCGCCGCCCCGCTCGTCACCGAAGTGTTCGGGCTCGGGCTTGCCTTTGCGTGAAATGCCGCCGGCGAACGCCAATGGCCCGTTCTTGGGAACCAAGAGCGAGTGTGGCTTGCCGTCATCGGCGGTGGCCTCCAGGCTGACCTTGACGCCCCAGCCAGGGCCGACCTGCGCCGCTTGCGCGCTGGCGATGAAACGCGCGCCAGCGACGGTGATCTTGAGGCCTTCCGGAATCACCACGTAGGTCACCTCGCGCTGCGCGTCGGGGTCGGCTTTTGCGTCAGCCTTCGGTGCGTCCTTCGCGTCGGCCTTGGCTGCGGCTTTGTCGTCGGTTGCGGGCACGTCGCCGGCGGCTGCAGCTGGCGCGGCCTTGTCCGCCGCGGCGGTGGCCGTCGCGTCGGCCGGCGCAGGGCTCGTCGGCGCGTCGGCAGGCGCTGCAGCGGCTTGTCCTCCGCCGCAGCCCGCGCTGCCGAGCGCCCCCAAGATCAAGGCTGTTGAAGAGACGAAACCGCGAGCACGAAGCAGCGTGAAAAGCGACATGCCAAAAAGGCTAGTGCCGGGTCACCAGGCTGACAATCGTTACTTCGCGGCGCGTGGGCTCAAAGCCCGAAATCCCGGCTCACGAACGAAACTCGTGTTTGGCGTCCTCGAGCGTGCGCTGATCCTCGAGCAAGTCGAGCACGGTGCGCGCCATTGCTTTCGCGGCAAGCAGCATCGTGCTCATGCCGCGCTCGCTGTTGGCGCAGGCCGCGAAGCGATGTTCGTGACAGAGCGACTCGCCCTGATCGCAGATCGCCAGATACGGATGAATCGACGGGATGCGCAGGCTCACGTCGCCCATGTCGGTCGAACCGGCGCCGACGCGATCGTCACGCTCGGGCGCAGGCCGGCCGAGCGCCGCGAGGGCCGCACCGAAGCGCCGCGCCATCACCAAATTATTACGCATTTCGCGGTATCCCCGCTTTTCCACGAACGAGACCTGCACGTCGCAGGCCAGCGCGGCTCCGCGCGCGCAGCGCAGCGCGACCCCCCGTACCTGCTCGAGCTCGGCGGACGTCTTCGCGCGCAGCGTGAACTCACAGGCCGCGTGTTCGACCACGATGTTCACGGCTTGCCCGCCGTTCGTGACGATACCGTGCACGCGCACTCCGTCCTGAAAGCGGACGCGCTGCGAATCGATCAGCCGAAAGGTTTCGAGACAGGCCGTGAGCGCGCTCCGACCGGCGTGCGGCGCGGCCGCCGCGTGCGAGGGTACGCCGTGAAATCTCATTTCGATGCGCATGCTGCAGAGCGCAGGGTGCGCCAGGATATCGCGATCATAGGGATGAAACATGATCGCCGCGTCGACGCCGTCGAACACGCCGGCATCCATCAAACGGATCTTGCCGCCGCCGCCCTCTTCCGCCGGCGTGCCGATCAGTTCGACGCTGCCCCCCAAGTTCGCCGCTTCGGGTGCGAGCGCCAAAAAAGCGCCGACGGCACCCGCCGCGATCAGGTTGTGCCCACACGCGTGACCGATCTCGGGCAACGCGTCGTACTCGGCCAAAATTGCAATCTTGGGCCCCGCGCCGCCGGCGCGCGCGACGAACGCCGTCTCGAGCCCGCCCGCGCCGCGTTCCACGCGGACGCCGTGTTGTTCCACACATTCGGCGATCCACGAACTGGCCTGGCGCTCCTCGTAGCAAAGCTCGGGGTGCTCGTGGATGCGCCGCGCAAGCCCGCTCAGCTCCGCGCCGAGCGCGTCCACGCGCCGATCGAGGCGATCGCGATCGAGCAGCATGCTAAAAGCATAGTTCAAGCCCGCCATGTCGCCGCGCTGTCTCTGCGAACTCTCTGAAAAAGTGAAGGAACTCGCGCCGTCCGGTGCGTGCGCCACGCGGTTCGGTCGTCTGGCCGCGTGGGGATGCGGCGTGACTCTGCTCGTCGCCTGCGATCGCAAAGCGGCGCCCGTGATGCCGCGCGCGAGCGGCGACGCGATCCCCACCGCTGCAGGCTCGCTCACTGGCCTACCGAGCTCGACTGCAGCAGCGAGCCCGGGCGCCGCGCCCAACGCATCCTCAGTGTCAGCCGCGAGCGCGCCCGGGCAAGCGTCGCGCATCGACTACCAAGACACCGCGATGGGCACGAGCGTTCACTTCATCGCCTACAGCAACGAAAGCGCGTCCGAAGACGCGGTGAAGGCCGCCATGCAGCGCGCGCTGGGGGAAATGCGCCGACTCGAGGCCATGCTGAGCGAATGGCACGACGACAGTGAGGTCGGCACAATCAACCTCAAGACCGGCG
>DASXKQ010000043.1:0-11594 GCA_036496745.1 Polyangiaceae bacterium
AGGCGGCGCGCCGCCCCCGGGTTCATACACGCCGACGCGTGACAGGTGCGCGAGCACCAGCGACGGCTCCGGGTTGAGCGCTTCGTACGCGCTCTCAGCGGCAAAGTCGCGACCCGGCGCCGGTGCCGGTAGAGACGCTGGGCGCCTCGGCGGCGCGGGCGCAACCGGTCGGGAGGAAGGCATGCGCGGCCCGGGAAACGGCGGCGCGGGCAACGGGCCCGGCGCGGGCGGCGGAACTTGCTGCAAAAACGGCGATGGCGTGACCGTGGTGACCACCTCGTCGAAGCGCGGCGCCGAGCCGACTTTGGTGGGATCATCGTTACCACTGTCGTATGCCGATTGCGCCGGAGCGCGCGCGCGCGCGACCGCCCCCACGGGCATGCGCGACGGCGGCGGCGCGATACCGATCGCCGTGGCGCGCGCAGCGCGTGCGGCCGGTGACGCCTTGGGCAGCGATTCCTCCAGTAAATCCGCGTCCGAAATGCGCACGGGCTCGGCCGAATCGAAACGAGGTAGCGCGCCACCCGCGGCCCGCCGGACCTCGGCGGCGGCCAGCGGATTTTGGGCGCGCGGCTTGGTCACCTCTTCATTGCCGAAGCGGCGACGGCTCGACGGGGCCAACGCCGGCGGCGGAATCGAGTTCTGCTTCGGCATCGAGCGGGCGACTTCGGCGGCGACCGCCTCCGGGCCCACTCGCTTTTGCAGCGCCGTGTAGAAAACCGAACGCTCATGCAGAGTCTTCGATTCGGCGTCCACCGCGCCGAGTTGAATGGCGCGAGCGAGGACCTTTTCCGCTCGCGCTGCGTCACCCCGGCGGAGCAGCACCTCTCCGAGGTAGCGAAAGGGCTTCGAGTCGCGCGCGCTGAGCTTGCCTGCTGAAACGAGCGAAGCCTGCGCCTCCGCGAGCAGAGTCGCGTCGAGGTACATGCGCCCGACGGCGAGCATCACGGCGCCATCCTCCGCGTGCCACGTGTCGGCGCTCGCGCCGACTTCACGGACTAGGTCTTCACGCCCGGAAACGCCGAGGTAGGAACACAACGCCACGGTGGAATCGGCGTCGGGGTTGTTCCGCCATTGCGCTAAAAGCTCTTCGAGCGCACTCATTGCGGGGGGAGAATACCCAAGCAAAGCACAAAAGCTGCGAGCTTTCGTCGATCTCGCGCCTGATGCGAAATTGCCTTGGTTTCGCAGGGTTTCCAAGCGTGTCGCGCGGCCCCTACGAGGCGGGCCGGACGCCGGACCGGGTGATCAGAGTACGCTGGGCACGGCCGAGCGACAGTGCTAGGAAACGCTCGGATTTCAGTCGGTCGCGCGTGCTCGCTCTAGCCGCAGCCTCGCTCCTAATCTCGCCCGTTAGCTCGCCCCACGTCGGCCACGAAGGACCCCCTCGAATGTGCGGAGTGTTCGGAATTTACGGCCATACGGAGGCAGCCAACCTCACCTACCTCGGTCTGCACGCGCTGCAGCACCGCGGCCAAGAGAGCGCGGGCATCGTCACGAGCGACGGCGCCCAGCTTTCGCTGCACCGCGGCATGGGTCACGTGATTGACGTCTTCACGCCGGACCAGGTCGCTCGGCTCAAGGGCCCCAACGCGATCGGCCACGTGCGCTACTCGACCGCGGGTAGCTCATCGCTCAAGAACGCCCAACCCGTGGCGGTCGACTACTCACGTGGCTCGATCGCGGTCGCCCACAACGGCAACCTGACCAACGCCGAGGCCTTGCGCGAGAAACTGGAAGAGCGCGGCTCGATCTTCCAGAGCACGAGCGACACGGAGGTCATCGTACATTTGTTCGCGATGAGCACACAACGCGCGGTCGAGGATCGCATCGCGGACGCGCTGAGCCAGGTGGAGGGCGCCTATTCGCTGTTGGTGTTGACGCCCGAGGCGATGATCGCCGTACGCGATCCGATGGGCTTCCGGCCGCTGTGCCTCGGTAAGATGCCCGGCACCGATTGCTACGTCGTGGCCAGCGAGCCCTCGAGTTTCGATCTGATCGACGCCAAATACGTGCGCGAGATCGAGCCGGGTGAAATGGTGGTGATCGATCGCCGAGGCCTGCGCAGCTTGCGGCCGTTCGCGAGCATGCCTCGCCACATGTGCACCTTCGAGTACGTCTATTTCGCGCGACCAGACTCGAACCTCGACGGCGTGAGCGTCTACGAAGCGCGCAAGAATCTGGGGCGAGCCCTGGCGCGCGAGCACGGCATCGACGCCGACGTCGTGATTCCGGTGCCGGACTCCGGCGTGCCCGCGACTATCGGCTACGCCGAAGAATCGAAGATCCCGTTCGAGCTCGGCCTCGTGCGCAGCCACTACGTGGGGCGTACGTTCATCGAACCGCAACAGAGCATCCGCCATTTCGGCGTGCGTTTGAAGCTGAACCCGATCAGCGACGCCCTGCGCGGCAAGCGCGTCGTGGTCGTCGACGACAGCTTGGTGCGCGGCACGACCAGCCGAAAAATCGTCAAGATGCTGCGCGACGCCGGCGCGCGGGAAGTGCACATGCGCATCTCGAGCCCGCCCAACAAGTGGCCCTGCTACTACGGTATCGACACGCCGACCCGCGGCGAGCTGATCGCGTCGAGCCACTCGGTGGAAGAGATCAATCAGTACATCACGAGCGACACGCTCGCGTACCTGTCCCTCGATTCCATGCTCGACGCCGTGAGCCGCGCGCGCGCGAGCGCCAACGCCAACGGTCAGAGAGTAAACGGTCAGAGCGCGCACCGCTCGCTGCCCGTGCTCGAGAACGCGGCGGACCCAAGCGGCCGCGGCAGCTCGTTCTGCCACGCCTGCTGGACCGGCGAATATCCGGTCGAATTTACGCCGCATCCGCGGCAGCGGCAGATGCGGTTGTTGGATCTATAGTTTTGTTTTTGTAGTGGCGAGCGTCAGGCGCCCGGGTTCGCCGGGTTTCGTAGGCCGCCTCTCAGTCGCCGATCGGGGCGCTTCGACGCACCCGAAGGGGTGTGATCTGATCGTGCCAAGACCCTGAGCTGGTTCCAGCGAGCGCTCGTTGCACGAGCACTCGTAGCTCAACTCCTAACTCTCGTCTCAACTCCTAACTCTCGCACCTCAACCTCTAACTCTCGCCTCAGCCCCCAATCTCTCCCTTCAACCCCAGCACTCTTACCCTCAACCCAAGCTCTCGCCCCGGCCCTTACGCTGCCCCGACCCGCTGCTCTCCAACCCGGCGCTCCACCTCCCGCCTAGACGGCAGTGCTAGGCTATACGCGGCGTCCCTATGTTCGATGCGCTCCCGGCTCAGGTATCCGTCTACGAAGTGTCGCCGCGCGACGGTTTGCAGAACGAGCCGCATCCGCTGCCGACGGCTAGCAAGAAGCGGCTGATCAATGCGCTGGTGGCGGCGGGCTTGAAGCGGATCGAGCTCACGAGCTTCGTGTCGTCACGTTGGGTGCCGCAGCTCGCGGACGCGGAGGAGCTGGCGCGCGAGTTGCCGGCGCCGCCGGGCGTGACGTTCAGCGCGCTTTGCCCTAACGCCAAGGGCCTCGAGCGCGCGCGCGCCGCGGGTTTGTCGGAGATCGCCGTTTTTTTGTCGGCCAGCGAAACCCACAACAAGAAGAATACGAACCGCAGCATCGCTCAGTCGCTCGAGGCGTTCGCGGAGGTGGTGGCGCCCGCGCTCTCCTACGGCATGCGCGTGCGCGGCTATGTCTCGACGGTCTGGGGCTGCCCGTACGAGGGTGAAGTCGACCCCAAGGCCGCCGTCACCATCACGCGCGAGCTGCTCGAGATGGGCGTCTACCAGGTGTCGCTCGGCGATACGATCGGCGTCGGGACGCCGCTGCAAACTCGGCAGATCGTGAGCGCGTTCCTGAGCGAGTTCGCGGCGCCGCGTCTCGCCCTCCATTTTCACGACACGCGCGGCACGGCGCTCGCGAACGCGTTGGTCGGCCTCGAGCTCGGCATCCGCGACTTCGACGCATCGGTGGCCGGTATCGGCGGCTGTCCGTATGCGCCCGGCGCGGCCGGCAATCTGGCGACCGAGGATCTCGTGTACATGCTGGCAGGCATGGGCATCGAGACCGGCGTCGATCTAGATAAATTGATCGAGGCGGGGCGCGTGGCCGAAACCGTGATCGGCCGGCGCCTGCCCGGCAAAGTGCACCAGGCCGGACCGCGCACGCTACGCGGCAGCTGAGCTCGCGCGCGGCGACGCGTTCGTCATTTGCACGGACAAGGCAAGGCGATCGCGCAGGTCATGTGCGCAAAATAGGTTTGCTGATTGCCCGTGCGCCAATCGTCGAAGAGCACCCCGACGTCTCCGTTCGGGCCAAAGCTCACCGCCGGTGAGCGCGCATCGGAGCCCGAATCGCTCACCAGGGTGACACCGGCCGTACTCAGGTCCGTGCTCAGGACCTGCTGATAGAGATCGTAGTGTCCGTTCAGATCCGCGGCCCACACCAGCATCACGCGATCACCGAGCGATACGACGGCCGGATCGGCTGCAAATCTAACACTCGTGCCGGACTGGATCGTGGAGGTCACGGCGCGCGCGGAGACCTGCACCGCGGCTTGTTCGTTGACGACCGCGCCCTGAATCGTGTTGCCGGGCCCGCTCGTATACTCACCCCAAACCACGACGAATACTCCGTTTGCAAACGCGATGCGCGGCGCCTGGACGTTGCCCGCGCCGAGATCGACCGGCGAGCTCGGGTTGGAGAAATCGGGATCAGTGGAGATGAACGTGGCGTGCACGTCGTTGCCGACGGACGAGCTGAACACGATACCGACCTTGGACTTGCCGACCGCGATTGCCGGATATTCCGCGACCACTCCAGGCTGCGTGAGCTGCACGTTACCCCCGACCAGCGTACCGTCCACCGTGATGCGCTGACCGAAGATGCGGATGTCACTGCTCGTGCCGTCGTCGAAACGCCGGTCGTCCCAGACGTCCAAGAACTCGGTACCGTTCCAGACCAGCGCCGGATTGAGCGAGAACTTCGGGGCGTCGGTCACGCGTAGATCCGGGCCGAGCTTCTTGCCGTTCGAGTCGAGTCGGTTGAAGTAGATCTCGTAGCTACCGTCTTGGCGAGCGTCGGGCCAGGACGTGCCGAAATACTGGCCGTTGTAGAGCAGCCCTCCGGCGTACGTGTCGCTGTTGATGGAGCGAGTCGAGAGCTCGGGCACGACCACGCCGCCCGCCTCCGACAGCCCTTGAAAAAAGGCGTCGGACTTGTTCGAGTGGTTACCGGTGTAGCTGGCGCCGTAAATATTGCCGTCGAAGGCCAGGCCCGCCGTGCTCGCGAGATCGAGCGTCGACGACGACACGCGCTGCGAGCCCGGTTGAGCGGTGTAGGTTGCGCCGTTGTCGATCACGCCGTCGCAGTCGTTGTCCACGCCGTCGCAGATCTCCATGCCGCCTGGATGCGCGGCCGCGCTCGTGTCGTCACAGTCGTTGCCGCACGCGCCGGGCGCGCCCGGGGCGTAGCCGGGGCGCGGCGCGTTGTAGCCGTCGCCGTCGAGGTCGAGCGTGACCGACTGGTGCGCGCACTGACCGGACTTTGGATCACAGCTATCCGTGGTGCACTCGTCGCCGTCGTCGCAGGACGGCGGCGGCAGAAAACTGCACTGCCCGGCGAGGCAAACGCCCGGCGAGCACAGGTCGCCCCCGCAATCGTTGTCGGCGATGCACGCGGGCGGGAGCCCCGCGTCGTCATCGGTTGCGTCGACACCGGCGTCGCTGCCCGCGTCCGCCAACTCTAAACTCGTGCGCGCTCCGCACGAGCTTACCGCGAGCCAAATGCCGCCTACGGCAAACCAGCGGCGATTGAGTGCTGCGCGCCGCTCACCTAGGAGCATACGCCGAAGCCCTCGACGTCGAGCTCGCCGCAAATCAGCCCCTCGGGACACTTCGCGCTGCCGTCGAGCTTGCACAGCTGAGCACAGTGCTGGCCGGGCCGCGCTCCGATCACGCACTCGAAGCTCGACGCGCAATCCGAAGCGCCGTTGTCGCAAAGGTCGCCTTGCCGGCCGCTGCCTTGCGGAGCGCACATCGTGCCAAAACTTTGGGCACCACAGCCGCTGCCGCCCGGCTGATCGACGTACGGGTAACAGCCCTCGCCCGCGACGCAGCCGGTGACGGCCGCGAACGGATCACACTCGTAGTTCGGCGGCTGGGGTGCGGCGTCCGGACAGCCGGGATCCACGTACTCGTCGAAACCCGCGTCGACCGGCGCGCTGCCCGCGAAGCCTGCGCTGCTACCTGCATAGCCGGCGCTGCCCGCATAGCCGGCGCTGCCCGCATGACCGACGCCGGCATGACCCGCGCTGCCTGTGTGTCCCGCGTGACCGTTGCTGCCGCCCGCGCCACCGCCCGGCGTGTGCACGACGCTGCCGCTACAGGCAACCGCCAACCAAACGCCGGCCGCCAGAACCGCAATGGAACGCCCACGCATGATCAGGCAAACCATAGCATCTTATTTTAGCCTTCAAGGCGCGCCTCGCATAATGCCCGACGGCCCGAACTTCGCGCGACCGTTCTGTACGCGGCTGTGGCCCGCGGGCACGAGAGTTGCCATTTGGGTGACTCGCGGTTGCCCCGCCCGAGCGACGGCAGTAGGAACGCGAGCCATGCGTGTCGCGCGTCCAAGCACCGGAAAGGGCACGACCTGGCAGCTCGCTGCGCTCGGCCTGCTCACGTGCGCGGCCTGCAATCGCGCCGAGGAACCGCGCTCGGGCGGCGACGCGCGCCCGCTCAGCGACGTCGGGCACAGCGAGCCGAGCACGCCGAGCGCGCCGAACGCGGCAACCCCAGCGGCCGCGGCCCGCGCGGTTGCGCACTGCACGGTGCCGATGCCCGACGAACCGTTGCCGCGCGCGCCCAACGCCGCGCATTGCCCCGCGGACACGGAGCATCCGGCACCGCTCGCGCACGGTTATGTCACGTTCAGCGACGCGCCCGGGGCGCCGCGCCTCGAGGTGGAGCTCGCGCGCAGCGAGCCCGAGAAGGAGCGAGGCTTGATGTTCCGCACCAAAATGCCGGACGAGCAAGGCATGCTCTTTTCGTGGGGGAGCGAAGAGCCTCGCCAGTTTTGGATGCACAACACCTGCATCCCGCTCGATATGATGTTCATCGCGGCCGACGGCACGATCGCCGGCATTCTCGAACAAGTACCGACGTTGAACGACGCCGCTCGCGGCGTGCCCTGTCCAGCCGCGTACGTACTCGAGGTCAACGCCGGCTGGTCGCGCTCGCACGGCGTCAGGCCGGGCATGCTCGCGCGCTTCGAATGATCGAGACCCCAACCCAACCGAACCCAAGTCAAACCGCCATGACCAACCGTTTTTCGTACGCAACCCCCGCCACGCTCGGCTCGCTGCTCCTCGCGCTCTCTGCGAGCTGCGCTTTCGGCTCGCTCGGCTGTCGCAGCTCGACGCCGGCGGAGCCCGAGAATCGCCCCGATCCGAACGCGCACGCCGCGGTACCCGCCGTCACGACCGCAGCGCCCGCGGCCGCGACGCCGACGCCCGCGCCGACCCCTGCCGTCGACAGCGCGAGCGCCGCCGCGATCGCTTCGGCGCAAAACTTCATGAAGCCGCCTGCGCCGGCGGCGGCACCGGTCGCTTCCGTGCCGGTCTCGCCCGACGATCCGCTGCACGGCCAATTCTCACTCGCCGACGCCACCGCCGGCCTCACCGGCAAAGGCGATCTGATCGCCGACATCGACACCGAGCTCGGCAAGCTCTCCTGCGCACTCTACGACGACAAGGCGCCGATCACGGTCGCCAACTTCGTCGGGCTCGCGCGCGGGCTGCGTCCGTTCAAGGGTCCCGACGGCAAGTGGGGCAAGAAGCCGGCCTACGACGGCACCACCTTTCACCGGGTGATCAAGGGCTTCATGATCCAAGGCGGCGATCCGGCGGGCACCGGCGCGGGCGAGCCGGGCTACGTGATCCCGGATGAAGTGTGGCCCGGCGCCAAGCACGATCAAATCGGACAGCTTTGCATGGCCAATCGCGGCCCGAACACCAACGGCCAGCAATTCTTCATCATGGACGGCGTCGCCGCGCATCTCGATCGCGGTTACACGATCTTCGGCAAATGCGGGCCGGAAGCCGTGATCGAGAAGCTCGCCAGCGTGCCCGTACAGGGCGATCACTCGGTCACTCCGACCAAGATCAAGAAAATCAGCGTGCGGCGCGGGAAAATTTAGGGTCTCGGCGCACGCCCGCCCTGATAAAGTATCGGGGATGCGCGGTACGGTCGTAGCGCTGAGCGTGCTTTGCTGCGTTGGCTGCGCCGACGAGCGCGCGTGCCATCAGCAAATGGGCGTCGCGCAAACGAGCGTCAACGGCGTCGACTCGCACTCGCTCGTGAGCCTCGAGGCGAGCCGCAGCGTCGTCGAAGCCGCGCGCGCCGCCTGTGACAAGGCCAAACTCGGTGACGAGCGCGAACAGCTGCAAAAAGCCGAAAACCAGCTGACCGCCCAGATCGATCTGCTCCAGAAGAAGGCCGCGCAAAAGAGCAAGACGCCGCGCACGCCCGCCGAGCTCGCCGCGCTCGAAAAAGACGGCGACCCGAGCTGCCCCAAAGGTCAGAGCTATCTCGCGCACGAGACCAAACACGAAGTGCGCTGCTCCGGCCCGCAAATCGCGGAAATGAACCTCGCAGAGCTCAAGGCGTACTACGCCGATCGCGACTTCAAGCTCAGCACCACGGACGCGCCGCTCACGCTCAAGGTCGAACACCACGCCGAGGTGTTCACATTCATCTTCGATCAACCGAGCGACGCCATGCCGCGTTGCCTGACCGCCGTCACCCTGCCCGGCATGAGCTGGCAAGAGGTGACCTCGCGTCTCACCGGCGTCACGCCCGACAAACTCAAACTCGACGCGCCCGTGAAAGCGACGCGCGGCGAGCTCGCGCTCGCGGTCGAGCATCCGGAAGATCGCCCGCTGATCCGCATCGGGGCGTGCGATAAGTGACGATTCGGCAACCGCGCGCGAAAAATGCGCGACTCCGCTTGCGCGCGGCCTGGTGCCCAGTAATTTCCCGACGAAAAAAGCCCGCGTTTCCGCGGCCCTGGTAAATCCACTTCCGGCCCGTGGAAAAGACGCATACCCTTCGTACGTTTCCCAGAGGAGCTCCATCGATGTCGCTTAGGAAAGAGGGATTTCTTGCCATCGTCGCCGTTGCGCGCGCCGATGGGCTCTTGCGTAAAGACGAGTCGAATGGGCTCCTCGGCGCCGCGCGCGGCGCGGGGCTCTCCGAGTCCGACGTCGGCGAGGTCGAACGCGCACTCAATCAAGGTTTGGCGCTCAGTAGCGTCGATCTCAGCGCGCTCACCGGCGCCGAGCGCGCGCTCACCTACGCGCTGGCAATGTGGCTGGCCAAGGTCGACGGCGTGGTCAACGCCGAGGAACTCGCCACGTTGCGCGAGCTCGGCGGAGCGCTCGACTTGCCCGAGCCCAAACTGAAGGCCGCCGCATCCGCCGCCTTCGACATCTTCTGCTTGCCGGGCGGCCATCGGCCGGAAAAATTCGAGTTTGCAGCACTCGAAGCGCGCTTGCGCGAAAAGCTGCCGGCATTGATGTCGAGTTAGCAGAGGACGCACGCGCCGGTTCGCGTGCATTGAATATCGTGACGACTCACGACGTATACTTTCCGTAACGGTATGAAAGGGTTCGACTCATGAAGCTTCTGAAATACGGTATCGCAGGTCTTGTCTCGGCAATCGGCGTGCTGGCCGCTTGCGGGTCGTCGAGCACGGGCGGAGGTGGCGGTGGTCCAGCGGTGCCTTGCAACCTCGCCGCAACCGCGCCCTGCAGCGCCGCAGTGACCTGCGCCCAGCAGAAGTGCAGCGCTGAGATCAACACCGCGTTCGGCGCCGACTACAAGAGCGGCGCGTGTGCAAACCTGGCGACTTGCCTCAACGCTTGCGCTTGCGGGAGCACCGGCGCGACTTGTGTTGGCAATTGCGAGACCCCCAACAACCTGACCGCGGCGTGTCAGCAGGCCTTCTCGGCGGTCGGCACCTGCACGGATCAGAATTGCGCGAACGCTTGCCCGACCGGCGCAGGCGGAAATACCAGCGCGGGCGGCGCGACCGGCTCAGGCGGCGCGACCGGGGCAGCTTGTACCAGCCTCGCGCAGTGTTGCGTCACGATCAATTCGGCGCTGCAGTCCGAGTGCCTGCAAGTGGTTGCGAGCGGGAATGGTCCCTCATGTAGCGCTTTCCAATCAGCCGAATGCACCGGCGCAGGCGCGGGCGGCATCGGTGCGGGCGGCACGGGCGTCGGCGCGAGCGGCACCGGAACGGGCGGCACGGGCACCGCCGCTGCTTGCACGACTCTAGCAGAGTGTTGCACCACGATCGGTCCGACGCTGCAGACGGCGTGCCTTCAGGTGGTGGCCAACGGAGATGGTCCGACCTGCAGTGAATTCCAAGCGCTCGAGTGCACCGGCGGCGGCGCAGGCGGCACCGGCGCGGGTGGTACCGGCAGCACCACGGCGAATTGGGACTGCACCCAAGAAACCGATGGTTCGTGCGTGTGTGTGAATGAGCCCGGCCTGCCTGCCATGAACACGTGCACCACGCCGATGGAACCCTGTTGTTTCACCGCCGTCGTGGGCGGATACAGCAGTTGCGAATGCGAGCCGACAGACACCGTCACCTGCCCGGAATGGCTGTCCGCGCTAGCGGGCACGCAGGTGTCGACCTGTCCTCCGCCCTGAGACTTTCGAGCCCTCACGGCTCGGTTCGCTCGGCATCTTCACCGGCGCCAAAGCAACTAGGTCGCATCGTGCCCGTCCTGAGGCCACCGAAGCACTCCCAAGTGCCGGAATCTATTTAAAGGTTCCGGCACCGGGTGCTAGTGCGTCTCGCACTCAACTACTCAACCCCGACGAGACACACGGTTCAGAACGGAACCCACTCCAGCAAGTGGAAGTTACGGCCGATCACAAAAACATCTCCCTCCTTACTCCGATAGTTAGCCGCACTTGCAATGGACCACATGTAACCTGCGCCCCAGGGTGGAAAATCCATATTGATGTCGGTCCAGGAGCTGGGTGCGTGTTGAATCTGTGGCGCGTAACCCAAGTTGTCGCGTGCTACGAGCGAATAACAACCAAAAATATTGCAGGAAGCTGGCGTTGTTTTCGCGCTGAACGTTTGCGTGCTCAACGGGATTGCATACGTAGCCGTGAAAGCTGCATTGGGATCTACGTTACTGAGTGGAAATCCGTTCGTTTGAGGCGGGATAGCACCGAAGACAGGGCTGACCAACGGGCTAAAGGTCGTTGATGTTCCGCTGCCGCCAACAATCTCCTCCACCGTCCCATCCTCACCCGGAAGCAGAGCAACCACTGGGCCATTCGACAACAACTTCCAATACCCTGCTCCTCCCGGAAGCGTATACACCCGGCTATCGGTTCCCACGGCAGCAAGTCCATTTGCAGTTTGGTCCCAGGCTATTTCCCGTACGCTAATCGGATTGATAATCAGCAGCGGAACCCAAAGGGGGCTAGCCGTAGCCTGCGACGGAGGCAGACCAAGCTGCGCCGTAAAGATGGCCCCATCAGATCGAACTGCAAAGATGTGATAGCCCGTGGACGTGCCTTCG
>DASXKQ010000044.1:0-4044 GCA_036496745.1 Polyangiaceae bacterium
CGCCCATGCCGAACAGGCGCAGGCGCTGCTCGAGACCACGCTGCGCAGCATCGGCGACGGCGTGCTCGTCACCGACCGCGATGGCCGCGTCACGTTCATGAACTCGGTCGCCAGCGAGCTGACCGGGTGGAGCGAGAGTGACGCCCGCGACCGACAGGTCTCAGACGTTTTCAAAATCGTGAACGAGCAAACGCGGGACACCGTCGAAAACCCCGTGCTCCGCGTGCTCAATGAAGGACTCGTCGTCGGCCTGGCCAATCACACCATCTTGATCGACAAAAGTGGACGTGAAGTGCCGATCGACGACAGCGGGGCGCCAATCCGCAACGCATCCGGCGACGTGCGCGGCGCCGTGCTGGTATTTCGAGATGTAAGCGACAAGAAGCGCGACGAAGAGCGGCGCGCGTTTTTCTCCAACGCGGCCACGACTCTGAGCTCGTCGCTCGACTACCGGGTCACGTTGTCACGCCTGGCGCAGCTGGCCGTGCCGCGCAGCGCAGATTGGTGCGCCATCGAGATCTTGGAGGAGGGCGAGACCGCCCCCGTGCAGGTCGCGGTCGCGCATGTAGACCCGAGCAAGCTCGAATTCGCCCGCGCGCTCGGCCGCGACTATCCGCCGGATCGCAACGCGAAGGTGGGCGCCCCCAACGTATTTCGCACGGGCGAGTCGGAGTTCTACCCGGAGATTCCGGAGCAGTTGCTCAAGGACCGAGCGCGCGACGCGCGGCATCTGGCTCTGATTGAACAATTGCAGCTCCGTTCCGCGATGGTGGTGCCGCTCAGAACGCGCGAGCAGGTTCTCGGTGTCATGACGTTCGTGTACGCCGAGTCCGGCCGACACTACAGCAAGGAAGATCTGGAGTTCGCCGAAGAACTCGCCCGTCGCGCGTCGATTGCCATCGAGAACGCGCGCTTGTACGCGGCCGAGCAGGGAGCGCGGCAGAGCGCGGACATCGCCAACCGCGCCAAAGACGAGTTCCTCGCGACGATCAGCCACGAGTTGCGCACGCCGCTGAACGCGATCCTCGGCTGGGCCAAGCTGCTCGCCAGCGCCGGCCTCGACGAAAGCAAGCGCGCGCGCGCCGCCGAGACGATCGAGCGCAACGCGGTCGCGATGGCCCAGTTGATCGAGGATCTCCTGGACGTCTCACGCATCATCAGCGGCAAGATGCGGCTCGAGACGCGGCTCGTCGATCTCGCCAGCGTAGTCAACGCCGCGCTCGAATCCGCCAAGCCGAGCATCGACGCCAAGGGCATGACGCTGCGCACGGACCTCGAGCTCCACGCCGGCTCACTACTCGGCGATCCCAGTCGCTTGCAGCAGGTGATCTGGAATCTGCTCAGCAACGCCGTCAAATTCACGGACCGCGGCGGTCAGCTGGAGCTCAGCTTGCGGCGCGACGGCGAGATGGTCGAGTTGCGCGTGCGCGACACCGGCAAAGGGATTTCGCCGCAGTTCTTGCCGCACGTGTTCGATCCGTTTCGCCAAGCCGATGGTCGCATCACGCGCTCATACGGCGGCCTCGGTCTCGGCCTCTCCATCTGCCGCCACATCATCGAACTGCACGGCGGCCAGATCTCGGCCGAGAGCGCGGGAGAAGGCAGCGGCTCGACCTTCATCGTCAGGTTGCCCGTGAGCGTCGGTCACCACGTATCCGAGACGGATCGCATCTCGCGTTTGCCGGCCGCGGAAGACGCCTTCGAGCGGCCGCCCGTGCTGCGCGGCCTCAAGGTACTCGTAGTCGATGACGACGAGGATGCGCGTCTGCTCGTCGAGCGCATCTTGGAGGAGTGTGGCTCGCAAGTGGCGAGCGCCGCCAGTGTTCCACAAGCGATGGCGGCGATCGGCACGGCGCCACCCGATGTGCTCGTGTCCGACATCGGGATGCCTGGTGAGGACGGCTTCGATTTGATCCGCAAGGTGCGCGCGCTGCCTGCGCCACAAGGCGGCCAGGTTCCCGCGATTGCGCTGACCGCGTACACGCGCGCCCAAGATCGGCGTCAACTCCTGAACGCGGGCTATATGATGCACGTACCGAAGCCGGTGGAGCCCGCCGAGTTGGTCTCCGTCGTGGCGAGTCTAGCGCGCTGGCAGCGCTGAGGGCGCACGAGCTCGCAGCGACCACTCGACCCCAAACTCAAACTGCCAACGGCGTCGGCCAACTGCACGAGGAAACCATGAGCGGAAGAAAAAAGAGGCGCGGCGAGTCGCATGCATTCGAGTCCTTCCTGGAGCGCACGGCGCGTAACGTCACGGCCTGGACGGGCAGCACGCCCGCCTTCGCTCTGTCGGTCAGCGTCGTCCTGGTTTGGCTGATCACCGGCCCTGTTTTTCGCTACTCCGATACCTGGCAGCTCGTGATCAACACCGGCACCACGATCGTGACGTTCTTGATGGTTTTCCTGATCCAGCGCTCACAAAACAAGGACTCCCTCGCGATCCACTTGAAGCTCAACGAGATCGTGGCCGCGCTGCAGGGCGCCAGCAACCGCTTGATCGACGTGGAGAGCATGAGCGAAGACGAGCTCCGCGTGCTCCGCAGGCACTACGCCGAGCTCGCGCAAATGTCGAAGCGCGACGTCGACCTGCTGCAGTCTCATTCGGTCGAAGAAGCGCAGTACCGTCACCGGCGCAAGGAACACGCTCGACAGTCGCAGCCTCCCGCGTAGCCGGCTGTTATTTGCCTGGCTATCTGCGTTCTTCGTGCTCACGGTCGCGCTCACGTCCGCGATCGACGCGCGGGTTGGCGCGCGGTGCGTTCTCGCGCTGATAGGCCGGAGCATTCTCGCGCCGATAGGCGGGCGGAGCATTGTAGCGCGGCGCGTTCGGCCGAACGACCACGCGCGGCGCGGCCTGGATCCGAATGCGCTCGCTCTGGAGCACGCTCGGTTCTTGGCGGTAGTACACCCAGTGATCACGGTTCCGGTAGTACCAATGGCCGTCGACGAGGTAGACGACGCGACCGTCATACTCTGCGCTCGGATAGACCGCGATATCAGGCGGCACGTAGTCGGCTTCCGCGTACCCCGGTTCTGCGTATGCGTAACAACTGGCCAAACCACTCGCCATCGTCGCTAGACACAGGCGTGCGACCCACGAGGCAAACGGGCGAATCGTATGCATACCCGTAGTAGAGCAAGGGCCGTACCGAACTGCCCAGATTGGCAATTAGTCGTATAAGACTCATAAATTCCGGCCTAATTCGAAAGCGGGCTACAAAGACGCCACAAGCTCGACACGAGTGTGGCGCGCACGTGCGATACGACCTAACTTGCTGTCGTCGTCTGGAGACAACGCCAAGTCAGATGTGAAAGCGAGGTCCGCCCGATGAAATACTTCCCCGCATTTTGCGACTCTTGCACTCGCTCATTCCTGTCCGTAGTCGAAGCCGCGACGGAGTCCATCGCGCATCCGCTTTGTCCGCGTTGTCGCAGTCAGAGCCGTTTGATTCCAAGCGCGTACTATACGGCGCCCGCGCATCAGGCCTTCGAGGATTTGGAACGCACGCTTTCACGGGCGCGACTCAGCACGCCGCAAGCGCAGCTGCTCGTGTCCCTCTTGGAACGCGCCCTCCGCGAACAGGAGCAGCTCTCGCGTGAGACCGTGGCGCAAGCGCTCTCGAAATTTCCCGGGCTGTCAGCCCTGGAGAGCGTGCTCCCTGAACATGCGCCGGGGCTCGCTCGATCGCTCGGCATGCTGCTCACACTGCTGACCCCACTCGCGACGAGCACCGGCAACGGCTCGGGACTCCGTCCCGCCGTCGAGCAAGGACCGGCGTTCACGGCGGCCGACGCCAACAAGACCGGCCAGGTACGCTGAAAAATACGCCCGGCCGGGCCTCGCTCCTAGCGCCGGTCCACTTCTTGCTCGGATTCATCCGGATCGCACTCATTTGAAAGGAGATCCGCATGCAAACTCAGCAAACGACCCACAGCGCGGCTGTCGAGCGCTTGAGCTCCTTTTGCCGCGGCGAGATGTCAGCCGTCGAAACCTATACGGAGGCGCTGACCTCTGGCACGCTGACACGCTTCGGCGAGCGCCTG
>DASXKQ010000045.1:0-16437 GCA_036496745.1 Polyangiaceae bacterium
CGTGACCAAGCTCGCGCCCGACGGATCGCTGCTGTTTGTCCGGAGTTTTGGCGACGAGAGCCCGCGACAACAAGGTCAAGCCGTCGCGGTGGATCGCTCCGACAACGTGCTCGTGACGGGCTCCTTCGACGGCAATGTCGACTTCGGGGACAACGTCCTGTCCTTGTCCGAGGCGAACCTGCCCTCGGAGGTGTGGTGTGAGACCGCGGGCTTCGCGTTGAAGCTCGATGCGAACGGCGATACGTTGTGGAGTCGGGCGCTCGGTCCGATGCGCGAGCTCACCGGCGTAGCCTCGGACGCGGCTGGAGAAGTGATCGTGTCCGGGGCATTGCCGGGCAACGTCTCGCCTTACCAGCTCTCGTTCTTGACGAAATTGGACGCCGGGGGGGCACAGCTTTGGCAGCGCAGTGAGTGGCCTGCGACGGGGATCGGTTCCGGCAATGGAGTCGTGGTCGACGCGTGCAACGACATACTTTGGTCGGTGAGCGTGCTCCCCACGATCGGCGACGACAAGCAACCCTACATCGCAAAACTCTCACCCTGAGGCAACCTCACATGTGCGGCATCGTTGGCTATCTTGGCACCCAAGAAGCAGGTCCCATCCTGCTCGACTGCTTGAAACGCCTGGAATATCGCGGCTACGACAGCGCGGGTCTCGCGCTGCATTTGCCGAGCGGGATCGACGTCACGCGCAGCACGGGCCGGCTCGCGGGGCTGCAAGCGAAGCTGGAGGAGCTGAACGGCCACGCCGCCGCGGCGCAGCTCGGGATCGGCCACACGCGGTGGGCGACTCACGGCCGTCCCAGCGAGCAGAACGCACATCCGCACAGCAGCCCGGACGGCAAGATCGTCGTCGTGCACAACGGCATCTTCGAGAATTTCCGCGAACTCAGAGCGGAGCTGTCGCTGCACGGCGTGACACCGGTCTCGCAAACCGACACCGAGTGCTTCCCGCTCTTGATGCACGTGTTGATGAAGAGCGGTCTCGGCTTCGAGGAGGCGTTCGCGGCGGCGATCAGCCGCATGGACGGCAAGTACGCGCTCGCCTGCCTGCACGCCGATCATCCGGGCAAGATGCTGCTGGCTCGCTCAGGCCCGACGTTGGTGGTCGGCGCCGGCGACGGTGAGTACTTCGTGGCCTCGGATGTGGCGCCTTTGCTCCCCCACACGCGTGACGTCGTATTTCTGGAGGACGGCGACGTCGCCGCCCTGACCAGTGACGGCTTGCGCGTGCTCGATCGCAGTCAGCGGCCGGTCGAGCGCGCAGCGCTGCACATCGACTGGGAATCGGGTGCGGCCGAACTCAACGGCTACCAGCACTTCATGCGCAAGGAGATCTTCGAACAACCCGCGATGCTCGAGCGCACCCTCGAGGCGCATCTGGCGGGCGAAGAAATCGTGCTCGGTATCCCACAACTGGAAGACGCGTGGGCGAACATCGAGCGCATCTCGATTGTCGCCTGCGGGACGTCTTGGCACGCCGGCTTGGTGGGAAAATTCTTGATCGAGCAGCTCGCGCGCGTGACCGTCGAGGTCGACTATGCGTCGGAGTACCGCTATCGCTCGCCCCTCGTCTCGCCAAAAACTCTGGCTGTTGCCATCACGCAGAGCGGTGAGACCGCCGACACGCTCGCGGCGCTACGCGAGGCGAGCGCGCTCGGTGCCCGCACGCTGGCGATCTGCAACGTGGTCGGCTCGCAGATCACGCGGGCGGCCGAAGGTGCGCTGATCACGCGCGCTGGACCCGAGATCGGCGTGGCGTCCACCAAGGCGTTCACCACGCAGCTCGCGCTGCTCGCCCTGCTCGCGATCCGCATCGGACGCGCTCGTGGCACCTTGAACGAGAACGCGAGCGGCGAGCTGGTCCGCGCGCTCAGGGCGTTGCCCGCTCAGCTCGAGCGCGTTCACGCGCTGGAGAGCCAGATCGAGACCATCGCCATGCGCTATTATTCGGCGCGGAACGCGCTCTACCTCGGGCGCGGAACGCTCTACCCGATCGCGCTCGAAGGCGCGCTCAAACTCAAGGAAATCTCGTACATTCACGCCGAGGGCTACCCCGCCGGCGAGCTCAAGCACGGCCCGATCGCCTTGATCGACCGAGACATGCCCGTGATCGCCCTGATGCCGAACGATCGCAACCGCGAACGCACCCTCAGCAACCTGCAAGAGGCGGCCGCGCGCGACGCCAAGATCATCGGGCTCGTGAGCGAAGGTGATCGCGCGCTCGACGACGTCGCGGACGCCGTGCTCGAACTGCCCGAGACGCACCCGAGCCTCGCGCCGATCCTGTACGTCGTGCCCCTTCAACTCTTCGCCTACGAGGTCGCCGTTCTACGAGGCTGCGACGTGGACCGCCCGCGGAATCTTGCGAAGTCCGTCACGGTCGAATAGGAGAGGCAGGGCTAGAGGGGGTGCTTGGGGGCAGGGCGTGAGGGTTAAGGCAGAGGTTGGGGCAGAGGCAGAGGGTTGGGGGAGAGCGTGAGGTTGGGGGAGAGCGTGAGGTTGGGGCGGAGGCAGAGGGTTGCTGCCTCGCGAGACTCGCGTGCACAGGTATTGTGCCGGCGCGGGCTCAGGGTTGGGCGTGTGAGGTGAGCGGGCGGGATGCTCGAGGTGTTTGAGGGTGCCGCTGTGCTCGGCCGCTGCGTCCCCGAGTAAAGGAGCTCATCATGACGCTGAAGATTTAATGTCGCGGAGGGTGCTTACTCGCGCGGTAGGAATCGTCAGGCGCGCTATCAACGGCGGCCGCGTCGGCGCGCGAGGCGCTCGCTTGCTGGGAGACTGCGCAGGCTTTCGGCTGGCTCGGGCCCATCGACTCAGAGCTCCTCGCTCTCTTTCAGCGCGTCATCGGCACGCTCGTCCGCCTAGTCGAACCGCGAAGGTAGGTTCGCAAAAATACAAAAACCAGATTCATCACCAAGTAACCGCTTGGGACCTTCGCAAAAAACGCCAGAGACCGACCAGCGCGGCGGCGTTCAGCACGACGAAGGTGCGCGCGAGCGAGCCCAGGCGCCCGGCGCGCGCGCCGAGTGCGGCGAGGGCGTAGAACGCGAGCTGACCCAAGGCGAGCATGCGCCAAAAGCCGTGCGCGCCCGGCGATGAGCTGGGAGCGGCGGCGAGCACGAGCGAGGCTTCGCACAGCGCGAGCAGCGCCCAGGGACAGACGAGTCGCAGCAGCTTGTGGGAGACCATCTGGAACCAAACGGGGTTCTTGCCGGGCACGAGCAGCCACGGCATCAGCGCGACGAGCTGATAGTTGCCGGCCAGCGTGCGTATCTTGCGTGAAAATTCGCGGTCGTCGTCGAATGCTTCGTCGAACGCCTCGGCTTCGCCCGAGAGCACGATTTGCTTTTTTTGGCGAGCGACCTGTAGTGGCACGAACATGTCGTCGAGCAGTACTTCCTGCGGCAGCTCGGCGAAATCGCGGCGGCGCACCGCGTACAGGCTGCCGCTCACACCGACCATGCGCCCCATGCGCGCCTCGCAGGTGCGAATGAACTTTTCATAGCGCCAATAAGCGCTCGGACCGGTGTTGCCTTTGAGCACGAGGCTGCCCGAGACGCAGCCCACCGCGGGATCGGCCAGCAAACGCAGCAGCGCGCGCAGTGCCCGCGGCCCGAGCGGTTGGCGGACGTCGGTCATCAGCAGTACTTCTCCCGTGGCCTCGGCGTGCAAGCGGTTCAGCGCGGCGGGCTTGCCGAGGCGACTCGGGTTGGCGAAGATCTTCACGCGCGGATCGCTCGCGGCAAGCTCGCGCGCTACCCGTTCCGTGTCGTCGCTCGAGCCGTCCGAGTAAACGAGAATTTCCAACTTTTGCCGGGGATACTCGAGCGCGCGCAAGCTTTCCAGCTTTTGCGGCAGGTAGTGCGCGCCGTTGTGCACGGCCAGGCATACGCTGACCATCGGCTCGAAATCATCGCGCGCGCGCGAGCGGCGCGGCGCGGCGCGAGCCCACAGCGCGACGAGCAGTGGGTAACCGGCGTACGTGTACAGGATGAGCAGCAGCGCCGTGACGCCGACGGCCGTCATCCGCGTGCGCCTTCCAACCGAGCGTACGCACGCTCGCCGGTCGCGGCCGCGACGAGTCGCGCGTAGAGTGCCTCGTAGTCGTTTGCCATGTGCTGAATCGTGTAGCGATCCAGCACCGCTTGCCGGGCGACGTCCGCCATGGCGAGCGCCTCGGAGGCGTGGCTCGCGAGCCAGTCGAGCTGCCTGGTGAGCTCCGCGCGGTCGCCGGCGGCGACCAGAATGCCCGTGACGCCCGGCGCGACCACGTCCGGAACCCCGCCCACCGCCGTGCTGACGATCGGCAAGCGCATGGCCATCGCCTCTAGGATCACGAGCGGCAGACCCTCGCTGCGCGACGTGAGCGCAAATGCGTCGCACGCGGCGAGCAGATTTTCTGGGTCCTTGCGCGCGCCGGTCATGTGCACGAAGTGCGCCTTCCAGGTTGCGGCAACGCGCAACGAGAGCGATTCGCGTTCCGGACCATCCCCAACAATCAGGAGCTGCCGTTCTGAGTCGAGCAGCGGCGTCATCGCGTCGATCAATAACTTCTGATCCTTTTCAGGCGAGAGGCGACCGACCGTGCCGACCACCCAAGCGTTCTCCGGGATGCCGAGCTCGCGACGCGTCCGCTGTCGCGCCAAGGGGTTCGGCGCGAAACGCGCGGCGTCGATGCCGTTGGAAATCACGCACAGGCGCTCCGGCGCACACTCACGCTTCTCCAGCGCGACCCTGCCGAGCTCGGCTGTCACGGCGACGTAGGCTTGCACGAACCGCGTCGCAGCGCGGCGCAGCCACATGCGCCGTGCCGTGTCCGGATTCATGCCGTGCTTGGTGTGGACCGCGACCGCTCGCACCAGGCGAGCCGCCGGCGCCCCATAGATGAGGGCATGGGGGTTGTGGGTATGCACGACGTCGACGCCCTGTCGCGCAAAACGATGCGCGAGCCGAAGCGGCAAGGACGGATCGAAGCGCGGACCCTTGGCGACCGTTTGCACGCTCACGCCGGCCGCACGAAACGCGTTTGCGTTCGCCCCTTCGGATGAGGCCGCAATCGACACGGCCAGCACACGGTGACCCGCTGCGCGCTGCAGCGTGGCAAGCTCCAGAGCGACGCGCTCCTGTCCGCCCATGTCGAAGGACGACAACACGTGCGCGATCGACAGCGTGCTCATCGACCCAGGCCTCGCAGCATGATCCAGGGCGTGCGGAAGATTACCCACAGCTCGGTGCGCAGGTAGGTGCTGAAGTGTTCGAGCGCCATCACGTACGCCAGATCGAGCAGTAGCTTCGTGCGCATGTCGTCGGCGAGCGCGCCGCGGGCGGCCTCGAAGCCGTACGGGTTCGTCAGCGAGTCTTCGTACGCGGCGAGCTCGGCTCCTTGCGGAGCGCGCCCGGAATAGGTGAGAGAGACTTGCGCGAGGCCGGTAATGCCCGGCTTGCAATCGCGCATGCGCTCCTCGAAAAACGGGATCGCCAGCGCCAGATTCTCGAGCAGCTCCGGTCGCTCGGGGCGCGGTCCGATCAAGCTCATCTCGCCCTTGAGCACGTTCCAGAGCTGCGGCAGTTCGTCGAGGCGCGTCTTGCGTAGCAGACGCCCCACGCGGGTCACACGCGGGTCGTTCTCTTCGGCCAGCACCACGCCGGTGCGAGCCTCCGCGTTGACGTGCATGGTGCGAAACTTCAGCATGTCGAACTCGTGGAACGAGCGATGCGAAGCGTCGTGCGTCGGTTTCAACGCGGACGCTCGGCGTTGACGATAAAATATCGGGCCAGGCGAGTCGAAATAGATGAGCGTCGCTAGAATCGGCAATATCAGCATGAACACGAGCAGGCCGACGAGCGCCCCCGCGACGTCGATGCAGCGTTTGGCGATGCGCACGGAGAGTGGGATTGTCCCCGAGCTAGGCAGCAAGCCCCTGAGGATCTGATACGATGCGGTTTCGCGGGTAGATGACATGGACATGATTCGGCTCTCCGTGCCCGGCACGTTGCTTTTTCGGGACGTCGTCTTGCGTGTCGCCGCATCGACTTGTCGGTTGATGCGCGCCTCGGCAGCAGATAGGCAAGAACCAAGCCGTGAACCGCACGAGTTCGACGACAAGGTGGTATCGGCGCTCGGGGAGGCATTTAACAACGTGGCAATTCACGCCTACCGTGACCAGTCTGCGGGCACGGTCGAGCTCGAGTTCGAGATCGGCAAAGACGCCATCACGATTCGGCTACTCGACACGGGCAGAGGCTTCGTCCCGTCGGCAGAGGCGGCGCCGGACCTCGCGGCCTTGCCGGAGTCGCACATGGGCCTCTACATCATGCGTTCGTTCATGGACGAGGTCAGTTATCGCCGGGGCGACCCGCCGGCTACGCCCAACGTGCTCACGCTCGTCAAGCGCTACGCGGTCGCTGGCTCCTGATCTCAGCCAAGGTGGCGCGGAACAGCGCCGCGAACTGCCCCGCCTGCACGCGGCGATCGAAGCGCTCGATATCGACCGGCGCGCAGGGCGGCGCGTCAGCGCCGTCGCGAAATGCGGTGAGCATGCGCTCGAGCGCCGCGGCGATCGCTTGCGGATCGCGCGGCCCGACCACGTCGCCGACGCGGTGACGGCGCACGAGATCCGCCAGCGCGCCTTCGGGCGTGAGCGCCAAACAAGGCCGTCCGAGCTGCATGATTTCGAAGATTTTGGCCGGGTAAATGCGCTCGACGCCGGTCACCTCGTCGAGAATACACAGGGCTCGGTGGCTGCGCGAGAGATGCTCGACGGCTTGCGCGTGCTCGACGTAACCGAGCCGTTGGATGCCGAGCCGCTCGCTGCCGTCGAAGTAGTAGGCCTCGGTCTCGACGATGCGTCCGACGAAGCGGACCTCGAGCAGTTTGGCGAGCTCGGGCTCGCGCTCGTGCAGCAGACGCACGCCGGCGACCAGACCCTGCGCGCTGGTCAGACGGAAGACCGTGCCCGTGTAGGTCAACACGAAACGGTTCGTGGGCGGTGAGGGGAGCTCGCCCGAAAAATCTTCCGGGTCATAGCCGTTCGGAATGGCAACCACGCGGGCGGGCTCGAGAAAACTGAAGCGCGCCAAGAGGGCCGTGCGAAACTCGTCCGTGGCCGTCGTCACGGCGTGGGCACAGCGCAAGACGGCGTGCTCGAGCAGCTGACTCGCGCGCGCCGAGCCCGACATTTCGAAGGAGCTTGCCGTGGTCGACCACTCGTCGCGATAGTCGAGGATGACGGCGGTGTTCGCGCGCGAACGCGCGAGCGCGGCCAGCGTGAACTGCGAGAACGGCGGCCCGCTGATGAACACCACGTCGTCCCTCCGTTCCGAGCGCAGGCGACGCAGCAAGGCGCGCTGTGCGGCGGGTAGCCACAGCACTTGCGGGTCCGGCACCAGAAGCCGCCGACCCAAGCCGACCAGGCTTCTCTTGAGGCGCGTGCTGACGCCTGGCGCGCCGCTCGCCGAGGCTTGCCACGCCAATTTTTTTGCGCTGTAGCGGGGTTCCAGCGTGCGCACGCGGAGCACTTCGGTGCCGGCGGGCACGTCGCGCTCGAGCGACGCGTCGAGCACGGGCACCGAGGGTTCTCGAGCGGTCAACACCGAAGGCGTGACGCCGTAGCGCGGCAAATATTTGACGAGCTTCAGCACGCGCTGCACGCCGGCGCCGCCGACTGGTGGAAATGCGTAGGAGACAATCAGCGCGCGCATGCGGGCTAACTTCCTCCGCAGCGAGCCGCGGTCATTCGCAGAAAGCCGCCGTCCGTCGCGACCAAATCCGCGCCGCTGTTCGCTGGGCCGAGCTCGAGCGTGCAAGCTGCGTCGAGTGAGACGCCGTAGTGCCTTCCCGGAACGAGGCCTGCGATCACCAGCAGGTCGAGCGCGTTGCCGAGCGCCGCGCGCCCCTCGCCCGTCGGTCCCGCGAAGAGCACAGCCACGCTGCGCCCGTCTACCCGCGCGACGCCTCCGCGCAAGCCCCCGCCCGCCATGTTTTGCCAGGCCGGAGGCTCCGCCGCGGCCGGGCCGCTGGTGATGAAATGCAAAAAGCTTCGTTCGCGTGTGCCGCGCGGGCTCGTCACCTCGAGCCGCCACATCGGCCCCCATGGTTGGTCCAGACGATGCGAACCTTCGCCCGACGGTGTCGGTTCGCGCGGCGCTGCATGGCCCGCGCCACGCGGCTCGAGCGTGCGTATGTCGACGCGCGACGTCCCAACCACCGCGCCGGCGAGTTCGCCGTTGAGCTTCGGATTCTGAGTCAAGTGAGCCGCCCACGTCACGCCGAATTCGGGGCGCTCGAGCAAGACCTGATCGTCGATCGCCAAGAGCGACGGTCGCACGAACAAGAACGTGCGCGTCATCCGCTCGACCGAACGTTTGCGACAGCCGTCGCGCGCGCAAGACGGCGCATAGGCTTCCGCGAGTTCGCCCACGGCCGCTACCACGGCGCCGTCGTCGTGGAAGTGCGTCGTCTTGACGCTCGCTCCCCACACGCCCTGGTTCGGCGGATAGTTCAGGTTCTCTCCGCCGTCGTCCACGAGCAGGCAGTTGTGGTTGACGGTAGCCGACCCCTCCGAGCCGCCGCCGTCGACGAGCAGGCCGTCCGCCCCTCGAAATAGCTCGAAATGTCCTTGATCGGCGTCTTGATGATCTTCTGCCAGCCGAGGCCCGGCTTGAAAGGACGTCCAGACCGCGGCGCGTGACCAGTCGCTGCGCGCAAAGGTGAGGCCTTGTCCGGACAGCAGCAGGCTGGTTCGCTCGCGTGGCATGCGTTCGCTGGCTCCAGGGCGATCGGCGAGCAAGCCGAGCCAGGCTTGTTCACGCCGGAGCGGCGGCAACGCGTGCGCGAGCATCCAGCGGGCTTCCGCGGCGTGGGCGTCGTCCACGCTCTCCAGAGCAATGCTGATCGCGGCGAGTCCTTCGCCGGAGGGCCGCGCGGGGTGCTCGCCCCAGGTGCCGCCGTCGTATACCGATTGTTCATCGGGCAAGAGCGCATGGACGTGCTGCGTGATGGTTTCGCCGAGCCACGGTAGCTTGCGCGCCACGTCGACACCCGCGCCCGTGCGCCAGGCTTCGGCGACGAGCGCGATCTCGACCGTGCTGTACTCTCCGTATTGCCAGCCTTCGGGCCAACCGCCGCCGCGAAGCTCGTCGTGGAATGTCGGTAGTACGTTGTTCGAAAGTTCGTCGCGAGCTCGCTGTGACCAGGCGTCGGCTTCTTTCGCCTCGCCGCGCGCAGCGAGCCCGGCGAAGGTCAGCGTGCTCAAGTAACCCCAGTAGTAGTTCGCCGTCGGACGATCGCGCAAATATCCCTCTTTTTCGTACCAGCTGAGCCACTGGCCAAGACGCGCGAGGCAGTGCGCGCGCAAGGAGTCGTCCATGCCCGGCGCGCCGCGAAGCCAGTCGTAGCCGAGCGCGGTGTACGCGCCGAACGTCCGCATCCCGTAACCGGAGTCGTGACGTACGACGTCCGCGCCGCCCTTGCCGTCGCCCACCGCCAGACGATCGTCGAGCAGCGCATTGAGGTAGCGGAGCGCACCGCTCGCATAGCGCGCGTCGCCCGTCGCGCGCCAGAGCAGGGCCAAGCTCGCCAGCGCGTCCGCCCATTCGAAGCCCTGATACCCGGACTCGAGCGGCTTACTCAGGGCCTCGTCCGCTCGCGCGGAGGTATAGGCGAACGCCCGCGTACCGAGTCGCGCCGACTCGTGCAGATGCGCGAGCGCTCGCGCATCGAGCAAGAGACGACACGCGCCGGCCGGGGCCGCTGCGGGTTGGCTCGCGTCGAGCGCGATCGGCGCGGAGCGCCGCTTTTGTGCCGGCGGGTCGTTCGACGAGATGTGATGTAGCACCATGCGGCCGCACGCGGCGATCGCGAGCAGTGACGCCAACAGCGAGCTTCCCAAAATTCCTGCGCCTCGGATGGTCATGAGAGCTTCCACCTCGTGTAGAAAAAGACGAAGACGATCAGCGCGAACGCGAGCAGCGTGAGCCACACGAAATCGCGCCCGCTCAAGCGCACGCGAAAGCCCGGATCGTGGCGGCGAACTGCCGAGTACAGGGCCCCCGATAGACCCACGTAGATCCAGAGTACGTAGTGATAGGTGAAGGAGAGGAAAAAGATGCCGACCGCCATGCCGGCGAACGCCGCGATCAGGGCCATGGCCCAGGCGTTCGCGAGCGGGGCTCCTGCGCGAAACTCGCCGGATTCGTCGCTGGCAACGCGGCGCAGTACCGCAATCGGGATCTTCGCGGAAAGGTACACGACGATGCCGAACAACAAGAGGCCCGGTAGGCCGAGCTCGGCGAGCGCGAGCAAATACGAGTTGTGCGCCGTCATGTAGTGATGTTCTACGAACTGGCCGAGGCCCACGCCGAGCAGCGGATGCTCTCGCCACATGGCGATGGCCTCCGACCAACAATCGATGCGCTCCAGCGTCGAGCTCGACGCCTCTTCGCCGCTGCGACCGCCGAGCAGCAGCACGGGCAGCGCCAATACGCCACCGAGCAAGACGCCCGCCAGCCCGGCGCGCTTGCTGAAGTACACCGCGAGCACGACCAGGCAGACGATCTGTCCGCCACGTGAACCCGTGAGCACGGAGCACAAGAGCACGAGCATCAGCGCCAGCACGGCGAGTACGCTGCGAAAGTGGGCTCGCCTTTTCGACTGTCCGAAGGCGAACGCCAGCGGCAAGCCCACGCCACCGGCGAGCGCCAATTCGTTCGGATCTTGCAAGACACCGCGGTATCTCACGCGACCGCGACCAATCGAGGTCGTGCCGAACAGCCCGATGTGTTCGCACAGATATTCGGCGCCCGGCTCGGCGTCGCCGTCATAGCAATTGCGGGGAATTACGCAGGATCTGCCGTCGGGCTTGCCGCTCGCGGTGTCGGCGCGAACCGCTTCGTCCACGACCACGCAGCCGGTCGCGGCGAAGCCTTGCTGCGCGCCCACGCTGCACACGAAGAGCACCATCGCGAGCACGCAGCCGGCGACCAAATGCAGCGCGCGAAAGCTCTGAACGCCCTGTGAGATCAAGAGGTAGAGCGCGACACAAATGCTGAGCGACAGGATGTGCTCGAACGCCGCTTGTGGCGCTCGGATCAATACCGTGAGCGACGCCCAGACGAACAACAGCATCACCCAAGGGAGTTGCGGCGTAGAGCGCAGCTTCGCGTTACCGACGCGCAGGTCGAGCAGCGCGCCGAACGCCGCGAGCCCGAAGAACACGTATAGCAGTGGCACGACGCGCAGGCGCTCGAAGAACTCCTGGGGTCGCGCGTAAATAAAAATGATGAGCGCGATGATTCCGGGTATGGCCAACATCGGGATCTGTGACTAGGTAAATGTCATACGATGATTGTCTCGCTGTTTAGGGTTGTCGTTTCGATCTTGATCCTGTCGCTGCTCATGAGCGCCTGCGTCGCGCACGGTACGAGCGCGCGCGACGCTCCGCTGTACGCGGAGGCCGCCGCCGAAAATCCGAGCGGCAAGCCGTACGTGATCGGCGTCGCAGACGTGGTCCGCGTCAGCGTGTGGAAGGCCGAAAACCTCTCCACCGACGCGATCGTTCGCCCGGACGGCACGATCACGATCCCGCTGGTGGGCGAGCTCAGGGCAGCCGGACGAACCGCCGTCGAGTTGCAACAGGAGGCCACGCAACGCTTGGCTACGCTGGTCAGGGACGCCGTGGTCACTGTGTCGGTCCTCGAGATCAACAGCTATCGCTTCACGGTCGCGGGCAACGTCGAGCGCCCGGGTCTTTACACATCCCGCTCGTACGTCACGGTCTCGCAAGCGCTTGCGCTCGCCGGCGGTCCCAACCGCTACGCCTCGACCGACCAGGTCGTGGTCGTGCGCAGCGCGGGCGGTCGGGGCCTCAGACGCATTCCCATCAACTACGACGAGATCCTGTCGGGGCGGAGTCCCGAGCAAGACATCGTGCTCTTGGCCGGCGACGCCGTGCGGGTTCCGTAGCCCGTGTCGCTCGCTCGAGACACCATTCGTGGCGCGCTGTGGACCATCTCCTCCGGCATGGGCTCGCGCACAATCGGGCTGTTCGGCACGCTGATCGTCACGCGCTTCATCACGCCGGCGGACTACGGTGAGGTCACGGTCGCAGCCGTGCTGGTGATGTCGGCCAACCAGCTCTCGACGATCGGCTTCGGCCAATACCTGGTCGCAAATCCTACGGCTCCGCGCAGCGTGGCCTTCCACGTCACGGCCTTTCACCTGCTGCTCGGCGTGCTCGCGCTCGCCGTGCTGCTCGCGGCCGGCGGCGCGCTTGGCCCCTGGCTCGACGCGCCACGCATGACGCGCTTTCTGCCGGGTCTCGTGCTGAGCGGGCTGTTCGACCGCGCGGCGTTCGTGCCCGAACGCGTGCTGGTGCGCGAGCTGCGCTTCGCTCCGCTGAGCATGGTCCGCACCGTGGGGGATTTGGCGCACAGCGCGCTGAGCGTCACACTCGCCGCGCTCGGTTGGGGTGGCGCGGCGATCGTGATGGGTAACGTCGCGCGCTCCACCGTGCGGTTCGTGGGCTTCGCCGCCAGCGTCGAGCGGCGGGACTGGCTCGAGCCGTGCCGCCTCAGCCTGCGCCAAACGCGCGAGCTGCTCGAGTTCGGTGTGCCCATGTCGCTCGGTGCGTTGTGCGCGTTCGCGGCCCGTCGCTGGGACAATCTGCTGGTCGCTCGCTTCTTCGGTCCCGGGCCGACGGGTATGTACAACCTCGCCTACAACTTGGCGGACGTACCCGCGATCCAGGTGGGCGAGCAGATCGGCGATGTGCTCCTGCCGTCCTTTGCGCGCATCGACCTCGGGCGACGTCCCGCAGCGCTCGTGCGTTCGATGGCCTTGCTCGCGCTGGTCGTATTTCCGCTGGCGGTTGGGCTGGGCGCGGTCGCTCCCAGCCTGGTCGCGACGCTTTTCGACGCGCGCTGGCGCCCGATTGCCCCGATGCTCGTGTTGCTGTCGGCGCTGTCGGTGGCCCGCCCCGTAGGCTGGACGGTCGCCTCCTACCTGCAAGCGCGCCAAATGCCCCGTCTGATCTTCTGGCTGGAGCTGTGGAAGCTCGTCCTGCTGATCGGCGGGATCTGCACTTTCGGTAGAATCAGTCCGGAGTGGACCTGTGCCGCAGTGGGCGTGTCGTTCGGCTTGCACGGCTTGGCGTCGCTCTGGGTCGTGCGCCGGCTCGATCGAGTTCCGCTTCGCCGTTCGCTCGGCAGCCTCGCTCCGGCACTCGGCGCGTGCTTGGCGATGGTTGTCGGCATCTTGCTCGTGCGCCACGCCCTCGGCGCGCTCGGTCCCGTGCGCCCGGCGTTCGAGCTGACGTGTGAAGTGCTCGTCGGGGCCGTTACTTATCTGCTCGCGGCGCTCGTGCTGGCTCGTGAAGCAAGCCGAGAGCTGCTCGGCAAGGTGTCCGACGCGCTTCGTTCGCACCCGGTGCCGGAGTGACCGGGCGCGTTGCTCAAAGGGCACAACGGAATCCCAGGGACGCCGCGGCGTCAGTTACGTCGTACCAATCGCGCTTCGAGGCGCGTTGCCAGGTCGCTTCGCTCTTGAAGCCACCGCCGCGTCCGACGTGGGTGTCGCCGCTGGCGGGGCCCTGCGGGTCCGAGCTCGGGGAGCTCGTGTAGTAGGTCGCGTCGTAACGGTCCGACACCATTTCTACGACGTTGCCCGCCATGTCGAGCGCGCCGTATGGGCTCGCGCCCGCCGCGAGGCTGCCGACCGGCTGAGCCGTGTCACCACAGCCTGCCATGTTCGTGAGCGTGCAATCGGCGGCGGTGTTGCCCCACGGAAACTTGTTGCCGCTCGTGCCGCGCGCGGCCTTTTCCCACTCCGCTTCGGTCGGCAAGCGCGCCTGGGCCCACGTGCAGTAGGCCTGCGCGTCGGCTAGGTCGAGACATGCGGCCGGATAGTTCGTCTTGCTGCAGTCCCAACTGCAGTTGGGCGCAGCGCAGCTGCCTGCGGTCACGCACGCGGCGTATTGCTCCTGGGTCACCTCCGTGCGGTCGATCTGGAACGCGCTCAGCGTCACTGTGTGCATCGGCTTTTCGTCGTCCAAGCACTCGTTGTCGACGGCGGCGTTGCAGCCCATGATGAAGTCACCCGCGGAAACGCTCACCATCTCGCCTGGAGTGGCAGTGCTCGTGCAAGAGAAGGCCGCGCTTCCGCCGGCTCCGCCTGAGCCGCCGCCCGAGGGGTCGCCGCTCGTTCCGGCACTAGCGGTTCCGCCGCCCGAACCGCCGGAGGAGCCACAAGCCACCAGCGTGAGCGCCGCGACGAGCACGTGCGGCGCCGAGAGCGCAGCACGCAATTTTCCGATCGTGTGGGTGCTTCGATTAGTCATTGCAGGTCGGTCGAACGCAACGGCCGTGCCAGCTGAGGCCTGGACCACGCTCCCCAGCCGTAGCTACCGAGAGTGCTTGTCGAGTGCGTGCGCGCGTTGCAAGGCTCCTCGCACGGGGGCGGAGGCGAAAATGTTGGGACCGTGGCAGTCTTGCCGCGCTGACACGACTCCATCGTGCGCAGCCTGCGATCGCACGCACTTGCAGAACGATGGCATGCGGCGTGCACCAGCTGCGGCTCGTGCATTTCTCTGCCGACAGATTCGTGGACGGTTCGCCCTTCGGGCCACGTTGGGAGCTCGGTGCGTTCCGGCTGCTCGCGGACTCGCGCGCCGCCGGCGAGCACGTCGGTGGCGATTTCTATGCCTTCGAGCAACGCGACGACAAGCGGCTCACGATCGTGATCGGCGACGCCTGTGGGCGCGGCAAGGAAGGTGCAAGCCTCTTGCCGAGCGTACTGCCGCGCTACGAAGCTCTGGCGCGCTGTAGCCAAGGGCCGGCTCAGCTGCTCGGCGCGCTGAATCGCGGAATCTCGCAGGAAATGCCCGCGGATCGCTTCGTCACGGGCGCGAGCTTCGAACTCGACGCCGGGCTCGGAACCTTGACGGTCGCCAACGCCGGTCACGTACCGGCGATCCTCCGTAGCGCGAGCGGCGAGGTGCGCGTGATCGGGCGTGCTTCCGGGCCGCCGCTCGGCATTCTAGCGGACTGCCGCTACGCGGACGAGCAACACCGTATCGGTGAAGGCGACGTGATCGTGTTCATGACGGACGGCATCCTCGAGACCGTCGAGACGGATCTGGCGCGCATGCCGACGCTGACGAGGCTAGTCGCCAATGCGCCTCGCGGCGGTCGCGGCGTGCATCGTCATTTGCTCGAGAGGGTAGACGGTTACGCGCCAGAGCTGCGCCGCGACGACATGACCCTGCTCAGCTTGGAGGTCATTCGTCGGCCTCGCCAGCCTTCGGAGATCCACCCGACCTTTACCGGATGAGCCATGCGCGTCTTAATCGTAACCAAGATCTTTCCGAACCGCGTGGAGCCCCTGTCCTCGCCCTTCAACCGTCAGCAGTTCGGCGCGCTGTCGCGCTTCTGCGAGGTGGAGGTATTGGCCACGATTCCCTGGTTTCCAGCGGCGCGCGCGTTTCGCCGCTGGTCGGACGTGGGGCGGCTCCTGGAAGTGCCCGAGCACGAATCGATCGACGGGCTGCGCGTTCGCCATCCGCGCTACGTGATGTTGCCGAAGATAGGGCACGCCGTCGCGGGTCCACTGTACGCGGCGTCGCTCGCGGCCAGCACGCTGCGCTATCGCGGTCGGGTCGACGTCGTGCTGGGGTCCTGGGCGTATCCGGATGGCTTTGCGGCCGTGGTGCTGGCGGACATGCTCGGCGTGCCGGCCGTGATCAAGTTGCACGGCTCCGACGTAAACGTGGTCGCGCGTTGGCGCGGGCCTCGACGGCTGTTGAAATGGGCGCTGCCGCGGGCCGAGCGCGTCGTCGCCGTCAGCGGCGCGCTCGCCGAAAGCGCTGCCGCGTTGGGCGTCCCACCCGAGCGAATCGATCTGGTGCCGAACGGGATCGATCGAGCGTCGTTCAGGCCGCGTGACCGCGCACGGGCACGCGCGGAGCTCGGCTTGCCGCTCGACGGCAAGCTCGTGCTCTACGTGGGGCACATCAGTGGGCCGAAGGGAGCGTTCGATCTGATTCAGGCTTTTGCGCTCGTCAGCCGGCGCGTTCCCGACGTGCGTCTGATCATGGTCGGCGACGGCTCGGGGCTCGCGGAGGCCCAGGACATGGCGAGCGAGCTCTCGGATCGGATCACGTTCGTCGGCGCGCAACCGCACGACAAGATCCCGAGCTATCTTGCGGCGTGTGACCTGCTCGCGCTGCCGAGCTGGAATGAAGGCATGCCCAACGTCGTGTTGGAAGCCCTCGCCAGCGGTCGGCGAGTCGTCGCGACAAACGTGGGCGGCATTCCAGAAGTGGTCACGGAAGAACTCGGGATCCTAGTGCCACCGCGCAATATCGCGCTGCTCGCGAACGCGCTCGAAAGCGCGCTTGCGACGAGCTACGAGCCCGAACGCATTTCCGCCGCGCTCGATCGCCC
>DASXKQ010000046.1:0-37507 GCA_036496745.1 Polyangiaceae bacterium
CGCTCGAACGACGAAACCACGCCGCGCTCGAACGACGAAAGCCGCGCCGCGCTCGAACGACGAAACCACGCCGCGCTCGAACGACGAAACCACGCCGCGCTCGAACGACGAAACCACGCCGCGCTCGAACGACGAAACCACGCCGCGACGACGGCCACCCTGTGTCATCGGCGCCTGTTGTCGGCGGATTCCCAAGGCCGGGTGGCTCTGGCAGTCGCTGAGAGCGTGTCTGCGCTCGCCGAGATGCGGCGGGGCGCGGTCTGCTGTAGCCTCCGCTCGAGTGGCGCTGGTCGATTGCAAGTTTTACTCGGAGGCCCTGGGCATGGCGAGCTCGCTGCGCGCGATTTTGCCGGAGGTGCCGGGCACGCAGCGGCCGCATCGCACGCTCTGGCTGCTGCACGGCTTGAGCGACGACGAGGCGATCTGGACGCGCCGCACGTCGATCGAGCGCTACGTCGAGCCGCTCGGGATCGCGGTCGTGATGCCGAACGTGCATCGCAGCTTCTACAGCAACATGCGACACGGCTACCGCTACTGGGACTTCGTGAGCGAGGAGCTGCCGGCGAAGGCGCGCGCGCTGTTTCCGCTTTCCGCCGAGCGCGCCGACAACTACGTGGCCGGTCTGTCGATGGGTGGCTACGGCGCGTTCAAGCTCGCGCTGAGCAAGCCGCATTTGTTCGCGGGTGCGGCGGGGCTGTCGAGCGCCTGCGATCTGACGTACATGCAGCGCAAGTGGCCCGAGGATCTGCGTCTGATCTTCGACGATCTCGCCGGTGTGCGCGAGACGGGCGGCGATCTGTTCGAGCTCGCCGCGCGCGCAAACGCGAGCGCCGGACCCAAACCGCGCCTGTTCCAAGCCTGGGGCAGCGAAGACTTTCTGCACGCGGACAACCAGCGCTTCCACGAGCTTCTGGCGCGACTCGATTTCGACTACACGTGTGAGACGGGTCCGGGTGACCACGATTGGGCATATTGGGATCGCACGATTCAGAGCGTGCTCAGCTGGATGAATACCGGGACCGCCAGCGTCGAAGCGTTTTAACCGACGACTTCGCGACCGCGAGCGGGCCCACGACGCCACGATTGGAGCCCGCTACGCGAGGTCGCGCTGACCGATGGTCAGCGCTGCGCGACGTTTGGCGCAACCGGCGGTGGATTCGGCGGATTCACCGGGCTCGGGGTTGGCGCGAGCACGAAGCCGAGCGCTTCGCTCATCACGCGGTTGCCGTCGGCACCGAACTCACCATGATCGACGCCCGGTAGCAGGAAGAAGCGCGCGAGCTTGCCCGCTGTTTGCAAATCCTGCGTGCCGCGCTGCATGTCGGCCGTGTCCTCTTTCTCGCCGCCCACGACGGCGATCGCGAGCGCGCTCGGAAAGTGCCGGGGCGAGGGGCGCTCCGGCGGACCACCGAGCACGACGCGCCGGTAGTGGCTGCCGTAGAAGCGCGCGAGCGACTCGGCGCGCAGAGCGCCCTGAGAATAACCCATCAGGGTGACATCGGCGCGGTCGATGGGTACGCGACCTTGCGCGGCGACGCGCCCGAGCGCGCGCTGAATGCGCTGGTCGAGCCCCTTGATGTCGCGGCTCCACTTGAAGCGACCCGGCCTGTCCGGACACGGCTGATCGCCGAGCAAGGTGATCACCGTGCCGTGCGCGGTGGCCGCTTCCGCGAATGCGCCGATCGCGTTGATGTCACCGCAATAACCGTGCAGGTAGATGAGCACACGGCCGTTGGGTACGCGGCCGTCGAGCACGTACAGCGCCGGATCCATGGCGTCTTCGAGCACGCGATAGGCGGGCGGCGCGAACGCAAACTTGGGCGGCTCGCTCGGCGCCGGCGCAGGGCTCGCGACACCGGGCTCGCTCGGCGACGTGGACGCGGCCGGGCTTGGCGCGATCGCGCTGACGGCCGGGGCAGCGCCGAGACAGACCAAGCCGAGGAAGCCGAGAAGTGAGCGCCAGCGCCACATGCGTCGAGGATAGGACAAGTATCTTTCAGATTGCGCGCGTTGTGCGCGGGAAGAGAAATTGTGAGCCGTGTGGCGCGGCTCGTGGCACTCAGCCGGATATGAAACCAACGGCGAACCTGCGAGTCCTGTTCCCGGTGCTGTGTTGCCTTGGGCTCGCGGCCTGCTCTGCGAGTTCCGCGTCGTCGCCGAACGGTGCGGCTGCGGGGACCGCGGGGCGCGGCGTCGGCGGCGCGGGCACCTCCGGCGGCAGCGCCGGGCAGAGTGCGAGCGGCGCCGCGGGAACGTCGGCGAGCGGCGTGGGGGGAGCGACGGCGGGCTCCGGGGCTGGCGGCTCAAACGCCGGCACGGGCGGAGCCAGCGGCAACGCCGGTGCGAGTGGCAGCGCGGGCGGTAGCGCCGGGCAGGGTGCTGGTGGCAACGCGGGACAGAGTGCCGGCGGCAGTGCCGGACAGGGTACGGGCGGCAGTGCCGGCAAGAGCGGGAGCGCGGGCACGGGCGGTAGCAGCGGCGGGAGCGCGGGCAACGGGGGCGGCGCGGGGACGAGCGGTGCGGGTGGCGCGGGGACGAGCGGCGCGACGGGCTACGACGCGATCGTGCTCGCCGACGGCCCGGTCGCGTACTGGGCGATCAACAAAGCTCCGGCGAGCGAGCCCGACCTCACGGGCAATGGCCACACAGGCAGCTACCCGAAGGGAGCCTCGGCGCTCGTGTCGCTGCCCAACGGCGATCAGGCGCAGGACTTCAACGGTTCGACTCAGTACATGACCGTGCCCTCGAACGCGGTGTTCTCGATTCCGACCACCGGCGAGCTCACTTGGGAGGCCTGGATTCGCCCGGACGTCTTGCAGTTTCCCCACGACGACGGCTCGAGCGGTTACGTCGATTGGATGGGCAAATGCCAGGACTACGGTCCCACGTGCGAGTGGGAAGCGCGCATGTACAGCACCACCACGCAAGAGACCCCGAATCGTCCGAATCGCATCTCGGCCTATGTTTTCAACCCGAGCGCCGGGCTCGGCTCAGCCGCGGACTGGCAGCCCGCGGCGAATCTGATTCAAGCCATGCACTGGTATCACGTGGTCGGCGAATACACGCTGAAGACCGCGCCCGCAGATTGCGCGAATACGGCGCAATACCCGGGCTCCATCGAGATTTGGGTCGACGGCGTGCAGTGGGATCACTCGTCGCACGGCAGTACCGGCTGCATGAGCCAGTACATGGTCGTACCGAAAGCCAACACGAGCCCCGTGAACGTCGGCACGATGGCGATCGACAGCTTCTTCGAGGGCGCGATCGGCAAGGTGGCCTTCTACGACAAGCTGCTCAGCGCCGCCCAGATCAAGACGCACTACGTGACGATGACCGGGCAGCAACCGACGGGGACTTGCGGCAACACGTGTAGCTTCTGAGCCGCTACGGCTTTTTCACCACGGCCTCGAAGTAGCCCGTCTTGCTCTCGAGTGACAAGAGTTCGTGGCTCGTCTTGCGGCACCAAGCGCGGATGTCTTCGGGGAAGGCGCGGTCGTCGGCTTGAATCGTGAGCGACTCGCCTGCGGTCGCATGGCGCAGCGCTTTGGCGGTGAGCACGATCGGGAGCGGGCAGGATTTGCCGCGGGCGTCGATGGTTTCCATGCTTTGCCTCCGCGCTCAGACGAACAGCGTGAGTTTGCCAGGCGCGGCGGTTTCGAGAAACTTGGCGACGCCGCAGAAGCAGCGCTTGGGATAGTCGATCAGCTCCTCCGGCTTCATACCCAGCAGATCCATGCTCATTGTGCACACGTTGAGCTCCACGCCGAGCTCGGCGGCGATGTCGATCATCTCCTCCACCGAAGCGACGCCCTTCTTTTTCATGATGTAGCGGATCATCGCGGGCCCGCCGCCGGCCATGTTCATTTGCGAGAGCGGCAATTTCTTGATGCCCTTGGGCAGCATCCAACCGAACATGCGCTCGAGCAGCGTCTTTTTGACCGTGGCGTCGCGGCGTAGCGCGGCGGTCGCCCAGAAGGTGAAGAACATGCTCACTTCCATGCCCATCGCGGCCGCGCCGGTCGCGAGCACGAAAGCGGCGATCAGGCGATCCAAGCTGCCGCTGAACACGATCAGCGACAGGCGATCGCGTTGCCCCGCGTTCTTGATCAAGTCCGAGTACGAGGCGAGCTCCGCCGACTGCGCGAGCGAGCTTTGTGCCAGCTGTTTGAGCTCGCCCTCGAGCGCGAGCAAACGCTGATTGACGGCTGGATCGAGCGGGCTGACCGGTGCGTTCATGGATTCACCATCTCCAGAACCTCGGCGAGCTCGAGCATCAGCTGCGGGAGGTCATTTTCCGGTACGAAAAGCCGAAGACCAATCATGATGTCACCGGTGAGCTCGCCGAGCGCCGCGGGGCTCAGCATGGCAGGCGTAAGGTGACGCATGCCGAGCGCTCTGTCCAGCACCGAGTCCACCAAGATCGGGCTCAAGTAGCGCAGCAAAATCTCCCGCACGCGCGTGTAGTGGAGTGGATATTGCCCGCTCGACGAAGTGCGTCGCGCGGCGCGCAGCGTGCCGCTGCTCGGAGAAATGGACGGCTCTTCTTGCCCGAACGGTCGGCGGCGATTGGGGTCCATGCTGCTCAGAACGTGAGCACGGGCATTTCGCTCGCGCGCTCCGCGACGACGCCGAGACTGTGGATGGTCGTGCCCGCGCGCAACATCGGTTGTCCGCGCTCGTCCCGCGGCTGATCTTGGCAATACTCTTCGTAGCAAGACGAGCAGACCTCGAGCTGCCCACCGAGTTCGATGAAGTGATCGATGTAGGTCGCGAGTGGCTCCGAGAAACCCCGCGGTGCGACACCGCTCGCGCCGGTCGGTGTGCCGAGCACCGCTGACTCGAGTGAGAGGAACACGTTCACTTTCGCGCCGTTCGATAGCGCGGCCAGCGCAACACCGAAGGCGACCGCGGCTCGGCGCCCACCGTCGTCGAGGCTCGCGCTAAGCACGATCATCAGATTGTCGCCGCGAGCCATGGCGCAGGAACGGCCCAAGTGGGCCGCGCTTTAGGAGCCCAAATTGAGAAGGCGCGTGAAATCCAGCGGATAGCGCGGGATCTGAGAAAAACCGCTGTGATTCGTCACAGTTGGTGGCTCTGGCCTAGCGCATGCGCGGCGCGCGCGCGCTCGGTCTGCGTGACGCGCTGACCGGCACGGGCGTGCGCGCTTCCGGCTCGCGGGCGAAGGCCGTGAAGCCGCTCGCGATCAGATCCTCGGCGCGGATGGCTTTGCCGCTCGAGATTTGCTGGGCGCGCAGCAAAATGGCGGCGAGCTCGAGCTCGTTGCCGGGGAAATCGTGCTCGCCGAGCAGGCGGAGCGCGCCGGGCTCGATGCCGAGCGGCGCATCGGCGGGGCTCGAGCGAGCGAGGAACGCGAGCGAAAGCGCGCGCAAGTCGTCGGAGCGATCGACGAGCGGCGGTACGTCGATCGCGTCGGGGCCGGCGAGCTCTACGAGCGCGCGGCTCAATTGCCCGCGCGCGAGCAGCTCGCGCAGCGGCGCGTGCGTCAAGATCACGAGTCCGGGCGGCGCGACGCTCGAGGCGCTCGGCACGGCGTGCCGCTTTTCGAGCGCGGCGCACAGGGCGTCCTGGATGCCGAGCGGGAGCGAGCTCACCTCGAGCACGGTGAGCGTGCCGCCGTCGGCGAGCACGAGCGGCGAATTTTGTGGGTGCTGCCAGAGCTCCGGCTCGTGTTCGCTCGGGCTCGAGCCGTCGATCACGACGAAGGGTCCCTCCGCGCGTGCGCTCGAGAGATGCGCGTGCGCGGCCCAGCCGAGCGCTTCGACGCCCGGCGGTACGCGCAGCGCGAGCGCGTCGCGCCGGGCTTGGCGGGCGATCTCGTCGAGCGTGAGGCGCGCGCTCGGGCTGTAGGCGGTGCTGCGCACGCTGCGCGCCGCACGTGCGGCCTGATTTTGGTGGCGGCCCGCGCTGGCCAGCACGATTTGCTCGAGGCGCTGGCACTCCGCGAGCGAGCGTTCGGCGTTGGCCGTGGCTTTGAGCTCGCGTTCCCGCGAACGCGCGAGCGCCGAAGAGACGGCGAGCAGCGCGCTGATGCGATCGCCGAGCACGCGTACGGCGCGCGCCTCCTCAAGCGTCATCACCGAGTGACGCTTGCCGCCGGGCAGCAAGATGAAACCGAGCGGGCCGTCCTCGTCGACGATCAGCGTGGCCGAGAAGGCGCGGCGCGCCTCGAACCAGGCGATCAGCGGGCGCACTTCGGGCCGGCGCACCGCGAGCGCCAACAACGCCTCTTGGCGCAGCGTGCGTTCGGGTTCGTCCGCTGCCAGTTGATACAGGCGCTCGGGGGCGTCCGCGCCTTCCACGTGCAAGTAGCCCGCGATATCCACGAACAACATCTGTTCCGGGTTGTTGCGGAAAATCGCGGGGCGCGCGTCGGGCGTCGAAATCGTTTCGCCTAGGGCGACGAGGGCCGCGCACAGCGCGGCGTCGGGTTCGGGTTGCAGCGCGCCGCGGCTCGCGGATTCGATCGCGTCGAGCCAGCGCGATTGTTCGGGGCCGAGCGGGCGCGCGACCGCGCGTGCCAGCAAGCCGACCACGATGCTGGCGGCCGCGGTCACGAGCACGATCGCCCCCGCGCGATCCGGCATGGAGCGCACGAAAACCCCGGCGAGCAGCACGACCGGCGCTCCGAGCAAGAGCAGTGCGAGCACACCGCGCCGCACGCCGGAAACGCGCGTCGGTTCGCGCGTAGTGGCCGCCCAGGCGATGCCGAGCGACGACGCCCAAACCGCGACCGGCAGGATGCGATCCGGCGGTGCGACGTCGAGCAAGCTCGCGGGTAGGGCTACCGCGAACGCGCTCAGTGAAATCGCCAGCGCACCCGCCGCGCGATCGCCGACGCCGAGCTCGAGTCGGCGCAGCAAGCGCAAGCGCAAGCTGGCCGCCATCAATACGAGCAGCGAGCCGACGCCCGCGCTGGTCGTCGCGTAGTCGACCGCGAGCGGATCGAGGCGCACGCGCTCGGAGGGGAACAGCGCGAAGCCGAGCGGCAGCGCGGTCGCGATCGCCCACAAGAAGCCGGCGAACATGGCCGCGTCGAGCGAGAGCGCGGCGCGCGGCGGCGTGAGCAGTCCGGCCTTCGACTCGATGCGTGCTATGGCGACCAGCGCGCCTACCGCCGCCGTGCCCGTGCCGAGGTTGGCCGCGGCATCGAGCGCCGGGTGCCCGGACGCGCCGCTGCGAGCGGCTACCCACAGCAGCGTGCCCCAGACCGCGGCGCGTACGGCGCGACTCGCGGTGTGCGACGCCGGTCCGGCGCTCACAGGAACGTTGCTACGCCGATACGTCTCCGCCAAAAGCGCGGGCAAACCGAGGACGAGCAACCAGGGCCAACCGTTGCCGGCGGAATGCGCGGCCCCCACGCAAATGTAGGCCAGGGCGGTGGCCGAAAGCCAAAAAGAGCGGGAGCGCCCAGGCACGGGGGGATTTTACCGTCAGCGCCCGAAAAGGGCACGTTCTCCGTTGCCGGGGCGGACTCGCGGGGCTATCGGCTCGCTCCTTCGGGCTAGATTGATTGGGACCCGAAGCCACTCGTCAAAAGTCCGCGATGAAAAAGAATTACGTCCTCGACACGAATGTCTTGCTTCATGACCCCCATGCGCTGCTCAAGTTCGAGGACAATCACGTCATCCTGCCGATCTACGTGATCGAGGAGATCGATCAGTTCAAGCGTGACGCGAACGAGCGCGGCCGCAACGCGCGGACCGTATCGCGCTTGCTCGACGCGCAGCGCGCGCGCGGCTCGCTGTCGAAGGGCGTGGAGCTGCCGGACGGCGGCACGCTGTGCGTGCACGTGCCGGAGCGGCGCCCGGAGCTCAAGATCGCGCTGAACCCTGCTTCCGGCGATCACGCTATTTTGCAGACCGCGATTGAATATCGCGACGCGTCGCCGGACGTGCCGACCATCTTCGTCACGATGGACGTCAATCTGCGCATTCGCGCCGACGCGCTCGGGCTCACCACCGAGGCGTACGAGAACCAATCGGTCGACCTCGACCGGCTCGAGACGGGCATCGTGGAGCTGGCCGTGTCCGCGGCGGATCTCGACCGTTTCTTCGAGAGCGGCGCGCTCAAGCAGCCCGAGAACGAGACGATTCACGCCAACGCCTGCGTGGTGCTGCGCGACGACAGCGCGCGCGCGCGCACGGCTCTAGGCCGCTATCACCACGACAGCAGCGAGGTGAAGGCCTTGAAAGTGCCGCGCGAGGGGTTGATGGGAGTGCGGCCGCGCAACAAGGAGCAAGCCTTCGCGCTCGATCTGCTGCTCGACGACAACGTGCGGCTGATCACTTTGATGGGCAAGGCCGGCACCGGCAAGACGCTGCTCGCGCTCGCGGCCGGCGTTCGGCGCACGGTCGACGATGGCGCCTACGCGCGGCTGCTGGTGAGCCGCCCGGTGATGCCGCTCGGTCGCGACCTCGGCTACTTGCCGGGCGACATCGACCAAAAGCTCAACCCGTGGATGCAGCCCATCTACGACAACCTCGAGTTCTTGCTGGTGGCCGGCGGCAGTAAACGGCGCGGCGTGCGCGGCTTCGAGGAGTTGTTCGACTCCGGCCAATTGCAGGTCGAGCCACTGACATACATCCGCGGCCGCAGCTTGCCGCATCAATATGTGATCGTGGACGAGGCCCAGAATCTGACGCCGCACGAGGTCAAGACGGTGATCACGCGCTGCGGTGAAGGCACGAAGATCATCCTCACGGGTGACCCGTTCCAGATTGACAATCCGTACGTCGACAGCTCGAGCAACGGCTTGTCTGTCACCGCAGACCGCCTGCGCGGCGAGCCGATCGTCGGCCATATTTTGCTCGAAAAGGGTGAACGCAGCGAGCTCGCGAACATCGCCGCGAACAAGCTCTGACGGCGGCATGACGGCGCTCGCCGATTTCGAACAATTGGACGACTCGCCGGCGTTTCGCGCGGTCCACGCGCTGTGCGAGCGCGCGGAGCGGGAGATTCGCCTGATCGATCGGGCGCAGCCGCTCAACGTGGCCGCCGAACGCGCGCGCTTGATCGCGGAGCTTCGCGCGGGACGCGCGGCGCGGGCCAAGCTCGAATACGCGCCCTGCCCAGAGCTCTCGAGCTTGCGCGCGGAGCTCGAGCGCGCAAGCGTGACCTTGGACGCGCTTGGCTCGCTCGGCCAGCTGTACGCGGCGCGCGCCCGTGAGCTCACCTGTGAGGCCGAGCTGGCCGAAGCGATCGGCGCGCCTGATTTCGCGGCTCGCGCGGCCGCGCGATTTCCGGCGGACAGCGGCGTCGACGGCCGCGCCGCCGAGCAGATGGCGTCAGAATGGGCGCAATCGTTCTCTGCGCGAGCCCGCGGATCGCACTGCAGCGACGACGAACGCGACGCCGAGAGTTTGCTGTCGGTCTTGCGCCGCCGCGCGCTCGAGCTCGGCCTGCGCGTGCGCGTGGAGGTCCGCGCTACGCAGGCGGCCGCCGCGAGTGTCGGCGACGGATTCATCGCCGTTCGTCCCGGCCTCTGGCATACGGCGAGCGAGGTCGCGCGCATCGCGCTGCACGAGCTCGAAGGGCACGCGCTGCCGCGCATGCGCGCGCGGAGCGAGCGACTCGCGCTATTTCGGGTCGGCTGCGCGCAGAGCAGCGAGGATGAAGAGGGCCGCGCCCTTTGGCTCGAAGAGCGCGCGGGCCTATGCGACGCCGCGCGCAAAGCCGAGCTCGCGCTACGACATTTGACGGCACGCGCCGTACGCGACGGCGCGAGCTTCGCCGAGGCCGCGGCGCTGCTCGGCGCGCTCGGCGCGGAGCCCGAGCGAGTCGTCGACACCGCGCTGCGCGCGTATCGTGGCGGGGGGCTTGGGCGAGAGCTCTGCTATCTGGTCGCGCTGTCGCGCGTGTCGCGCGCATTTGCGGAGGAGCCGGCGCTCGCGGCTTGGCTTGCGCGCGGTCGCGTCAGCGTGGCGGCCGCGCGGGTGTTGGAGCGTGCTGCGACGCGCTGAGTCTGCGCTAGCGGAGCCGTCCGCGCTCGAGCCTGCGTCGCGCAGAACTGGTGCATCGGAGTGTCGCGGGGCAGCCCCTGCTCCTACCAGCCCAAATCCGCCTGCAGCGCGGCGACCCAGGTTTGAGCCATGCGCGCGTTGGTCGCCTTGGTGGGGTGCGAATCGCAGGCGAAGCCTTCGGCGCTGGTGATCGGTGAAAATTCGAGCAGCTTGAGTTTTTTGTCCACGGCGGCGCGGTCGCTGATCACTTGGTTGATGTAGGCGCGCGCGGCGTTGTAGTTCGTGCCGCTCAGCATCGGGCCGACGGCGAGATAGAAGAGCGCGTTCGGGTAGTCGGCGCGCAGATCCGTCACGAATTGCTCGTAGGTCGTCTGAAAAGGCGCGCCAGGATCGCCTTTGGCGAAATCGTTGGTGCCGAGGTTGATCAGTACGGCGTCCGGCTGATAGCGAGAAAAGTCCCACTTGACCGAGTCGTCCGGCAGCACGCTACTGAAGCGTTGCGGCATTTGTTCGGTCGTCGCGGCGGTGTCCCCGTTCGAATCGCGATACATGCCGATGCCGGACCAGGCGGTCGTGTGCAGGTCCGCCCCGAGTTGGCGCGCGGCCACGGCTGCGGCCGTGTTGTAGTGGTTCTCGTTGGTGGCGGAAAACGGACAGCCGTCCATGCCGTAGCCGGCGCTGATCGAATCCCCGATCACGGCCAAACGCCGCGCTGGGATCGTGCTCGGCAGGTAGGCGCTCGGCTTGACCGAGAAGCCGTGAAAGGTCGTGATCCAGAAAAATGCTTCCGATTGCCGATAGACGAGCACGTCGTGCGCGCCGTTCGTGAGGCCGCTGCCGAGCGCGATCGTCTCCATGCCGCCGTTGGTCACGAATTCGGTCTGCTTGCCGTCGAGCACGACCGCGTAGCGAATGGTGGCTGAGCCGGCGAGCGTGATGGAAATGTCGGTACCGGTGAACGCGAGCTCGATCGCGCTGCCGGACCAGGCAAAATTCGGGGCGCTCGCGTTCGCGCCGGCATCGTCGAAGCGTCCGATGAAGCGCGGCCCGGCCGGGCCCTGAGTGCTGCCCGCTGTGCCGCCTGCGCCCGCGCCGGATGCGCCCGTGCCGCCTGCGCCCGTGCCGCCTGCGCTTGTGCCGCCTGCGCTTGTGCCGCCCGCGCTTGTGCCGCTGGTGCCGGATGTACCCGTGCCGCCTGCGCCCGCGCCGGATGTGCCTGTACCGCCGACGCCCGCCACGCCACTACCCGCGCCTCCTGAAACACCGCCGCTGCCGATTCCGGCGTTGCCCGCGCTTGCTCCGCCCATGCCGGTGCCGGCGCTCGAGTTACCGCTTTGCGCGCCGCTACCCGCGCTGCCGGCAGAGCCGCCGGTCTGGGTTCCGGCGTTCGCGGTTTGATCGCTGGAGCACGCGCAAGTGAGCGCGCCTAGAGCGACGAGAGTTGCGAGCTTGCGCATACGAGAGTGTAGCTCGGGCGCGAGGGCGAGCTCAAGCGGCCCCGCCGCCTCGGCGGCTACGATCCGGAAATCGCGCATGCATTTCCGGGCCGAGGGACTAGATTAGGCAGCGTTGACTTACTCGTTCGCGCGCGCGGCGCACGCTTGGCTGTTCGGGCTCTCGCTGCTCGCCTGTGGTGGCATCTCATCGCGCTCAGTCGGCGGCCGAGGCGACTCGGCAACCGCAGACGCGGGCGGCATGGACGCCGACGCAAGCGCAGATGCCGGCGGACAATGCGCGGTCGCCGCGTGCGGCGGCGAGCTCGTCGGGACTTGGAAGATCACGGCGAGTTGCCTGGAGGGCTCACCAAGCCCGCTCGATACGTGCGCAGGAACGCTCGTCACGTTCGAGTCCTTTAGCGCGAGCGGCGCCCTAACCTTCAGCGCGGACGGCACGTGGCAGCGCGACGGCGTGGTGACCGTCACGGCTCGCGAATCCTTCGGATCGTCTTGCGGCAGCGACGCACTCTGCAGCGGCTATGCGTCGGAATTCGAAGCAGTGGCGGGCGTCGAGCAGGCGACGTGTTCGACGTCGAGCGGCGCTTGCGTCTGCGAATACATGCAGCAAGTGACCAGCAGCAACTTCGGCACCTATACGACCGACGGGAGCGGGCTCGCCGAGCTCTATGATCAGAGCGCGGGGACCACGCGCCACGATCAATATTGCGTGAACGGCAACACGCTCACAATCGGTGGTCTCAGCGTGGGCGCCTTTACCCGTCTGACACTTTCGCGCTGACGGCGATCCGCGGTAGTGTCCGCGCCATGCTCGTCAAGGTCCTGCTGGGTGTAGTCGCTCTCGTGGTCGTTCTTTTGATCGTGGTCGCCACGCGCTCCCCCGAGTTTCACATCGAGCGTTCGATCGTGATCGCCGCTCCGCCCGAGCGCTCGTTCGCGACCGTGAACGATTTTCACAACTGGAGTGATTGGTCGCCCTGGGAAAAAATGGATCCGAACCTGAAAAAGACCTTCGCCGGCCCGGCCTCGGGAGTCGGTTCCGTCTATGCCTGGGCCGGCAACGACAAAGTAGGCGAGGGCCGCATGACTCTGGAGAAGGCGGAGCCGCCGTCGCGCGTCGAAATCAAGCTCGAGTTCATCAAGCCGTGGACAGCCACCAACAAGGTGACCTTCACGATCGCGCCCGCTGTCGGCGGCTCGAAAGTGACCTGGGCAATGGACGGCCAAAAAGCCTTCGGCATGAAGGCCGTCTCCCTGTTCATGGATATGGATAAGATGGTCGGCGCTGATTTCGACAAGGGACTCGCCTCGCTCAAGTCGATCGTCGAGGGCGCGCCGAAGCCGAATCCGGCGCCTTAGTTTGCGGCGCGTGCTCGTGCGAGCCACCACGAGTCCGTGCGTGGCGCCCGCGTGACGATCGTCTCTACGCGGTGACGCGGCGTGGTCTCGTGCGCAAACTTCCGCGCTGCCCCGGCGGCGGTGACGCATTTCTCTTTCCATCGCACGCCGGATTCGGCATCTGCTGTTCATGCACGATCGCCGATCGTTCGCAGGGCGGCTCTTGGCAGTCGCGACGACCTTGTGGCTCTCACCCGCCGAGCTCTGGGCGTCCCCGGGCCGAGCGCTGTTCGTCATCGCGCGCAGCAAGAACGCAAATCTCCTCAAATTCGAGGTGAGGGAACGCGCGGACGGTCGCCTCGATCCCGCGCGCCCGCTCGACGTGTACTGGCAGATGCTCGCCGAAAATGGCCGACGCGAAGAGCTGACCTGGACCGAGCGCAAGTTCGCCTACGGCTTCGTCGTCACGCGCGTCAGCGAGCAGGGCTGCACGCTGACCTTGACGGCCTGCGCGCGGCGCTCGATCCAGGTCGAACGCACGAGCGCCGGCTACCGCGCGCAATTATCGATACACGGTAGGCCCGCCACGCTACGCCGCATCTTCGTGCGCAGTCACGACGGCGGTCTCTTGCCGCGCGTCGAATACGTCGAACTGTCGGGTGTCGACGAGTCCGGCGCGCTCGTCACCGAGCGCGTCGCGGCGACGTGATCGGCGAAACGAGGCCTGCGCGACCGTCATTTCGTGCGCGAGGGAAGATAGCGGCCGCGCTCGACGTATGGGTCTACGAGGTGGCGCATGAGCTTCAAAATTTGCATCCAGATCTCGCTGGCAGTGGCGACGCTGGCACTGAACGCGTGCAGCGGCCCTAGCTCGACATCGTCAGCGCCGGCCGCTGCCGCTGCCGGTGGCGGCGGTGGCGCAGGCGGTGGGACGATCACTGGCGGCAGCGGAGGTTCCGCGGGGCTTGCGATGTGTCCAACCGGGCTCACGCAGTACGGCGCGAGCGACATCGACCTCACGCTCGGTGGTCTCAACGCTGATTTGCCCGCGCCGTCCCAAGATTGTCTGAGCGCGACTCCCGATTCGACGATGTGTGCGGCGCTGTCGCTGATGGTCCAAGGCACGGCCCGAGAAATCGTGTGTACGACGCCGTCCATCCTCGCCATCGACGGTTCGGGTTTTGATTGCACGAGCGGTGGAGAAAGCGTGTCGGTCGACACGAACCACTTTGGTGGCGCAACGCCACCCGCGAAATTCGCGCTCGATCAGAGTGTGCTCCCAAGCCCGCTGTTACTCATCCTCAATCAAGGAACGTTCGGCGGGCTGAACGACGGAGCTCCGAGCGCGGCGCAAGTCAATGGTTGGGTCGACAAATTTTACGACCAGTATTACGGCTGCGAGAATACGCTCTTCGGCGTGGTTGCCGCGACCTGGCCTGATACGGGCTCCGGTGAGACGCGCGCACGCGGGTCTTTTCACGCGCGTCAGTTCTAGCGAATCGGTGGCCGTTGCCGCCGCGCGCAACGCCCCGCTCAGAACTCCACGACGACCGGGATGTGGTCAGACGGTTTTTCGTGGTGGCGCGGTCCGACGTCGAGCGTCGCGCTCGTACAGCGCGCGGCGAGCGACGGCGAGAGGAAGACGTAGTCGATGCGCAAGCCCTCGTTCTTGCGAAAGCCGCCGCCGCGGTAGTCCCACCAGCTATATTGGCCGGCCTCTTGGTGATGGATGCGGTACGCGTCGGTCAGCCCGAGCTCGCGGAGCGCGTCGAGCGAGCGCCGTTCGTCCGGGTGAAAGTGCACGCGGCCCTGGAAGGCCTCGGGGTCGTACAAGTCACGCTCGTCGCTCGCCACGTTGAAGTCCCCGCACACCACGACGTCGGGGCTCGCGCTGAGCGCGTGCGCCATGGTTTCGCGCAGCCGCGCGAGCCACGCGAGTTTTTCCGGGAAGGACGGCGAACTGACGCTCTTGCCGTTCGGGATGTAGGCCGAAAACACGCGCACCCCGCCGATGGTCCCGGAGATCAACCGCTTGTCGGCATGCGCGGCCTCGCCGTCGAAGCCGATCTTGAGGTCCTTCATCGGCAGACGCGAGACGAGCGCGACGCCGTTGTACGTGGGCTGGCCGGCCATCGCGACGGCGTAGCCGAGTCGCGTCAGCTCCTCGCTCGGAAAGTCGTCATCGACGACCTTGGTCTCTTGCAAGCACAAAACGTCGGGCTTTACGCGCTCGAGCCAGTCACACACTTGGTCGATCCGAATCCGGATCGAATTCACGTTCCAGGTGGCAAGCTTCAAAACGCTGCCGCTCTAGTACCGCGTCCTTTCGTCGGCAAGTCTCTTGCCAGGGGCCGGTCGCTGCATTAGCGAGGACGGCGGGCGTCATGGCACGAGCCCCTCTCTCGAGCCCTCTTTGGGCGTTGTTGGTGGCGAGCGTGGTGGCCGTAAGTTACCCCGCGCGCGCACAAGACTCGGACGGTCGCTCCGATCAAGGCGCAGTGCCGAGCGGCATTTCCGGGGCGGTGATCAAACCGCCCGAGCCCGCGCCCGAGGCGAAGAAGGCCGTGATCGTGTTGCCGAAGCTCGTGCACTTCGAGAACGCGCCGTACCCGCCCGAAGCGGAGAAGGCCGGCCTTGAGGCTCAGGTCATGCTCAAGCTGAGCATCGACGTGGAGGGCAACGTCAGCAAAGCGGAGGTGATGGAGCCGGCCGGCAACGGCTTCGACGAGGCCGCCTCGGCCGCCGCGCTGAAGTTCAAGTTCGAGCCCGCCACCCGCGACGGCAAGCCGGTCGCCGTGGCGATTCCGTTTCGCTACTCGTTCACGCTCACGCCCAAGGACAACGCGCCGTCGCCGCCCGCGCCCACGACCGGCAACTTGAGCGGTGTCGTGCGCATCGCGGGCACGGACGTACCGCTGGTGGGCGCCCGCGTCGTCGTCACGCTGCTCAGTGGCGAGACGCACGAGCTCGTCACGGACGCGGCCGGCAAATGGCAGCTCGAGGCGTTGCCGGCCGGTCACTACAAGGTCCACGTCGAGGCCGCGGGCTTCGTCGCCGTCGACCAAGCCGAGGACGTCGCCGCCGGGGAGGCCACGGAGGCCACCTATCGCCTCGCTCCGCAGAGCCAGGGGCTCGAGTTTACGGTGCAAGGCGAGCGTCCGCCGCGCGAGGTCACGCGCCGCACGATCGAGCGCCGCGAGATCGAACGCATCCCGGGCACCAGCGGGGACGCGCTGCGCTCGCTCCAAAATTTGCCGGGTGTGGCGCGGCCGCCGGGGCTCGCGGGCCTGCTCATCGTGCGCGGCTCGGCGCCGATGGAAACGAACACGTTCATCGACGGCTCGCTCGTGCCGATCATTTATCACTTTGGCGGGCTCTCCAGCGTGGTGCCCACGGAGATGCTCGACAAGATCGACTTTTATCCGGGCAACTTCAGCGCGCGTTACGGTCGCGTGAGCGGCGGCATCATCGACGTCGGGCTCAAATCACCCGACACGCATTGCTACGCCGACTACGGCAAGGGCAGCGACAAGATCGGCTGTTTTCACGGCATGGCGCAGGTCGATCTGATCGACGGGCGCTTGATGTTTCAAGGGCCGCTGCCCGCCAAGGATTGGTCGTTCGCGGTCGCGGGGCGACGCAGCTGGGTCGACGCGTGGCTCAAGCCCGTGCTCGAGAGCGCCGGCACCAGCGTTACGGCTGCGCCCGTGTACTACGACTATCAAGCGATCGTCGAGCACAAGACGCACGACTCCCGCTTCAGCGCGCGCTTCTTCGGCTCCGACGACACCTTCAAGATCATCATCACGGATCCGCTGGCGGAGGAGCCTGCGTTCGGCGGCACGCTCAGCTTTGGTACGAGCTTTTATCGCGCGCAGGCGTTGTATGAAACCGATCTGAGCAGCAAGGTCTCGTCGAACTCGATGCTCTCGCTCGGCAAGGACAAGGTCGGCTTCGCGCTCGGCACGTTCTTGTTCAACCTCGACACCACGCCGCTCTACGCGCGGCACGAGTTCGGCGTGAAGGTCGCGCCGGGTATCAAGCTCGACGCGGGCTTGGACTTCCTGGTGGCGCCGTACGAGGTGACCGTGCGCTTTCCGCCGCCGCCTCGGCCGGGCGAGCCCGATCCAGGTCCGTTCGTCAGCCGGCCGCCGCAAGAGACTCACCAGAAGAGCACCGCGTTTCGCCCGGGCTGGTACACGGAAGGGGAGCTCCAGCCGACCGACCGTTGGCGCGTGATCCCGGGCGTGCGCCTCGACTACGCGCGCGACAGCAACCACGCGGATTTCGCGCCGCGCATCGTCACGCGCTACGACGTGGTGAAGGGCAGCGCCGACCCGGAACACCCGAGCCTGCGCACGACGCTCAAGGGCGGTGCGGGCTATTTCTACCAACCCCCGCAATTTCAAGAGACCGATCCGGTCTTCGGTACACCGGGACTCCGCTCGCAGCGCACCATGCATTACTCGGTGGGGGTCGAGCAGGAGCTCACGCGCCACGTCGATCTGAGCGTGGAGGGCTTCTACAAAGACATCACGGGCGCCGTCTCGCGCGCGCCGAACGCCAGCGGTAACTACACCTACAACAATCTCGGCACGGGCTCGGTGATCGGCCTCGAGACGCTGCTCAAATACAAGCCGGACGCCCGCTTCTTCGGCTGGGTCGCTTACACGCTCTCGCGCAGCGTGCGCCGGGACGGTCCGGGTCAGCCCGAGTACCTCACGCAGTACGATCAAACTCACAACCTGATCATCCTCGGCAGCTATCGCTTGGGGCGCGGTTGGGAGTTCGGCGCGCGCTTCCGGATCGTGTCCGGGCCGCTCGACACGCCGCTCGTGCAACCGCCGTCGCTGCCCGCGCTGTACGTCGCGGACGCCGGTGCCTATGCGCCGCTGCAGGGGCGCGCATTCAGCGAGCGCTTGCCGCTCTTTCACCAACTCGATCTGCGTATCGACAAGCGCTGGCAGTTCCGCACTTGGCGCTTCTCGAGCTACCTGGACGTGCAAAACGTCTACAACAATGCCGCCGTCGAAGCCACGACGTACAATTACAACTTCAGCAAGCAGTCGTACGAGACCGGCATCCCGATCATTCCGAGCATCGGCGTGCGAGGTGAATTTTGAGCTACTTTGCCAATCCTCGATTTTCGCGCGTGGCGCTCGCCGCGCTGTGCGGGCTCGCGCTGCTCGGCTGTGGGCCGCAGTTCGATCCACCGAGCGAGCTCAAGTCGCTGCGCATTTTGGCCGTGCAAAAAGACGAGCCGTACGCCAAGGCCGGCGACACCGTGAACCTCAGCATGCTCTGGCAGGACGCGTCGCCCAAGCACCTCGACGCGCAGGGTAACCCGCGGCCGATACAGATCACCTGGGACTCGGCCTGCGTGAACCCGCCGGGGGATTTGTACTTCGGCTGCTTCCCTCAATTGGCTCAGGCCACGCTCGCGCAGTTGGGTACGGGCGACCAGTTCTCGGTCACGATTCCGACGGACATCATTCACGCGTCCGGCGATCCCAAGCAACCGCCGTACGGCACCGCGTTCGTGTTCTTCGCGGCCTGCGCGGGCACGATCACCCCCGTGGTGCCCACGGAGGACTCGCCGTTGCCCTTCGCCTGCAAAGATCCGAACAGCGGCGCCCTGCTCGGCTCCGAAGATTTCGTCGCCGGCTACAGCACGATCTACGTGTTCAACGATTTCACCAACTCAAACCCCGTGCTCACGGATGCCTCCCAACAGGGCCACTTCACGTTCCAAGCGCAGACGTTCGACGCCACGTGCGTCGACGCGAGCTGTCTCACGCTCGCCTCGCCGACCGATCCCTGCGCGTCCCCGGGCGACGCGCGCTGCGTGCCGATCTGCGCGGACGACGGTGACGTCCAAAAGTGCACCGGCTACGATTTGAAGCCGGTGATCGATGGGACGCTCCCTGCCAATGCGGAGGCCGACACCGCCGCAGAGCTCGACTACGGCCGCGCCTACGATGAAGAAATGTGGATCGACTACTACGCCGACCACGGCAACTTCAGCCCTCCCGTCAAACTCCTGCGAGACGCCCAGACCGGCTTCAGCGCCGCTTACGACACCAAGTTCTACGCGCCCAAAGACGCCGGCCCCATCCAGGTTTGGGCCGTGGTCCACGACAACCGCGGCGGCGTGTCGTGGGAAGGGTTCACGCTCGGGGCGAAGTAGCCGAGAGGCGCGCTCAGCGGCGGGCGAGTACGACCTTGTTTCCGTAGGCCGGCGGCGGCGCAATCAAGCGCGGGATTTCGCGCTGGTGGTGCGGCGACTGCACTTCGGATTGCACGTCTTGCGGCGGTGGCTGGGGCTCGGACCTGGCCGCTGCACCACACCCGACGAGCGCGAGCGCTGCGAGGTAAAAGTGAGCGTTGGCGAAGATCCGCGGCACACTATCAAGATAGCATCGCGACTTTGCGCTGCAATCGAGTGCAAAGTCGCGATTTGCGTCACGGCCCTCACGAGCATTCGGCTCGATTCGGCTGCGGCGTGACGGCGCTGCTCACTTCGCGAGCGCGCTGCCCGTTGCGTTGCTAAGATTAGCAGTCCATGGGGACGCGAGCAGGGTGGTGCTCATGCCGCTCGTCGGATCGTAGCTCAATAGGTCGAGCTTCGTCGCGTCGATGCCGAACAAGTGCGTGCCGTCCCAGCTGACGGTGCTCGGCACGTTCAAGAGTTCGACGCCGAGTGTGCCGGCGTCGAGATCGAGTTGATACCAGTGCTCGGCGTAGGTGTCGTCCGTGGTGTCGAGCAGCGCTTGGCCGCTGCCCGTGGGGATCACGCCGCTGATGAAGTCCGAATTCGGCGAAGCGTACGCGACGTGCGCCGTGTTCGCCGTGAGATCCACCACTTCAACGCCGCTCTTGCCGAAGGTCGTGCCCGCGTAGCAACCGGAGTCGGAGATGGTCAGCGTCTTGCCCGGGTCGATCGAAAGCGAGGTCGGCGCCACGAGCGAGAGCTCGATGCCTTTGCCGGCTGCCGCGCCGTTCAGATCGACGACGCTGTCCGTCGTGGTGTCGACTCCGACGATCAGCCCTTTGACGCTCGGGCAACCCTGCTGGTAGTCGGGCGCGACGATCGTGTTGAGGTCGATGCGGCCGAGCGTAAAGTAGGCGATCTTGCTGGTCGGGTCGTAGACGCCCGAGTCGATGTCGGAGCTGCCGTCGGTGTCGCTTGCGTCGTCGAACTCAGTCAAATCGATCTGGCTCGTGACTTTGCCCGTGTCGAGGTCGAGCACGGCGAGCATGCTGCGCGAGTAGTACGCGACGTAGGCCTTGTTCGTGGGGCTCGCGCCGTTCGGCGTGCTCGTCAGGTCGAACGTTTTACTGATCGCGCCCGCGTCGAGCAGATCGACCTTGTTGTTGGTGCGCTCGAGCAAGAAGCCCATGCCGCCGCTGCTCTTCACCACCGCGTCGCCGTCGCTCACGGTCACGGTGCCCTGCAGGGCGCCGGATGACAGCGTCGCGCTGGCAACCTCGGTCTTGCTGGAAAAATCGCTGGTGGTCGCTAGCAACGTGCCCGGCGTCGGCGCGGCTTGCGGCACGACGACCGCGTGGGGATTCGCGGGCGGCAATGGCGCAGGCGCGCCCGCCTCACCGCCCGAGCCTGAGCTGCCCGCGGTGCCGCCGGAGCCGGCAGTCGCCGCGCCGGAGCCGGCAGTCCCCGCGCCGCTACCACCGGCGGCGCCACTGCCGCCTGCACCTATGGGACACGCGTTCCCGGGCGAGCCGCATTTGTCGTTGTTGGTCCCATCACTCCCGCAATTCACCGCGAGCAGACACGCACCGAGCGAAACTCCAAGTAGCCAGTTGTTCGTTTTCATCAGGACTCTCTTCATCCGGGCCGCCCGCCCGGTCTAGAAGACGCCACGCCGGCGTCAGTTGGCAGCGCCGAGGGGACACGAATGAAAACGTCATGCGCGCCAGGTGCGCGACTCTGTCGTCTTGCGTCCGCGCCCCGCGGAGCAGCAATCGAACCCGAAGCCCAACATGGGTCTCGGGTCGCAAGACGTGGCAGGTCTCCTGGCTTCCGGATCGTTCGCCGCTCGGCCCTTCCCAGGCTCTTCGCCCAGTGGATTTTCGAGCTTTGTCCCCGGTCACAGTGGCGGGGGCCGCGCCGGTACTTCACCGGCTTCCCATGCGTCCGAATGGCCCTTCTTGGGGCGTAAACTCGGGCGCGACCGCGTCTTGCGAGCCCGGTCAGTAAACCGAGCCGCCGCCGACATAACACGGCCAGCAGGGTTTTGGGCGCGATCTTTCAGCCTTTGGGGAGCGCGCGGCGCGACCGTCCATCACTCGATCGACTTCAGATTGCAGTGAGCCGCTAAATCGAGGACGCTAGCGGTCCTTGACGGCGTTTTTCCGTCCATGGAACGGCGTCAAAAACCGCGATCGTAGATGGTCCAGCCCCCCAAAACTTCAGCGCCGCTCGGACACGGCACCGTCGTCAACGACCGGTACGAGATCCGTCAGAGTTTGGGCAAGGGTGGCATGGGTGAAGTCTTCCTCGCTTACGATCGGAGCACGCAGCAGCCGGTCGCGCTCAAAGTAGTGCGCGAGGAATCGCGCATGCCGGGCGACGACGAGGCGCTCCGTCAAGAGCTCTTACTCGCGCGCTCGGTGTCGAACCCCAACGTCTGCCGCGTGCACGATCTGGCGCCGAGCAACTGGGGTCCGATCCTGGTGATGGAGCACATCGCCGGTCAGACGCTGCACACGCATATCCGACGACGCAAAGCGCAGGGAGGCTACACGGCCGACGAGTTCCGCAAAATAGCGAGCGAGGTCGCCACGGGGCTCGCGGCGATCCACGCGCAGGGGCTGGTCCACGGCGATCTCAAGCCGGGCAACGTGATGGTCACCAACGATCGCGCCATCATTCTGGATTTCGGCTTCGCCCAGGAGCGCGCGCGCTTGAGCGCTCGGCGGCCCGGTGCTCCCCCCGACGGCGGCACGCCGAACTACATGGCGCCCGAGCGGCTCCGCTCCGGCGGCGCGAGCCCTGAAGACGACATCTACGCGCTCGGCCTCACGCTCTGGGAAATGTGGACGTGCCGCGTGCCCGAGCCCGGATACAAGCCGCGCGCGAAGCCGATGCGTTCGCAAATCATGTTCGACGTGCCGTCCGGGCTGTCCGTCGACGAGGTGAAGCAGATTTTCCGCTGCCTCTCGGACGACCCATTGATTCGACCGAGCGCGCGACACATGCGCTTTTTCAATCCGAGCAACCTCACGACCAGTCAGGTGCAGATCCCGCGTGAGCGGATTCAGCCAGGCGCGCCTCCCGGGCGTTCGAATAGCGAGTTGTTCGCTCCGGCCGCGCAAGCATTGCTCGTGACCTATTGCACCAACGCGCCGGACGCGGCCGGCATGATCTTCCCGCTCGACAAACCGGTGATGACGATCGGGCGGCGCAGCGGCCAGGACATCTTGATGCCGGAGGCGACCGTGTCCGGTTCGCACGCCGCTATGAAGTGGCAAGCGGGCTCCTGGACGATCGAGGACACGGGTAGCACCAACGGCACCTACGCCGAGTACAGCTACGAGCGCAAAAAGACGATCGCTCTATTGCACGGCGCGGAGGTCCAGCTCGGTGAATCGCGCGTCAAGCTCGTGAGTTTTCCCGAGCACTCGCCGGCGCACGAGCGGGCGAAAGCCTACCTTTCCCGCAGGGACGGCCTGACCGGGCTATCGCGTCGCGAGACACTCCTACAAGCGCTGGATGACGAACGCGCATTCGCGGAATGGGCCAATTTGCCGATGTCCGTCGCGCGCTATCACATCCGCGGGCCGAACCGGCACGTGAGCGAACGGCCCACCATTTTGGAGATGCTCGCGCTCCGTCGCGCCGCGCAGCGCGTGGTCGAGCTCACCGAGATGCTCCTGCTCAGCATCGTGCCGATCACCGGTGGCCGTATCGGCCCGCTCAAATTTGCGATCGTGATGACTGGGCCGAACCTCGACGAAGCGCGTAACGTGGTCGAGCAAGTGGTCTCCCAGGTGCAAGGCTTGATGCCGGAGGCGCTCGACGTGGCCGCTACGCTGGTGCGCGCCGAGCCCGGACATCAGGTGCAAGCCCTGCTCGACGACTGAACACGGGGCGCATGGCTGGGCCCCCGTCCTCGCGTTCGTCGATTGGTTCTTCCTCGGGGGAGCCGTCCATGCGCAGGCTCGGCGTCGGCTCGGGCGGCGGTGGCGATCGCCCGCTGCGCGCGCAAATCGTGGTGGCGCTCGTGGTCGTGTGCATTCTGATCGCCGTGCCGCTCTATCTCGTGCGTCGGCCGAACGGCAAAGCCGCACCCGCCCCGAGCGCGTCGGCGCTCGTCGACATGGGCAAGCTCGGCGTGCCGCCGGCGGGCAGCGCCGCCGCGCCCGAAGCGGTCGACGCCGGTAAGCCGCCCGAGAAGATCCGTTTGAGCACCGTTCAGCACGTGCGCTGCGGCGCCAGCGCGAACGCCGGTCACGAGGGCAATCTGTGCGATGCCGTGCCCTTTTTCGAGGACGCCCTCACGCGCGCCGTCCGCGACAACCCCGATTGCGGTCCCAAAAAAATCGACGCCGAGGGCACCCTCAACTACGTGCTCACGATCGATTTTCAAAAAAAATCCGTACATCTGTTTCCCGGCGCGAGCGGCAAGTGGCACGGCAAACAAGCGCGCAAATCCACCACGTGCGTCAAGCATGCCCTCAGCGCGCCCGACTGGTCGCTGCTCCAGCACCAGCACCGCTTCTACACGATCGCCGTACTCGCGACGTACCTGCCGACCACGCCCTCTCCCGCGGCGCCCGACGCGCCGCACAGTCCGACCGGCACGCCGAATTTCGAGTGAACAGCGCGGCCTAAAAGTGTCCGCTGAACGTGATTGCGTGTGCCGCGCTCGGCAGTCGCGCGTGAGAGGCTACCTGGACGATCGGCACGTCGGGCACGCGCGCCATCAAGATCCCGCCGCCACCACCGGCCAGGCCGATCAGGATGCCGAGCAACGTGTTGTCCTTGTGGAGCCCGCCGTTGCAGACGCCACTGCTGCAGTCGGTCGTAGTGTTGTTCGAACTGATGATGAAGTAAACGCCCGTGCCGATGCTGGCGAGGGCGACCAACACGCCCACATAACGCACGGCCGCGCGGCTCTCGAAGCACCCGCGGACTTGAGTGGGACCCTCCGGCAAGCTCACGGCCTTGGCTGGGATCGCGACGCCATCGTCACCGGCGAGCGCCAAGGTTTGTATGCCGGCGGGTAGCTTGGTGTCGCAGGGCGCGGTGCACAGCAAGCGGTAGTCCTTGGTCTTGCGACCATTGTCGGATTCACCCTGTTCCTGCACGTGCAACGTGATGCCGTCGGGTTCGCTCGCGAAATGCACGCGCGCGACGTGTTCCGGTGGCGGCTCCGCACCAGCGCGCGCCGCGCGCAACGCAAAACCCAAAGCCAATCCGACCCCGACCAGACGACCGCGCATCCTGGTCAACAGGCTAGCTCGTGATTCGCGGAAGGTGCAAGTCGCGTTCGGGACGCTCAGGTTTTCGGCGCGCGTCCGAGCTCGGCCCAGGTCGACTCGAGCACGGGGATGGCTGCAATGTCCTTGGGGCGACCCGCGCGGCGCTTGATCTCGATCAACGCGTCGAGCCTCAAGGCGAGCGTCGCGAGGCCGTCACCGAGTTCGATGCGCACGGTAGACCCTAACAAATCCTCGTAACCTTTGCCGTCGTCGATCGTGCACAGACAATCGAGATCGCCGAAGGTGGACTCGAGCAGGATGTGCCCGGAACCCATCAAGTGCGATTCCCCTGGCACGAGGCGTCGCTGATCGTGTCGCGCTACGGCGTTTACGCGACGCAAGACCTCGAGCAGACGCTGCACGTTCTCGGGGGTTCGGCGGTGGACGATGTCGACGTCTCCGGTCGTGAGCGGCGCGCCTTGGATCACGCCGGCGAGCATGCCGACGACGATGAACTCCACGTCGTGTTCGGCCAAGAGCCGGAGCAACTCAGCGAAGCGCGGGCTTGTCATTCAGCGCTCGCAGCTCGAGAACGTCGCGCATGATGGCTTCGAGCCAGCGCAGTCGCTCGATCGGCGTGAGCGCGAGCATACGCCGAATCTGAGCGCGATCGACGCCGCGCTCGTCGATGTCGGGCGGTGCATCGGATTCCGGGCTCACGAACTCGAGGCTACCACGGCTTTCCAATCCTGCGACGCGAGGCGTGGCATCCGCGAGGTTCCGGTCGCTCGATGCTGTCCGTCATGTCGTCACGCGGCTCGCCGCTAGCTGGCCTTCCGCCTCGTGCGTTTTGAGTACCCGGGCGGGAGTTCGTCGCCTGAGTCTGGCGGAACGTTTGGAACTTTGGCCAGCACTGCGCCGAACGTCCTTTTGGATGCGCGCTTGGCGCGGCCTGCGAGGTATTCCTCAGTCATCAAGGCCGCAAGCTTTTCGGCGGCGGCGGAGCTCAGCAATTGATTGAGCGAAACGCCCTCCGTTTTGGCGAGCTCGACGAGCTTTCTGTGGAGCGACTCAGGGAGCCTCAAACTGAGCGTTGCCATGGATCACCTTCGAGCAAGTTGTAACAAAAATTGAGCAGGAGCAAGTACGCGGATCCCAGAAGACGCGAGCGCGTCGAAGTCGCGCAGGTTGTGAGTGACGATTGCCGAAGCGCCGCTCGCTAGCGCGACCTCGGCGACCATGTCGTCCTTGGCGTCGCGAAGCAGCGGGCGCCACAAGAAGAAGATGCTTTGCTGTCGCGCGATCGAACAAAGATAGTCGACCAACGCGACGACGTCGGCCCTGCGGCGCCCCGCACTCAGATGTCGAAGCAATACAGCCTCGTATTCGAGAACGAGCGGTACGGATACCGCAATCTCGAATGATCCGTCCCGAAGATGCTCCAACAAAGCGAACGATGCTCCAGTTCTTGAACGCCAGCCGGCAACGAGCACGGATGTGTCGAGCACTACGAGCACGAAACCATGGTATCACAGGCAATACCACGCGCTAGCGAGCCGTCGACTGCGAGCTGCCTCCCCCGGCCGCGCGCAGCCGCTGCGGCGAGCACGGCTTTGGGGGAGGTCGGCGCCCCGCAGCGCGCGGAGCGCGCGAGGAGCGACGGGTGGGGGCAGCCCCTCACTCGGTCGCGCTGCGGACTTCGACCGTCAAGTGCGCGAGGTTTGCGATTTCGAGCAGGCGCGAGCGGTAGTGGGCGGAGGCGCGGGGGGATGCGGTGACGAGGGTGACGACGCAGCCGTGTTTGGCGGGCCCCGTGCTCCAGAGGCGGAGTTCTTCGACGCGCACGTCGTCGATGGATTCGAGCGCTGCGCGCAGGCGCGCGGCAAGTTCAGCGGAGGGGTTCACGTCGAGCAACTGTCGCCCTGCGTCGAGGCAGAGTCCGACGGCCCAGCGCAGCACGATGGCGCCGCCGAGCAAGCCCATGGCCGGGTCGAGCAGCGTCCAGCCGAGGTAGCGTCCGGCCACGAGTGCCACCACGGCGAGCAGGCTGGTGATGGTGTCGGCGAGGATGTGCAGGTAGGCCGCGCGGTGATTGTGATCGTGGCCGTGATCGCCGTGCGCGTGACCGCGATGCGTGGCGTCAGCGTCGCCACCGCTGAGCAACAGCACGCTCACGAAGTTGACGAGCAGGCCGACGCCGGCAACCGGAATGGCTTCCGCATAGCGCACGGATTCCGGGCGAAACAGGCGCAGGCCCGACTCGACCAGCATGGACAGCGCCACGCCGGTCAGGATGATGGCGCTCGTGTAGCCGGCGAGCGCGTGGACTTTGCCGGTGCCGAAGCTAAATACGTGGTCGCGCGCGCGCGTCCGCGCGAACCAGTACGCAAAAGAAGCGAGGCCGAGCGCGGCCGCGTGCGTGCCCATGTGCCAGCCGTCGGCGGTCAGCGCGAGCGAGTGCGTCGTGTAGCCGACCGCGAGCTCGATGATCATCATCAACGACGTGACGAGCACGACCCAGCGCGCGCCGCGCTCGCGCGCGCTCAGACGCGGCGGGTTTGCGGGCTCGGCGTGCTCATCGTGAGCGTGCCCATGCCCGTGCCCCACATGGCCGTGGCCGGCGTGATCGTGCTCTGTGTGGTCGGCGTGCATTGGCGGCTAGCCCAGAATCTCAGTTTGGACTGGGGTAGTTGCGTGACACGTAGCATAGGCCGTCGGAGTTGAGGTGGCCCTGCGTGCTTTGATCGTAGGTACTGAAATCATAGTAGTCGCGCAGGCCGTGCGCCGCTTGGTTGTCGGGCGCGTGCGGCACGGAGCCCGGATCGAACGCCATTTGCCCGTTGAATTGGCCGTGCACGTCGGTCGGCGGATCGATGCAGTAGCGCCAGTCGAGCGGCTTGCCCGCGGCGTCGGTGACGGCCGTATAGTCGACGCCCTGTGTCATTTCGAGCGTGACCGTCGGAGTGCCGGTTTGATCCGAAACGCGCGCTGCGAATTGATCGAAGTGCGCGGGCGAGTCGTGCAGCACGCTGTCCCAGAAGGGATGATCGGTGTGCAGCGTGACCTGCGCGATCACGGATTTTTCGGCGAGCGGCGCGATGCCGCGCTGAAACTCGTCGTTACCGAGCGGCGTGGCGTTCGAGTTGTCCGGGTTCTGGCAGTTGCGGTAGCTGGTGGGCGACTTGAAGCAGAGCTCGAAGTTCACGGTCTTGGGCCAGTTTGCGTGCTCGGGGTCGTCATTGCAGTCCGTATGGCCTTCGACCGTGCCGCCGCGAAACGTCGCCGTCCCGATGTAGTCGACGATGCAACCGCTCTGGATCATGGTTTGGTATGCGCTGAGCGCGGAAGCGTCGAGGTTCACCTTGAGCGCGCTTGCCGTGGCCGCGACCGTGTCGAAGCCGAACGCGTAGCGCGTGCCGTCCGTCGCGAACGGCGCATTGCCGTTGCGGTTCTGCGCGGCGAGTGACGCGATCGGCACGGCTTCTTCGTCAGGGCCGCCCTTGCCGGGGAGGTAGCTCGGATCCGAGTGGCTCAGATCGAGCGCCCAGGGGCCGTCGACACCCGCCACCACTGCGCCGGTCAGCGATTGATCGCCGGCCGAGATGTCTGGATTGGACGAGAGCGTCAAATGATCGATCGTCACGAGCAGGTGTGAGAACGTGAGCTGCCAACCGTCGACGAACGCCGGATCCCCCGGATTTAGAGGAGGAAACGCATAGCCGCTCAGGGCGAGCGCCTCTCCGGACACGGCGAACAGGACGCCGCCTGCGCCTGGATCGCTCGGCGAGTTCGCTTGGTTGTCGCTGGAGCAGGCGTTGAGCAACAGCAGAAGCAGCAGAGCGACTAGACGCGAGAGTGGGCGGCAGGGCATCGCTAGCTCGTCCTCACAGGCCGTCGGACCATGAAAATGCGTATGGCCCGAGCGACCGCAGGTTGTCGAACAGGTTCCGACTGGGTTGCGTGAAGTCGCTGCTCGTCGGGTCGTTACTGAACAAGAACGGTGCGCTGGTCGTCATGTCGAGCTCGGAAAAATCGACGTTCACGAACAAGCGGCGCGGATCGACGCTGAGCAGCAGGCCCCCGGTTTGCTCGACGCTGAGCGCGCTCGGGATCGGCGACACGATGCGCTCTTTGCAGATCGACTGAGCGCCCGCGAGCGCGCCCGACATCGCGAAGTTGGTACCGATCGTGAGCTGGGCGAGAAAGGGCACAGTCGTGCCGTTCTGTTCGGCCGTGCCGGCGACGACCAGGATCTTCGTGGCGTCGTTCGTGTCGTCGATTGCGCCGCCCGTGAGCCACACCTGACCGACGATCGCGGGCAAGCTGCTGCCGTGCGCAAGAGCAGGGAAATATTGCGGCAAAGCCGAGAGCAAATCCACGTCCAGTCCGCTGGTTTCTTGCGCCACGTACGTGCCGGGCAACACGCAATTGATGTCCTGTACGCCCGATACCGGTCGACTCTGATCGAGATAGAGCGCGCCGACATGGAGCGTGGCCTTGCTCAGGATGACGTGCCAGCCGAGATCGGTCGTGAAGGCAAGTGGGTTCGTGACGTCGCCTGGTCCGGACGCTGCAGCCGGAAAATCTCGCAGGCGATCACCGGTGGTTCCAGCGCAGCCGAGCGGGATCAGCAGCGAGAGGAGAGTGAGAGATTTGGGGGTGGACGCGATGCGCATCAAACGCCCCCCAAGTAGACGCCGAGTGTCGCGAAGAGAGATCTCGGCGGACCCGCGCTGAACATTCTTTCCGGCACGAGCGTGGGCTGCGGCTGACTGTGGAAGTCGGAGGCGAAGTTGTATTCGCCCAGGCGATAGCGGCGATTGAACAAGTTCGTCGCGCTCAGCCCGAGCTCGAAATAGTGCCAGGTGAGCGACGCCGACGCATCCACCGTGAACAAATCTTGGCTGCGCTCGCCGTACGGCAACGGGCGCGGTCCGACGTAGGTGACGCCCGCGCCGACCGTGCCGCGCACGCGCTTGTCGAGGAACGCGAGCGGCAGATTGCTGAAGAGAGCAGTGTCCGAGCGCAACACGACGGCCGGCACGTAGGCCACGAGCAAATGCGTGTCGTCGTAGCTCGAGCGCACGAGCGTCAGATTGAACGATTCGTCGAAAAAAGAGCCGGTTGCGCGCGCCGCGCCGAGCCAGCCGGTGCGCGTCGTCCCCGCGCCGAGCACGTTGCGCCCTTCGCTCTCGTTGAAGATCAGATCTTTGTCGACGTGCGTCTGGAAAAAGACGGAACGCGCAACGAGCGCGACGCGATCGGACGTGAGCGAATAGAGCACGCCGCCCTCGTAGGCCGCGATGCTGGCAAATGGGGTTTTCACGTCCTCGGTGATGTAGCCCGGGTCGACCGAGCGCATGCCGCGCCCGTAACTGGCGAGAAACGAGAAGCCACCCGCGGGCCCCAGCATCAGCGAAGCGCGCGGCAAGAGCGCGACGCTCGAGGTCGAGTCGCGCTGATCCGCCTCGCGCGGCCGGCCGAAATTTTGCTGTGTGAGGCAGCTCTGGTCGATCGGTGGATTCGTGGTCGATGGGCGACTCACGCTCTGCGCGGCGCAGTTGTCGAGGACGTCATAGGTCAAGAGCTCGGCCCGCACGCCGCCGCGCAAGGTAACCCAAGAAAGAGGACGCACATTCGCGTCCGCATAGAGCCCGACCTCGCCCAGCGTGGAGTCGAGATCGGTGTCGGTCTTGTACGGGACACCCGTGTTGGCCTCGAGCCGCTGTTGAGTACTCGACACTTGGTCGCCCCGCGCGAAGTAGCCGAGCTCGAGCTCTTGTTTCTTGCCGAACAGCGAGCCAGTGAAGCGCGCCGAGCCGCGCGCGCCGAGTGTGAGTTCGCGCACGTTCAAGTCGAGCATGTCGCCGCGCTGCGCATGCACGCTCTGCAGCGGCTCCTGTACATCCAGCAGGAATCCCGTGAAATTTTCGAGCAAGCGCATATCGCGTCGGATCAGAAAGACCTGCTGATTCAGCGTCGTGTCGTCCGCGTGAGTCTCGAAGGCGGCGGCGAGCGAGTAGCGTGACGAGTCGCCGCCCTCGGGGATCTGCTCGCGGGCGAAGCTCGAATGATCATAGCTGTCGTAAAACCCGATGCGTCCGGCGCGAAAGTCGTCATCGCGGATCAGGCCCGCGGAGTGAAAGTGCGTTGTGTAGGCTTGCGAGGTGACGCGGTACGAGCCGCGCTCGCCGAGGCGTCCCTCGTACTGAGCCATGGCGGACGCGCGCTGCGCGTCGCGGTTCTGGCCGTAGCCATCGGTTTGATAAATCTCGGCGCCGCCGAACGTGTGCGCGCTCTCGCTCTTAGGTCCCCAGCCGAGCAGCAGTCGATGTGTGCCAAAGCTGCCGTTCGTGTACTTGGCGAACAGCCCGCGCCGCTCGAGGCCGAGCTCGTAGTCGGCGCTGCCCGCCACCGCGTAGTTGCCCTGCCGCGGATCGAACGGTCCCTCGATCACCCGAAAGCCCTCGACGAACTCGGGGATGATGAAGTGCGTGTCCGCGTAGCCGTTGCCGTGCAGATTGCCGCTCTCGTTGATCGGCACGCCGCCCACTGTAAACTCGATGTCTTGCCCTTCGCGCGCGTCGAAACCCCTCAAAAATACCTGTTCAGCGTGCCCTTCGCCGCCTTCGTTCGTGAGCAGAATGCCGGGCGCGAGCTTCAAGAGCTCGCTCGCGTTCTGGCGCGGCACGACCGCGAGCTGACCGACCTTCACGCGAAAATCCGACGGCCCATGCGTCGGTGGCGTCGCTTGGCCGATCACGTCGATCTCGATCGGTGCCGCGGGTGCAGCCGCGTTCGGCGCAGTCGGCGCTACGGGCGCGCTCGGTGCAGCAGGCACGGCGGCCTGCGCGTCGAGGGCCGGCTCGGGTGACGGCGGTGGCTCGACGAGCTCGGGCGGTGGCGCGGGCGGCGCGAAATGAAACGGAATCCGAATGCGACTCGCGACCGGCACGCCGCCGCGTTTGGCCGGTACGAACGTCCATTGTCGCGTCGCGACGATCGCCGCTTGATCGAGCAAATCGCCGCCGGACGTCGCTACGTCGATCTTGGAGACATGGCCGTCCAGATCGACGGTCACGAGGAGCACGACGTCAGCGTGTTTTTTCTCGGGCAGCGCCGCAGGCGGGTACACCGCGTCGACGTGGGTTAAAACGACGGGCGCCTCGACGGCGACGGGAGCTTGCGGCGCGGTCTGCGCGCGTGCGACGCCACTCGCGAACAGCCAGAGCGCGGTGTGCAGAACGAGAAACCGAAGACGACCCATCGGGAGCGGGCGGGACCATATGGCAACCCAGTTGCAATAGCAATCGGGGTGCGTTGGCATGCGCCTGGCCGCGCCGAGGCCCCCAAATGCACGCGCCCGAGTGGCGCTACCGCACTCGCGCGTCGAGCCGGCCGCGCCCGTCACGGTTGGAAAAGCCGCAATGGGCTCTGCTTGGCCACCTTGCGGAAGATCGCGTCGTTCGACCACAGCGCGGCTCGAGCCTCGATAGCGCACGCGGCGATGTGTGCGTCCGGTGTCGACACGGATAAGCCTTTCTTCGACAGCTGTGCGCGCAAGGCTCCGACCGCCAGCCAGTGTTCGAGAGGCGTCGGGTGCCGGGGCAGGTCTTGGAGGAAGGAAGCGAGCGAACGTCGCTCGACTTTGGAGAGCGGCGCGCTCAGCAGCTCGGCTGCAACAATCGGAGCTAGCACGACGAGGCCGTCCCGCAGCGCGTCGTCCAAAGGCGGTAAAGGCACGCCCCGGAAGAACTCCACCCACACCGAAGTGTCAACGAACAGGGCGCTCACGAGACAAGTCCAGATCAACGGCCAGTCGGAGCTTTCCCTTCAACGCGATGGCCTTGGCATAGGCTCGACGTCGCGCCAAGAGCTCGAGCCCGAGCACGATCGTCTCCGTAATACCTCGCCCGCTGACCTGCTCTGCTTCGTTGAGGAGCTTGGCCGGCAGATTGACCGTGACCCGTTTGATTGCCGCGCCAGCCATACCGAGAGCCTGACCGGGATATGGTCGCTCGTCAATACGAGAGCCGCCGCCATTGCGAGTCGGTCACTCCCCCTTCAACAGCAATTCTCCCGTCAAGCGCACGCCGGCTACCGCGCGCCCCAGCACGTCCCGACGCTCAGGCGACGGCGTGCGCCGCCGCAGCTCCACTAGCTCGTTCACGAACGCCGCCGCGCCGCTCTCCGCAAGCAGGCGCGAGAGCTCTTCACGCAAGCGCCGTCCGAGAGCGGGCGCTTGCCCGGCGGTACTGACGGCGATCGTCAGGAGTCCGGCGCGCGCGCGCGCCATGTGATAGTAGCGGCTGTGCGCGGGTTGATCGACCGCGCAGAAGAACACGTGCTGTCGGCGCGCGAGGTCGGCGATGCGCGCGGCCAGCAGCGGATCTTGTTCGGTCAACACCGCGAGCCACTTGTCGTGGAGGTCGCGGTCCTCGAAGGCGCGTTCGTGGAGCGTGACGCGTCCGGATTGCGCGTGCGCTCGCACGGCCTCACTCGGCGCGCTCGAGACGACGGTTACGCGCGCCCGCGCGGCGAGCAGATCCGCGACGCGGCCGTCGAGCTCGGCGCCCGCGCCGACCACCAGGCACTCGCAATCGGCGAGCACGAGCGCGACCGGTAGTACTTCGTTGATCGAATCAGTCATTTCGCCTCCTGCGGGATGACCTTGGGCGTAAGCAGCTTGGTGGTGAATTTCATTTGTCGATCGGCTTCGCCGATGCGCTGCAAGAATAAGCCGGTAAACGTGCTGAAAAGGGCGTCACCCGCGGCGACCGTGCCCGTGCCGTTCGGGCGCATGACCCAGCGTTGAATCTGGTTCAACACGTCCTGGCTGACCGGATTGACCTGGATTTTCCCGCGCGCATAGAGGAGCGCGTTGCGCGGCACTTGATTGCGGTCACCGGCGAGGAGTCGATACACTTGCGCGCAGCGCCGGAGCACGCCCTCGATCGTCGTGACCGGCTCGACCACTTTTTGGCTGACGCCCGAGCGCGTCCTCTCGACGTAATACACTTCTTCCCAAACGTCCCAAGTCACCTTGCAGGTTTGCGCGGTGGTCGACAGGGGCTCCGGAGCGCCGGCTCGGTACACGGTGGCGGTGAAGACGATCGTGGTCGGGAAGCCACGGCTGAGCTTGTTCTCCAGATCGGCGTCGATGATGTCGCGGAAGGGGAGGCTCAGGTACAACGAACCCTTCTTGTCGTCCCACTCGAACGTGCCGTCGCGGGTGACGGTGTCGTCGTTGGCGGCCTGCGCGCGCGCACGGCGCGACGTGAGCAAGGTGAATAAGGCGAAGGCGATCAGGAGCGCCTTGCGGAGCCGCGCGGCGCGAAGCTCGAGGCTAGCCACCGGCAGGTCCCTTGCCGCGCAAGGCCGAGGGGAAGCCGAGCAAGTTGGCGAAGGAGAAGACGAAGCCGCCCGCGCTGGTATCGATGCGAAAGCCCAGATTTCCGGTCAAATCGACGGGAACGCGCGCGAGCCCCGAGTAGCCCGTGGGCGGATTGGTGATGTCGCGCGTGCCCGCCACGCCGTAGATACCCGCGCTCGCAAAGAAGTCGATGCCGTAGATCGAGCGGTGCCCGCGGAAAAGCGGAACGCGGTACTCGCTGGCGAGCTTGAACGCGTATTTCCCGTAACGCACCTCGACGATGTCGGTGCCCAAGAAATTCGGAGGCGGCCTGCGATCGAAGTTGATGCCGAGCACGCGCGCCGGCAAGAAATCGCTGAAGTCGCCCACGTAGTACTGCTCGAAGAACGGCGCGTCGCCCGCGATCGCGCCGGCCACGAGCTGGAGCTTGAGCACGTGCTCGTGCCAGGGCAGCCGCCACCAGTGCGACATCTCGAGATCGATGCGCTGGTAGTCGTAGTCGGATGCGGCGGGCAAGAGGGCGAGCTCGGCCGCGATGCTCGCGTGCCAACCGCGCGTGGGCAAAAACGGATGATCGCGCGTGTCGTGTTCGAGGCTCGCGCGCAAGGTGGAGAGCACGCTCCGTCCCCGAATGATGTCGAAGTCGATTGGCTCGACGCTGAAACCGCGCAGCTGGGACGCCTCGAGCGGGTAGCTGGCCTCGATCGATTCCAGCCGATAATTCAGCCAAAATTGCGTGGAGACGCCGAGATCCCGGCCGACGCCGAGCGAGCCGCCGAAGCGCTTGTAGCTGACGACCGCCGAGTCCGCCGCTCGCTGAGTGTCGTTGAACGGATCCCAGTACTCGACGTGCGACGTGCCGAAGAAGTCCTTGGCGTCGTTGTAGAGCAGGTTGCCGCTCGTCATCCAATGACTGCCGAGGAACGCGGGATCGAAGAAGCGCACGCGCAGCCCGAACTGATCGTTGCTGAGGGCCATCGCGGTGCCGAGCGTGATGCCCGTGCCGAGCAGGTTCGTTTCGGCCACGTCCACGCCCGCGTAGGCTCGCAGCGGGACCTTGTTGCCCTGCGTGTCGGCGTCTGCGGAGACGCCCATGCGTACGTCGTTGACGACGATCGTGTTGCGCTCCACGACGTCGATCACCAGCACCACGAGTCCGCGCGTGGTGCCCTTCTGCAGCGAGAACTGCACGTCGCGGAAAAAACCCGTGCCGAGCAAGCGGTAGCGCGTGAGCTCGACTTGCGGATCGTCGACGTCGAACACGTCGCCGACCTTGAAGGGCAGGTAACGGCGCACGACGCTGGTGTGCGTGCGTGTATTGCCGCGGATCTTGATGCTCTCGAGCGTGTAGCGCACGGCTTGCGGAGCGCTGGCGCCGCTGGCGTCCACCGGGCAGGGGCAGGCGTCCGGCTCGGCGGGCGCGGGTGTCGGCGGCGGAGGCAACGGTGGCGCGGTAGCCGCGGGCGGTTGCGCAGCGCCGGGAGCGCCCCAGGTGTCGGCGGCCGGCGGCGCGGGGGTTGCCGTTGGGGGGGTGTTCGGTTGGGGCTGGCTTGGGGCTGCGGGAGGGGGGACCGCTGGCGCGGGCGGCAAAGCGGCGGCGGGCGGAGCTGGAGCAGCCGGGGGAGCTGCGGGCACCGCGGTTTGCGCGAACGCGCTCTGCGTCACGCACAGCCCGAGCAGGGCGCAGAGCGCCGTGCGCCGCGCCCGCAGGCTCACTTTGGTTTCACTCCGGCAGGCGTGCGCTCGTAGGTTTGGCACAAGCGCGCCATGCGCTCGGCGATCTCCGGGCGGAGCTCGTCACGGGCGACGCGGTAGACCCAATTGCCGTCCGGCGTGCCGGGCACGTTCATGCGCGACTCGGTGCCTTGGCCGAGCACGTCCTGTAGCGGAAAAATCGCGGTGTCCGCGACGGACATCAGCGCGGTTCGAATCAAGTCCCAGTGCGGCTCGCGCCCGTCGCTGCCGGCATAGTCGAGCGCGCGCTGTCGCTCGGCGTGGAGCTGCGCAGCGCGCTGCTCGTTCTTCTCGCGCTCGTGCGCCGAGAGCCAGCCGACGACGGTGTCGTTGTCGTGCGTGCCCGTGTACACGACCGTGCGGCGCGGAAAGCGGTGAGGCTGGTAATCGCGTGATTGATCGACGAAGGCGAACTCGAGCACTCGCATGCCGGGCAGCGAGAAATGGTCGCGCAAAGCGTGCACTTCAGCCGTGACCAAGCCTAGATCTTCGGCGATGAAGGGCAAGCCGCCGAGCGCCGTGCGCACGCGCTCGAAGAACTCCCGCCCCGGGACACCGACGAAGCGCCCCTCGCGCGCGCTCGGAGAGTGCGCCGGGATTTCCCAATAGCGGTGGAAGCCGATGAAGTGATCGAGGCGCAAGGCGTCGAAGCGACCGAGCGTCGTTTGCAGGCGTGCGATCCACCAGGCGAAGCCGGTTTCGCGCAGCACGTTCCAGTCGTAGAGCGGGTTGCCCCAGCGCTGACCGTCGGCGCTGAAGTAATCCGGTGGGACGCCGGCCACCACGCGGCGTTCGCCGCGCTCGTCGAGTTGGAAGATGGCCTGGTGCGCCCAGACGTCCGAGCCGTCGTGCGCGACGAACATCGGGATGTCGCCAAGCAGCTTGACGCCGACTTCTGCCGCGTGTGAGCGGAGCGAGCTCCACTGACGGTCGAACTCGAACTGCAAGAACTCTTGATACCGAACTTCGACGGATAGGCTCTCGCGCGCGCGCTCGAGAGCCAGCGGTTCGCGCGTGCGGAGCTCCACGGGCCAATCGGTCCACACCCGCGCGCCGTGGGCTTTTTTCAGGGCGCGGAAGAGCGCGTAGTCGTCGAGCCAGTGCCGTGAACGCTCGCGAAATGCGGCGAGCTCGCGCCGTTCGTCGTCATGATTGCGCTCTTGAAAGCGGCCGAAAGCGCGGCGCAATCGCCGTTCGCGGTAGCGCGCGGCCGCGCCGTAACGCGCGCTCTTGGCGCGCGCAAAGCCGCTCGGATCGCCGAGCTCGCTCGCCTCGAGCAGGCCGCGCTCATGGAGTGTCTGCAAGCTCAAGAGCAGTGGGCTGCCGGCGAACGCGGACGGGCTGTCGTACGGTGAGCTACCGCCGCCGAGCGGAGCCACCGGCAGCATTTGCCAGTAACGCTGGCCCGCGTGCGCCAAAAAATCCAGGAAGCGGTGCGCATCGGCGCCGAGGTCGCCGACTCCGTGCGGGCCCGGCAAGGACGTCGGGTGCAGCAGGATGCCGCTGGCGCGCTCCGAGAAGTCGGTCACTCGGAGGTGTCTCCCTTCGGCGGGCGGAGCAGCGAGATGACCACGGTCAGCGCGAGTACGACTGCGATCACCGCGAGCGAGAGCAAGCTCGGAATGTGCACGTGTTGCCCGAGGATCATCTTGGCGCCGATGAAGATCAAGATGATGCTGAGGCCGATGCCCAGGTACGCAAAGCGCGTCATCATGTGCGCGATCAAGAAGTAGAGCGCGCGCAGGCCGAGGATGGCCATGATGTTCGAGGTGTAGACCACGAACACGTCCGGCGAGACCGCCAGGACGGCGGGCACGGAATCCACCGCGAACAACAGGTCGGAGACCTCGATCACGAGCAGCACCAGAAACAGCGGCGTCACGAAGCGTACGCCGTTCTTGACGAGCGTGAAGCGATCGCCGTCGTACTCGTTGGTGGTGCGTAGATAGCGGCGCCCGAGCTTGAGCGCGATGTTGTCTTCCGGATTGACCGTGTCGTCGTCGCGATGAAATAGGAGCTTGCCGCCGGTGTACAGCAAGAACGCGCCGAATACGTAGTTCAAGAAGTGGAAGCGGTGCAGCAGCGCGGCGCCGGCGAAAATGAACACGCCGCGCATCACCACCGCGCCCGCCACGCCCCAGAACAGGATGCGCTTTTGACGCGCGTCGTTGACGGCGAAGTAC